>JANMON010000043.1:0-30146 GCA_031369265.1 Gemmatimonadaceae bacterium | reverse complement strand
GGCCTGGCAGCCGGGCAAGTGGCCGACGTTGCAGGGAATCGAGCGCGCGATCATCGCCGAGTTGCCGATTCCACCCACACTCACCGACGAAGCCGATGATCCCGCCGCCGACCTGCGCGCGTTGACGGTCGAGTCGTTGCTGGCCGAGGCGCGCGACGTGATCGGACCGACGCTGGCGGCGATCCAGCTGGTCACGTACGCGCGCCCGAAGCGGGCGCTGATCCAGGCCAGCTGGCTGGGCGTGATCGAGGAAAAGATCCGGGGTGGCGGGCATGCGCTGGCCACCACCTACGCCAGCCAGCTGATGTTCGTGCGCGCGGCAGCCATCGACCTGCAGCGTGCCGGCATCGCCACGGTGGTGGGCAACGCCGGCCGTTACCGGCTGGACATGGCCGGCCCCGGCTTTCACGCCGACATCGACGACGTGGCGCGTGGGCTGCTGGCGGTGCTGGATGCCTGCCGCCTCGAGGACGAGCCGGCGTTTCGCGACTGGCGAGGCACGATCAGGCGCTGGTAGGCGACCGGCTCAACTCTCGAGGCTGACCTGCCGATCCTTCCCCTGATGGTCCGCCTTCACGACGCCAGAGCGCGCCGATGACGATTCCACCGCTGCAGGGCGGTGGCATCGGCATTCCGCCGTTCCGCATTCCCGTGCTCACCGCCCCGGTCAGTACGGGCGTGCCTCCGGTGGTGGGCGAGGAGCCGCTGCTGCTGCCGCAGGGTGCCGCGCCGTCGGCGCCCGGCGCATCACCGCGCGACGATGCGCCGATTTCGCTGGCCGGCCGGTTGGACGTCGGCGATGTGCTGCCCGACACCACGCAGTTGGCCCTGGCGCTGGAATCCGCCACGCGCGCATTGCAGAGCGGCCGCGCTGACGTCGTGCTGGCGGAACTGGACGCCGTCTGGTCGCAGCAACTGGACGCCGACTCGCCCTGGTATCTGCGTAGCGGCGCGCTGCAGTTGCTGGGACGCACCAGCGATGCGGAGCAAGTCATCCGCGACGCGATCACCAGGCTGCCCCGCTCCGCAGCCATGCTGTACCTGCTCGGCGTACACACGGCGCATCGCGGTCACCCCGACGCGGCGAAGATGGCGAACGATCACGCCCTCTCTTTGCACCCCACCGAACCGCTGCTGTGGCTGCAGCGTGCAGCGTTGGCACAGCGCAACGGTATTCCCGACGTGGCCGCCGCACTCCGGTCGCACGTACAGTCATTCGAGCCCTCGTTCCCGGCCGACGACTGGCTGCTGATGCTGGCCCGGGTGGGTGAGCTGCGAGGCCGCACACCGACTCCGGTGATGCAGCGCACGGTCACGCGATCCACCCCGCTCTCGCTGCCTGCAATCACCGGCAGACCACGCGACCAGGTCACCGTGGCTGCGGCGCCGTTGCCACTGCCATCCACGCCACTCGAGGCGGCGGTGCGGTACGGCTTGATCCTGCTTGAATCACCAACGCAGAGCGCACGCGCCGCCACCGGCGCCGCGACGTCGGTGGATGGCATGACACCGCTGGCGCAGATGATCAGCGCACCGGATGCCACGCCGCCATCGCGCGCGCCGATGCCATCGTGGGAATCGATCACGCTGGCGATCGGCGTAGCGGTCCTCGTGCTGGTGCCGCCGCTGCGCGTGCCTGCGTTGATGCTCTGCGGTGCGACTGCGGCGCTGCTGGTGTCGCGCCGCGTCGGCTGACGCGACTGGAATCAGCGCGCCGCGTGCACCCGGTGCGCGAGGACCTTCACGTGTGCGCGCTGCAGGTGATAGAGCCCCGCGCCGTAGATCGCCGCACCGAGTGAGAGGCCGGCACGCAGCAGGCTGGCCCCTTCATACCCGAAGAAGCTGCGCGCCACTTCGTTCGTCACCAGCGTGCCGAAGACCCAGAAGAACACCTGGCCACTGGTCTCACCGAAACTCGACTCGGTCCGGCCAAGGAACTCGGCGATGATGTAGCCCAGGACCGTGGCGGCGATACCCATTTCCAGCAGCGGCAGTGCCAATGCCAGTCCAGCTTCGGTCGTCGGCATGCCGAGATGCACCAGCGGAATGGAGCGCAGGCTGTGCAGCGGCCAGACGCTGGCGCCGAAGAAGTAGATCAGCAGGAACGGCGAGGCCGCCAGCAGCGCCGGGCCTTCGTAGCGGCGCTCCACACCAACCGGCGCCGACCAGCGCCCGCGCCAGGACGCGTAGGCCGTGACGACCGCGATGCCGACGATGGTCACGCGCCAGTCCGCGAGCACCGATGGCAGCAACCCGATCGTGCTCCACACCAGCGCCACCGCCGGCACCAGCCACCAGACGCGGTCGGGAGTGAAGGCGCGTGTGGCACGCGCGATGGAGCCGAGCAGCGAGGCGCCTGCCAGGCCGACGCTGATCGTGAGGGCCAGCCGGATCGGATCGTCGAGCGCGGCGGCGCTGCTGGCCCACAGCAACGGCAGCAGCAGGTAGGCCAGGCCCATCAGCGGCAACTGCAGCAGCATGGCGTGCACCGCATTGGCGGCACCACGCGAATCGTGATGCAGGCGCTCGCACAACCAGGCACCGGCCGCTGCGCCGGCGACGGCCGCCAGCAGGTGCCACACCGAGGCCACCGACGTCGGCGAGAACAGCTGTGCCGTTTCCAGCACCAGCGCCAGCAATGCCGCCGAGAGCACCACGGCGCCAGTGTGCTGCCCACGGCCCGTGCGTGCGCGCCGTGTGAGGAAACCGTACGGCACGAACACTGCCAGCGAGGCCAGGGTGCTGAGCGGCGTCAGCGCGGTGCTGAACCGGAGCTGCTCCGGCACCGCGAACTCGAACGGCAGCAGCTGCAGCGCAGCGATCAGCACCACCAGGTAGCTGAGCAGTGCATGCGACAGCCGCGCGCCGGTGTCCAGCGGGGCGGCGCGGCTGCTGCCATGTCCGTCGACATGGATCTCGTGGGCTGGTGTGGCGTCCATGCGTTCAGTTCCCGGCATTTGAGGTCGATCCGACCGTGCAGCGATCCGCCGTGCGACGGACACGTCTTCTGTTTCGTGGGCCGTTCCCATCATCTTTCCGTATGCTCAATGCACCCGTCGTACTCCGCGCAGCCACCGAATCCGATGTGCCGGCCGTCCTCGAGCTGATCCGGGCGCTGGCCGAGTACGAGCGTATGAGTGACGACTGCGTGGCGACAGAGTCAAAACTTCGCGCCACGCTGTTCGGCGCCGACCCAAAGGCCGAGGTGCTGCTGGCCACCGCCGGTGACGGCCAGGTGGCGGGGTTCGCGCTCTTCTGCAGCAACTATTCGACGTTCCTGGCGCAGCCCGGGATCTGGCTGGAGGACCTGTTCGTCCGCCCGGAATTCCGTGGGCACGGAATTGGAAGGACGCTGCTCGCCCAGCTGGCACGTCTGGCGGTGGAGCGGGACTGCGGGCGGGTGGAATGGGCGGTGCTGGACTGGAACGCCCCGTCGATCGGCTTCTACGAGTCGCTGGGCGCGCGCGGTCTCACCGAGTGGACGACCTTCCGCCTCACCGGTGACGCCATGACATCGCTGGCGAGGAGCGCGGCATGAGTCCGCCGATTCGTGAACGCCTGCCACTGCCGCCCGCCGTCGGCGCCACCGACGCCGACGTGAAGGCGATCGTGGCGCTCAACAACCAGTTCTCGGCCGACGGCCTGACCTTGCCGCGCACCGAGGAATTCGTGGCGCAGCACATCAGTGACTACCGCGTGGTGCGCGGCCCGGATGGCTCGCTGTGGGGTCAGGTGGCGCTGGATGAGTACTCGCCGTCGCTGTGCGAACTGGTGTCACTGGCGGTGGCGCCGGCCGCGCAGGGCAAGGGGCTGGGCCGGCATCTGATCGCGGCCGCCGTGGACCTCGCCAACCGACGCGGCTATCCACAGCTCTTCGCCGTGTCCCTGGCCGATACGCTCTTCCTGGGCGCGGGCTTCCTGCAGTCGTCGATCGATGTGTTCCCGGAAAAGATCTGGCGCTACCGCGCCATCTCCCGCTCGGAATTGTCGATCGGCAAGAAGTTTCTGTTCGTGCGCAGCCTGCCACCGACACCGGCCAGGAAGCCGGGCAAGACGCGCTCGCGTCGCCCGAGCGTGCGAGGCAGCACCAAGAAGAAATAGGGGGGCGCGACGCCGCTTGACACTCTTCCCCGGGTGCCGTAGCGTCCGCAGACAATCGTCCACGTGGTGATTTGCCGCCTGATTGCAGCCACGCTAAACAACTCGCTAAAATGGACGCGCCTGGCGGCCCCTGTTCGCCCAGGCGCGCTGTGTTTCATGTCGCAACACACTGACGACCTGCCCTGCCAACCCCTCGGCCACTTCACCTTCGAGGATGGCACCGAGGTCGCTGACGCCGCCTTCAGCTACGAACTGACGCAGCCGACGGCACCGAGCGAAGGGTTGGTGATCATCTGCCCGTCGCTCACGGGTACGCCATCCATCCTGCAGGAGTGGTGGAGCGACGTCGGCGCGCCACGCGCGCAACTGCATTTCACGACGCTCTATCCACACGCGTTCTCGGCCCAGACCATAACTGCGCTCGACCCGGCGCTGCCACCCAGCATCCGCGACATCGCACGCGCCATCGTGGCACTCGCCCGCGCACTGGGGCTGCCGCAGGCCACGTTCGTCACCGGTGGTTCGCTGGGCGGAATGATCGCACTGGAAGTGGCGCTGGAGAGCGGCGCACCGACACACGGCCTCGTGCTCGCCGCCCCCGCGGTGCAGACGGCGTGGGGGGCCGGCTGGAACATGATCCAATTGCAGGCGATGGCACTGGGCGGAAGCGAGGGCTTCGCGCTGGCGCGGGCCGTGGGCATGATGACGTACCGCACCGAGCGCGAGTTCGAGAGCCGGTTCGGTGTCGATGCCGCAACGCCGGCCGGCCGCACCATGCAGGGCTACCTGCGCCATCATGGGCAGAAGCTGATCCAGCGCTTCGACGCGGCGGAGTACGAACGTCGCGTGCGCGCGATGGACACCCACGACGTGGGACGCAGGCGTGGTGGCTGGCGTGCCGCGCTGGCACCACAGGCCGATCGCATCAGCGCGGCGGGCGTGGTGGGTGACGCGTTGTACAGCGCCGAGGTGGTGGAGCAGTGGGCGTCGGCGGTCGGCGCGCAGTACACCGCCGTGGACTCCATCCACGGCCACGATGCCTTCCTGCTGGAACGCGCGCAGGTGCGCGCCGTGATCGAGGCGGCGTTCGCACGCGCCACCGTCACCGTGGCACGCGTGGAGTGATCAGTCCGGCGACGGGGTCGCGTCGGGTTTCGCCGTCGGCAGCGATGATGACAGCGTCGCCCATCCGTTCCGGAACGGGTGTCGCGCCACGATGCCATCCATCACCAGCGGCGTGCGCCCACGATCGTAGCGCAACAGCAGCCCGTCGGGGTGCGTGCGCAGCCATGCGGATGCCGAATCGACGCTGATCACGTCGATGTGCGTGCGCTGCAGACGGCCGCTGAAGTGATACTCGCCGTTGTAGGCTCCCAGCATCGCGATCGGGTGACCGTCCTGCACGGCCTGTTGCACCCGTGCCGCCATCGCCGACGTGTCGTACGGCACCGTGCCGGCGCGTGCGCCGGCCAGCTGCAGGCCCACCAGCAACACCGCGGTGCTGATGGTGAGCGCGTGGACTGCCGCGTTACGCGTGATGCGGCCCCGATGCCACGTCAGCAGCATCACCGCCGCCGCCAACGGCAGCAGCGCCCACCACCACTGCATGGTGCCGTGCGGCCACCAGAGCGCGGCGTCGGCCAGCGACGTGGTGCCCGCGATCACGATGGCAATGCTGAGCAGCGCGATCGTGGACGCCACCAGCCACGGTCGGCCCAGCGGCGCGGCTTCGCGCTGCCCCAGCCCACGCGCGAGCATCAGCGCCACCGCCGGCATCAGCGGCAGCATGTAGTGCAGCTGCTTGCCACTCACCAGCGAGAACGCCACCAGCCCGGCGCCAGCCCAGGCCAGGCAGAAGCGCACCCCCGCGTCGCGCGGCGCCATTCGCAGCGCCCGTGCGGCGCGCCACGACTCCGGCCACACGGACCATGGAAAGAGGAGCGCCGGCAGCAGCGGCAGGTACCACCAGACGGCGCGTCGATGCGCAAAACTCTTCGTCATGCGCCCGGCAGTCTGGCCGAGGAAGATGGCCTGCTGATACTCCGGTCCACCGGCGATGCCGGCCGGCACGGCCCAGAGGAGCGCGCCGCCGGCGCCGAGCAGGATCGCGCCCAGCAACGAGGCGTACCACACTCCCCATCGCCTGCCCGCGCGCGGCGTGGCCCACCACGGCGCCACCAGTGCCACCGGCAGGACGTGAATCAGGATCACCGGCCCCTTCGACAGCACACCCAGGGTGATGCCGGCGGCGAGACAGAACACGCCGCGCCGCTTGCCGTGCTCCACCGCCAGGAAGGTGCCGAGGACACCGAGCAGCGCACTGCACGCGAGCAGCGTGTCGAACATGAACAGCGATCCGAACGCCGCCCACACCAGCGCGCCGGCGGTGATCACCGGTGCCCATCCGCGGCTGCGCGCATCCGATGGCCAGAAGGCGCGCGCCAGGCGCGAGACCAGCAGCAGCGCCACGATCCCGGCCAGCGGGCCCACCAGTCGCGCCCAGAGTTCACTCACGCCGAACAGCTTCCATCCCGCCAGCACCAGCCAGAACAACAGCGGCGGTTTGTGGCTGTAGGTCTCGCCATTGAGGTGCGGCACCAGCCAGTCGCCACGCTGGAGCATCTCCAGCGCCACCGCGGCGTAGCGGGTCTCGTCGATGGCCAGCAGCGGGCGCGTCACCAGTCCGGCCACCGTCACCACGGCGACCAGCAGCGCAGCCACCGGCACACCGCCACCGCGCGGCGCGGTGGATTCGTACACGGTCACGGTGTGCTCAACGCTCGGTGGTCTCGGTCGATGGCGTGGGCACGGCGTCGGCATCGCCATCGCGGCGCCGACGCGTGATCAGCATCAGGTTGCGCACGTACACGATCAGCCCCGTGGCCTGCCCCACCATGAACACCGTGTCGCGTCGGTGGATCGCGTAGGCCAGCAGGATCACGCCGCCGGCGAGGCTGAAGTACCAGAACGCCACCGGCGTCACGCTCTTGCGTCGCTTCTCACTCACCAGCCACTGCACGATGAATCGGGCCGAGAAGAGCGATTGTCCCAGGAAACCCACCGCGAGCCAGGCGTTCGGACTGTCCATCAGGTCTTCCGGGGCTGAGAGGGACCGCCGAGTTCCGTGACGCGAGCCACGCGCGCACGTCGCGCCAGCCAGAGCACGCCGGCCAGGTCCACCACGCCGGCCCAGGCGCGATTGAGCAGGCCGTAGTGCGACGTGCCGTGTGCACGCGCACGGTGGTTCACCGGCACCGACTGCACCGCCCCCCCCTCACGACGGACCAGTGCCGGCATGAAGCGGTGCATGTGGTCGAAATACGGGAGTGCGAGGTACACCGAGCGACTGAAGACCTTGAGGCCGCACCCGGTGTCGGGGGTCCCGTCGCGCAGCAGCCGCGCGCGGATCGCGTTCGCGATGCGGGACTGCCATCGCGTGTACGTCGTGTCGCGACGGCGTGTGCGCCAGCCGGCCACCAGCACCCGCTCGTCGGCGCGCTGTGCGGCCAGCGAGCAGGCCTGCGTGAGCAGCGCGGGAATGTCCGCCGGATCGTTCTGGCCATCGCCGTCGAGCGTGGCGATCCACCGCCCACGTGCCGCCAGCACGCCACTGCGGATCGCGGTGCTCTGACCGGTGCTTCGCTCGTGGCGCAGCACGCGCAGTGCCGGCACCTGCAGCTGCATCTGCTGCAACGCCTCACAGCTGCCGTCAGTGCTGCCGTCATCCACGTAGACGATCTCGAAGGGCAGCACACCGGAGAGCGCAGCCACGATCTCGTGGACCAGCGGCGCCAGGTTCTCGCGCTCGTTGTGCACCGGCACCACCACCGAGAGTTCGAACGGCGCACTGCCGCCGGAGGTGGCAGCGGAGCCGGATCGCGGGTGGGGCGCGGCGGTGTCGGTCTGTCTGGGCATGGTTCGAAGCGGCTTGGTGGACAGGGCGTCGTCCACGCTCGGAAGTGTAAGCGGCACGCGGGCATCGGGCGACCAGCCCAACGGTCAGTCACGGGGTGGCGCGGACCGGCGCGCGCGTCCATCCTCCACGCCGGGTTTTCCTACACTTCAGACCGCGCCTTGTGACATCACGCCTGTGCCTGCGCTCCCTCGCGCTGACGCTGCTCTGGACCGCCAGCGCCGCGGCCCAGTCCGCCGACGTCACCCGCGACTATCGCAAGATCACTGCCCGCATCCCGATGCGTGACGGTGCCATGCTCGCCACGAACATCTACGTGCCGCGCGATAGCAATCGCGCCTGGCCGTTCCTGATGCAGCGGACACCGTACTCCGCTGCACCGTATGGTCCCGATACGATCCCGGCGCGGCTCGGCCCGTCGCCCGCCTTTGCCCGCGAAGGGTTCATCTTCGTCTATCAGGATGTGCGCGGCCGCTACCAGAGCACCGGCACCTGGCTGGAGATGACGCCGCACCGCGCCGAGCACGCCTCGGACGGCGATGTGGACGAGAGCACCGATGCCTACGACACCATCACCTGGCTGCTGGCCAACGTGCCGAACAACAACGGCAAGGTGGGCATGTGGGGCGTGAGTTATCCGGGCTTCTACGTCACCGCCAGCGCGATCAATGCCCACCCGGCGCTGGTGGCCATCTCGCCGCAGGCCCCCGTCACCGACCTCGCCGACGGCGACGACGCCTTCCACAACGGCGCCTTCATGCTGGCGGCGAATTACAACTTCTACCGCAACTTCACGCCGCACCGCTCGCCCACCTTTCCCGGCGACGGCCCGCGCTCCCCTGCCCCGTCGGAAGCGGCGGACGGGTATCGCTGGTTCCTGGCCGGCGGGCAGCTGCAAACCTCGCGGACAGGGCCACTGGGCCAGAACGAATACTGGACCGCCTATTTCGAGCATCCGACCTACGACGCGTTCTGGCGCGCGCGCGCCATCCAGCGACAGATCACCACCGGCATCCAGTTCCCGCCGGCGTCGCTGACCGTCGGCGGCTGGTACGACGCCGAAGATCCGAACGGCCCCTTCCTCACCTATCGCGCCATCGCCGCCGCGTTCGGACGAGACCAGCAGCGCGGCACCGGCATCGTGTCGCATCACCTGGTGGTGGGACCCTGGTCGCACGGGCAGTGGTCGCGCGATGACGGCTCGCGGCTGGGCAACCTGGCGTTCGGCAGCCAGACGGGTGCGTTCTATCGCGACTCGATCGAATTCCCGTTCTTCATGCAGCACCTCAAGGATGCGCCGCCGATCACGCTCTTCGCGGCCACCATGTTCGACACCGGCACCAACCGATGGCAGCGATATCCACGCTGGCCGGTGGCCGAACGCAGCCGGCAGACGTGGTACCTGCGCGAGACGTTCATGCTCGACACCGTGGCGCCGACGGTGACGCGCAGCGGCGACCGCTACACCAGCGACCCGGCCAACCCGGTGCCGTACGTCGATCGTACCGTGCCCGGCATGGCGCGCGACTACATCACCGACGACCAGCGCTTCGCCTCGCGGCGCGCCGATGTGCTCACCTATCGCTCAGCGCCGCTCACCTCCGACCTCACCGTGGGCGGTGGCGTGGGCATCACGCTGCACGTCGCCACCACCGGCACCGATGCCGACTTCGTGGTGAAGCTGATCGACGTGTATCCGGACAGCTCCGAGGGCGACACGATCGCAGTGCGCATGAGCGGCTTCCAGCGCCTGGTGCGCGGTGAACCGTACCGCGCGCGATACCGGCGCGGCTTCGACAAGGCGGTGCCATTCTTCGCCAACCGGCCCGACTCGCTGGCCTTCACGCTGCCCGACGTGCTGCACACGTTCCAGCGCGGGCATCGCATCATGGTGCAGGTGCAGAGCAGCTGGTTCCCGCTGGTGGATCGCAACCCGCAGCACTTCGTGCCGAACATCTTCACCGCCAGGCCCACCGACTTCCGGCGCGCGGACATGACCGTGTTCCGCACCCTGACGCGGGCTTCGCGGATCGACCTGCCCGTGCTGCGCTGAGTGGCGCTACCGACTTCCATCCTGCGTGCGGCGCGCGAGGGTGTCGGCCTGCCGCGCGGGCACGTGCGACTGCTCAGCACCCGCTTCGGCAAGGTCTGCCTCGCGCATCGCGCGGCCGACGGCACCCGCACGCAACTGCGACTGGTGCGCGCCCAGCCCGATACGGCGAGCCGGCTGCAGTCCGAGATGGCGTGGTTGCTGCACCTCGCCCATGCACATCGGTTGGCGGTGCCAGTACCGCAGCCGTGGCGCGACGGTGCGTTGGTGTCACCGCCGCTGCACGATACGCGCGGACGGCACTGGTACGCGGTGGCGTGCAGCTGGGTGCCGGGCCATCACCTCGACCGCGGCCTGCACGCGCGGCATTTCCGCGGCGCCGGTGCCCTGCTGGCGCGTCTGCATCTCGCCAACGTGGATGCACCGTCCGGCATCGCCGCCGCGCGACCCACCTGGTGGATCCCGCGGCTGTTCGAGCTGGCCACCACCCTGCGTGACGTGGTGCACGAGGCGGCACCGTTGCCAGCGTCGCTCACGCCCGCGCTGGCCGCCGGATTGCGAGGCGCCGCTGCGGCATTGCAGTCGGCGCACGACCTGCTGCCGCAGGATGCGCAGCACGTCGGCATCATCCACACCGATGCCCACTGGCAGAACATGCGCTTCACCAGGCGGCGCATCGGCATCGTGGATTTCGAGGATTGCGCGAACGGCCGCTTCATGCTCGACGTAGCCTGCCTGTGGGGCCGCGTGCAGCACCGCCGTGATGCGTCGGCGCTGCTGGAGGCGATCCTGACCGGCTACGACGCGGTGAAGCCACTGCCCGCCTCCCACCGCCGCGACCTGCGCCTCATGCTCGCGTTCCGGCGCTTCGACTATGCGGGCTGGGTATTGAGCTGGCCGCGTGCCGATCTCGAGCCGTGGGGTCCCGAATTCCTGGCCGGCACACCGGCGTACATCGCGCGCCTGCTGTCGATCTAGGGGGAGCGCGGTACCACCAGCAGCGACAGCGTATCCACTGCGGCCGTGGTGAGCGTATCGACACGCAATGGCGTGCGGCGGTCGCCGAAATCCACCGCCGTCTCACCATCGCCGAACCCCGACACCAGGATCCGATCACCGGCGATGCGGCCAAGTGCATTGCGCGAGCGGAAGACCTGCCCGCGATCCGGATCCACCACCGTGACGTGCAGCGAACCCTGGCCGCCGTCGCGCATGTGCACCAGCAGGGCGGCGCGACCATCGGCCCGCAGCAACTCCACCCGCACGATCTGGAAGTAGTCCGCCACCACGCGGCGGCGCGTTCCCGCGACCAGATCGATGACCGTCAGCGACTGCCCTTCGTTCTCGTACCCCCCGGCGCCGTCGAGGCCCGAGACCGCCACCAGGCTGCCGTCACCCATCACCCAGGCGCGCGCGGCGCTGTCGGCCACCACCAGCGTGTCGCCGGTCGTCAGCGTCACCACGGCGGGGCCGGTGCCGAACGTGGTGGTGTCGCGCCGGACGTCGATGCGCCGCGCCCGCGCGTCCGCTCGCGGCGGCAACCCTGGTAACTGGGCCGGCATCACCGACACCACCGGCGCCCGCCCCGCCGCGCCGTCGGACTGCCCGCGCGGCAGCGCGCTGTCGGGAGCGCGCTCGGACGCCCCGCCACATGCCGCCAGCAGCAGCAGGGTCGCGGCCACCAACGGCAGGCGCGATGTCATGGCCATCGTCCAGTCACGGAGCGTCATCGAAGGCAAGGAGTGCAGGATCTTGGGGTGGATGCGGTACACTCGCGTGACGGTGGATTGACAGATCACCCGAACCGCCGTGCAGATTAGTGCACCACCCCATGCGGAGGCAGGAACAGTGAAGGACAACCAGCTCCAGAAGCTGCTCAAGAAGACGCAGGCCAAGGCGGCCGAAAAGGCGGCCCGCCCCCGTCCTTCGTTCGACGCGACATTGGAAGCTACCAAGAAGCCGGGTGCGGAAGATGGCCCAGGCGAAGAGGCCACGGAAATCTTCAAGGAAATGAAGCGCCGCGAGTTCTGAGTCCGGCGGCAGGACCGCTGCGACGGCAGCGGTGACGCCGCGCAGCCGGTCGATGACGGCGACTTGATCAACCCGTCTCAGCGGCCGATACCAGAGGGGACATGCTGCACCCCTCACACTCTCCACGGCTCGACCGCGGCTCGGTGATCACGCTCAGTCGCGTGCGATTGAGCTGTGTGTCGACGATTCTCATTTTCGGACTCGGCGCGCTCGTGGCCGGGCTCGGGCTCTCGCCATACGCCGTCGGGATGACAGGAGTGTGGCTGGTCCTGTCGGTGATCCTGCATCGCATCGTGTTGCGACCGGATTTCGCGGACCGACTCGAGCCGGTGGTGGTCTGGTCGCTCTGCGCCGACGCCCTGATCGTGGCGGCGCTGGTGGCCTTCACCGGTGGCATCTGGTGGTGCGGCACCGTGCTGTACGCCATCCTCGCGGTGGCCACGCCGACACTGCTGCCCCGCCATCGCGTGATCGCGGTCGGCATCGTGGCGCTGGCCTCGCTGGCCATGGCCCTCGGGCTGCAGGTGGGCGGCGTCCTGCCCAGCAGCCGATTCCTCGGCGTGCCCAGCATGCGCGGAGCATGGAGCGCCGCCGTCGCCGGCATGGCACTGGTCACGTTCGAGATGCTCGGCCTCGGCTGGACGCAGTTCAACCTCACGCGGATGCTGCGCGAGCGTGCGTTGCGCTATCGCGCCCTGATGGACACCGCCACCGACCTGGTGCTCGTCCTCACGCACGAAGGGCGCGTGACGCACGTCAACCGCGCCGCACTCTCCCTCGCCCGCTGCGAGCGGAAGGAACTGCTGCGCGAAGGCATCGGCCGCCTGCTGGTGCCCGAGGACGTGGCGTCGTTCAACAGCCGGTTCCGTCGCGCCCTGAACGGCGAGACGCACACCATGATGGTGCGCGCGCACGCCTTCCACGGCATCCGCTGGCTCTCCTGCACCATCGCGCCGATGATGCCGGGGCTGAAGACCAGCGACTTGCTGGTGATGTTCCGCGACGTCACCGATGACCGACTGGCCGCCGACACGGTGCGCCACAGCGAGTCACGGCTGCGCGCGGTGTTCAACCAGGCAGCCATCGCCATCGCGCTGCTCGACCTCGACGGCTTCTTCACCGAGGTCAATCCGGCCGTGGAGCGCCTGCTGGGCTATGATGGCGCGGGACTGATCGGCCGGCAGTGGAACGCGTTCGCACCGCCCGAGGACGTGGAGCTCACCGCGCAGATGATCAGCGCAATGCACACACACGAACGCGAGAACGTGACCGTCGAGCAGCGCTTCGTGCGCAACGACGGGCGTGTGCTCTGGATCCTGCTCACGATCTCTCGCGTGGATAACCCGTCCGGATCGGCCGGCCTGATCGCGATGCTGCAGGACATCACCGAACGGCGTGCCCTCGAGGCGCAACTCACCTGGCAGGCGTACCACGATCCGCTCACCAACCTCGCCAACCGCGCCCTGTTCCGCGAGCGCGTGGACCGCGCGCTGAACCAGCGCACCGGCGAACCTGGCAGCGTGGCCGTGCTGTTCCTGGACCTCGACAACTTCAAGACCGTCAACGACTCGATGGGCCACGCCGCCGGCGACACGTTGTTGTTCGAGGTGGGCCGGCGCCTGCTGAATGCCACCCGCGGTTGCGACACCGTGGCGCGCCTTGGCGGCGACGAGTTCGCGATCCTGATCGACAACGTGAAGGTGGCCGGTGATTGCGTGCGCGTGGCGGAACGCGTGCTCGCCGCGATGCAGCAGCCGGTGCAGCTGGAAGGCGCCGAGGTCACCGTCAGCACCAGCATCGGCATCGTCCGTGACTCGGGTGCCGAATCGGCGGATGAAATCCTGCGCAACGCGGACGTCGCGATGTACAGCGCCAAGCAGCGTGGCAAGGGACGCCACTCGCTGTTCGAACCGGTCATGCACGACAAGGCGGTGGAACGCCTGCGCCTGCAGACCGACCTCCGCACGGCGATCGAGAACAACGAGATCACCCTCTCGTTCCAGCCGATCGTGACGCTGGATGACGGCAAGCCGTGCGGCTTCGAGACGCTGGCTCGCTGGACGCACGCCGAGTTCGGCCCAGTCTCGCCGGGGACCTTCGTGCCGCTGGCCGAGGAAACGGGGATGATCGTGCCGCTCGGCTGCGCAATCCTGCGGCACGCCTGCCTGGAGGCGGTGAAGTGGAACGCGATGCCCGGCCTGCTGCGACCGATCGGCCTGACCGTCAACCTCTCCGGCCGGCAGCTGGAAGAAGTCACCGTCATCGCACACGTCCGCGACGCACTGGACGAAAGCGGGCTCGATCCGGCACGCCTCACGCTGGAGATCACCGAGAGTGCCCTGGTGCACAATTCGGAGACCATGCGCGAGCGCCTCTGCCAGCTCAAGGAGCTCGGCATCTCGCTGGCCATCGACGATTTCGGCACCGGCTACAGCTCGCTCAGCTACATCCAGCAATTCCCGGTGGACGTGCTGAAGATCGACCGGAGCTTCGTGGAAGGACTGGGGCGATCCAACGGAACCGATGCCGCGCTGGCCCGCACGATCATCGCCCTCGGTGCCTCACTGCAGCTGCGCACCATCGCCGAGGGCATCGAGGTGGAGGCGCAACGCGCCATCCTGCGCGAACTGGGCTGCGAGCTGGGCCAGGGCTTCCTGTACGCGCGGCCCATGCTGGCCGACGAGGTCGGTCCCTGGTTGGTGGAGGCGCTGGGCATCCCGGCCAGTGCGCCAGGCGGCGGTCCCCCGCCCCAGCGGTCCGCGCCACGCCGGCCACGGCGCGGTTCGGGCGAGATGGCGGTCATCAGCGCCTGACGGCCTTGCGCGCGGGAGCAAGGCGCGTGCGACCCTTGCGCGCCTTGGCCGCCATGTCGGCGATCGTGTGTACGTGGGTCAACGACTCGAGTCGCGCCCGCAGCGGCATCCACTTCTCGTGGAGCGGACAGGCCACGTGGTCGTTGCACTTGCTGAGGCCCATCAGGCAGCCGTTCACCGGCGCGTTGCCGTCGGCGACGTCGAGCACCTCGCGCACCGGTGCCTCCAGCGCGCGCTTCCGGATGCGGTACCCGCCCCCGCGTCCTTTCGCGCTTTCGAGATAACCGAGCTGCGCGAACTTCTTCAGCACCTTGGCCAGGTACGGCCCGGGGACTTCCAGATGCTCGGCCACATCGCGGTTGAGCCGGAACTCCGCAGGGGTCATCGCCAGGAGGATGAGGGCCTGCAACGCGTATTCCTGTGTCTTGCTGAAAAGCACCGGGGGCCGGGTGAGAGGGTGGTGAGGTCACTCGATGCCGTGTCACTCACCCCAACCTGGCGAGGAGGACTGACACGATCGGGCACAAAGCGGAAAAAGAAAGGGGCGAGCGTCAGTCGACCGTCATTCCGGCCCCTTGAATCCTCTACGAAGCGTGTGCCGGATCGGCATCACTCGTCATGGAGCGCCGAGTCGCGCCCGCGTGGCGCCAGTCTCCACGAATCAGGCCGCACGCGATTGCCGTCTCCAGATCGCAGAAGCGGTCGCCTTCCCGACATCGGCGTACCGGCCGCAGGACCCAGCCGTGAAACACCACGCGATATCGTGACACTCGATCCGCCTCGCACGGCCTGCGCACACAGACGACGCAGGCCGGCGTTGCAGATACATCAGTGCATCAGAACTGGTAACGCAGTCCCGCTTGTACCTGTCGCGGATCACCAAGGCCGCTGCGAACGGTGCCGTCGAAGTTGAACAGCAGGCCGTTGAAGGCGGGGTCCTTGAAGTTGTTCCGACCCAGAACGTTGAAGACCTCGACGATCGCTTCCACCTGCTGACCGGCGCGCACCACGAACGGTCGTGCCAGGCGGACGTCCCAGCTGGCGTAGGCGTTGTCGCGCCGCAGCGTGTTGCGATCCAGGATCGTGCCGTTGGGGCAGATGCGGTCGGCCGAGGCGCCACGCTGACCGGTGCCGGTGTTGTTCGCACCGCACTTCTCCGACGCCGGCTGCGCCGAGGTGAAGGTGAAGCGATTGTTGATGATGAACCGGCCGGGAAGCTTGTTCAGCAGAAACGCATTCAGCCGGTGCCGCTGGTCCCGGTCGCTGTAGCCGAACTCGCGATCGAGCCGGTCGGCGCGGGCGTAGCGGAACGTGAAGGGATCGCGCTCGTTGTCGTCATCCGACTTGTCGAACGCCAGCGTGTAATTCACCTCGAAGTTGTAGTCCTCGGCATTCCGCCGGGCGAGGCCAACGGTGACGCCGTTGTACTCACTGCGGGCGGTGCTCTCCACCGTCGTGAGCGTGCCGATGCCATTACCCCCGCCCAGCGCAGTGGTGAACGGGCCATTGGTGCCGTCACCGAAGATCGCGTCGTTCCGATTGACGAACCGCGTCAGGCGGTCGGCCTTGGCGTAGACGTAGTTCACCGACGCCGAGATGCCGGGTGCGACCTCACGCTCGTAGGCTGCGGTGACGCTGGTGGTGCGTGGATTCCGGAAGTTCTCGTCGATCACGAAGATGTCGGGCCGGAACGGTGCCCCGGTCGGTGCCGGCAGCAGCTGGTCATACGCCGGTGGCGCGCCGAGGACGCCGGTCAGCGCGCTGTTGCGGAAGATGGTCTGGCCCACCGAGCCGTTGTTGTTGCGCACACTGGCCAGGTTGAGGGCCGCGATGCGTGCGAAGTACTGGCCCGCACTGAGCCGCAGCACCGACTTGCCGTCGCCGTTCACGTCCCAGGCCAGTCCGAAGCGCGGCTGGAACATGCCGTAGTCGCTCGGGATCTTGCCGTTGGACGGAAAGCGGAAGGTACCCGCCCTCGTGGTCGCGCTCTGGCCGATCAGCGGGGCGTAGAACACCGTCGCCGGATCGGTGAGCGGGTCGGGCTGCTGCTGCGCCTCCCAGCGCAGGCCGTAGTTGAGCGTCAGGCGCGGCGTCGGCTTCCAGGTATCCTGGATGAACAGGCCGATGTCGGTCTGCGCCAGCGACTGCGTGCCGCTCTGCTCCACCGTGCGTCCTCCCACGCCGGCCTGCTGCAGGTACAGCTGCACCGGCCCGGTGATGCTGCTGCCCGTCGGGCAGGCGCCGGTGGTGTTGTTGCTGCCGTTCGAGCACTCGACGTAGTTCCGTCCGCGGTTCACATAGTTGATGAACCCGGTCACGCTGCTGAAGATGAAGCGCCCGTTGGCGAAGCCGATGAAGGTCTGGTTGGACTTCACCGCATTCACCTCACCGCCGACCTTGAACAGGTGGTTGCCGCGGGCATAGGTCACGTTGTCGAGCAGCTGCACCCGGGTGTCGTTGTAGACCACCGGGATGAAGAACGGCCGTCCGATGCGGAAGCCGTTGACGAAATCCATGCCGGTATCCGGGAAGTCACGGCCACCCGGCAGCTGCGGGGCGTCGTAGTCGCGGGGGCGATCCTCGCGTGCGAACTGGAACCGGAATTCGTTGGCGACGCTGTTCGACAGCTGCGAGGTGAGCTGGCCGCTCACGGCGTGGGAGAAATCCTTCTCGATGGCGTTGGCGCTGGCCGCCCACGCGTCCACGTCGAACGTCCCGTTCACCTGCTTGCTGTTGGTGAAGTTGTACTTGAGCGAGAAGTTGTTGGTGGCGTTGACGCGGTAGTCGAGCTTGAGCAGGAACACCTGGCCATCGTTGGTGCGGTCGATCGGCCGGAAGTCGTTGCGCAGCGCGCCGCCGAAGGCACTGGAGAGGAAGGTGGTGAGCGAGTCCAGCGCCGCGCTCTGCGGGCGTGTCTGCTGCTTGGTCTCGCGATACACCTGCTGGTCGTACGCGCTGAAGAAGAACAACCGGTCCTTCACGATCGGCCCGCCCAGCGTGAAGCCGAACTGGTTCTGCGAGAAGTCGGGGTTCAGCGTGACGCCATTGCCTTTCAGGTTCCCCGACAGCGCGCCACTCTTGCCGTAGTAGTGCACCGTCCCACGCATGGTGTTGGTGCCACTCTTCGTGATGACGTTCACGAAGCCGCCTGCCGAGCGCCCGAACTCGGCGTTGGCCCCGGCATTCGTCACCACCAGCTCCTGCACCGCGTCGAGGTTGAACGTGAATGCCGGCCGCTGTCCACCGCGCTGCTCGCCGAAGAACGGATTGTTGAAGTCCGCCCCATCCACGCTGACGTTGTTGTAGGTGCCGCGCTGGCCGGCGATCGAGATCACATCACCGTCCGGCCCCTGCGTGGTGGCCACGTTCGGTGTCAGCAACGTGAGGGCGAGGAAGTTGCGGCCGTTGTTGGGCAGGCCGCGCACCACTTCCTCGTTGATCGTTGTGGTGGCATCGGAACGGCTGGTGTTGACCGTCGCACCGGCACGGTCGGTGACCTTCACCCCGGCCAACTCCACCGCCTGCCGCGACACGCGGAACGGGATGTCCAGCGCCTGACCCACTCGCAACGTCACGTCGCGCCGCGTCACGGCCGCGAAGCCGATGGCGCGCGCGCTGACTTCGTACCGACCGAGCGGCAGCAGTGGTGCCGCGTACACGCCGCGATCGCTGGTGCGCACCGTGCGCGTGACGTTGGTCTCCTGGTTCCGCAGCGTGATGATCGCGCCAGCCACAGGGGCATTGGCGTCATCGGTGACAAGTCCACGGATGACGCCGGTGGTGGCCTGTGACTGCGCCCCCGCGGCCCGCGGCTGCAGGCACAACGCGACGAGCGCGAGGGACGCCAGCAGGCGACCGCTCGTGAGGCGAAACAGGATCATATGGGGGAACCCATGTAAGGGATATCCGGCCGCCGGCCGCAACGGTGGCCGGGCATTCCCATATTTTGTCACCATTTGCGCGGTTCGGCGACTCCTTGTTTGTAACAGGCGCAAGCGCGATCCCTGCGACGCTGCGTGTGCCGAACTCTGCCTTATCGATCGTCGGCGATCAGAGCGATCCGCCAATCGTCCCGTCGCTGCGCCATTCGAAGCGCACACGGTCGGACGTGGTCGCCAGGGCGGCCAGCAGGTGCGCCAGATGCAGCAGCGCCTCCTGTAACGTCATCGGTACGGGCGTCCCGTGCCGTGACACCACCCACGGCTTCTCCCCGCTCGATGCGATCACGGTCCAGACGGGCACCGCTTGGTGCAGCACAGTCATGGCCAGCGGTTCGCGCGAGGCCGACCAGGCCAGCGAGCCCGCCGGAAAGGCCTCGCGTTCCATGGCGTGATGACCGAGTTCCAGGAACGGCGACAGTGAGGTCAGGGCGCCGGCCAGCGAAGCGGAACGACGGGCCGCGAGCGCCGTGTCGAAGGCATATTTGGACATTAATATCTTCTGATTATGTATGCGGCACCGGGCCGACCGCCCGGTGTGCGCCCCTGCGCCCGGCCAGCCCATAGACCCCTAGTAGGCCATCCTGATCACCAGCGCCGTATCGCGTACGACGACTACCCGGGCTTCCTCGAAACGTGGCGCGCGGAACCGGGGGCGCGGATCATTGCTCACGCCGTACCCTTCCTTCGGAACGCCGAAGAAATTGGTGTCCATCTTCCCGTTCGTATTGGCGTCGTGGTGCACCGCCACGGCGTAGGTGCCCGGTGCCACGTCGAACGTCAGGGTGGCTTCGGTTGCCACCGCGCGTGCGTCCTGGTTGCCCTGCGGTGCCGGACCGGGGAACCCCACACCCGGCTCCCTGTGCAGGCCCACGTGGATGACCCCGCCCTTCGCCGGTCGCACGCCCAGCACCCGCACGGTGATACGCACCGCGTCGGGTTGCGGCGCTGCCAGTCCACACAACAGCAGGGCGAACAGCAATCGCATGTCGTGCTCCGGCAAGGGGACAGCGGGGACAACCGCTCCGCCACGACGATGCGGCCGAAGACGCCCTGCGGCCAGTGCGCTGAGCCGCTGCACCCTCGACGGCCCGGCGACACCGATAGCTTTGGCCAACCCATGACCGCACCGCCCGACTTGCCGGTGATCCGGCCCGCCACACTGCACGACGCTGCCGCACTCGCCGCGCTCGGTCGCCGCACATTCAGCGATACTTTCGCCGCCGACAATACGCCGGAAGATCTCGCCCTGTTCCTCGATGCCACCTACGGCGAGGCGCAGCAGCGCGCGGAACTGGCCGACGCCAACCTCACCTGCCTGGTGGCGGAGCATGCGGGCGTGCTGGCGGGGTTTGCCCTGCTCCGACGCGGCAAGGCGGTGGCCGCCGTCACCGACCCCACCGCCGTCGAACTGCAGCGCCTCTATCTCGATCGCCCCTGGTTCGGCAGCGGACTGGCACGAGCGCTGATGCGCGAATGCCTGCGCATCGCCACCGAGGCCGGCGCGGGCGCCCTCTGGCTTGGCGTCTGGGAGCGCAACGCGCGGGCCCTGCGCTTCTACGCGGCGCAAGGCTTCGAGGCGGTGGGCAGCCAGGTCTTCACGCTGGGCACCGACCCGCAGACCGACATCGTGATGCTGCGCCGTTTGCGCGACTGAGCCCGACTCAGGGCTTGGTGCGATAGGCGAGGATGATGTACTGGCCACGATCGAGGAATTCGGCGGCCTTCTGTTTCATCGGATCGGGCGTCGGCACCGCACTCACCACCACCGTGCGCGCGGTCGGCAATCGTCGCGTCACGCGCGAGACGGTGCCCAGCCCGAAATCGCTGTGGAACGCCCCCGTGAAGTGCACCACGATCGCGCTCCCCGCCTTCCCCCGCGCCTGCGCGATCGCCTCGGCCATCGTCTCGTCCTTCACGCACTGCGACTCGTAGAACAGGTCCGTCATCGACCGGGCACCCGGTGTGGCGGCGGCGCCGACGCCGCCATGGCCGCCACTCATCACCGCCACGAAGTTCTCGTAGTAGCGATCCTTCGGACACTGCAGCTCGCGCGCAACCAACGCCCGATCATCGGCCGGCAGTGAGTCCACCGCCGGCAGCCCGCGGCGGCTGACGATGCTGGCCAGCCGTCGCGGCACGTTGGACGCGATCACCGGCCACCCTTTCGCTTTCGCCAGTTCCACCAGCGGGCGGTAATCGGTTGCGTAGTTGGGCCACGGCCGTGCCTGGGCGCGGAACGCCTCCTCGCTGATGCGACCCGCCAGGTAGGCATCCAGCTGTGGCTGCACGTCGCGCTCGAACATCTCGAGCGACAGGATCACCTCGCGTCGCCGTTCGCCGATGGCCGACAGCAGTGCCAACTCGGCGCGATGCGTCTCGTCGTCGTCATGCTGCTCGCCGAAAAACACCACGTCGGCCCTGGCCGCGTCGTCGGCCATCCGCGCGAACGCGATGGTCTGGCCGGTGGCACTGGCCACCACACGCTGGGTGGTGGCGGGCATGGCGTCGGTGACCGGCGCCGTCACCGGCGACGCGCCGCGGCCGGCGCACGCGGTGAGCAGCAGCACGGCTGCGGCGCGCACGGCGTGCGAGGCGCGCGCCGGCATCGCACTCACGTCGGCACGCGCACGCGCTGTTCGGAGCAGGTGTCGCATCATCAACTGATCGGCGGTGCAACCTTCACGACCTTGCGCACCGACACACCGGGCACGTTGCCATCCTGCAGCAGCTTGTTGAACGCCGGCACATCCACCTGCTCGATGGTGTCGATCTCGCCACGGATCGCGGCCCACTGCTGATCCAGTTCGGCGAGCCGCTCGCGGGCCGCCCTGGTGAGCACCGGATTGCCCTCGACCTGACCCATCAGGAATCCGAACTGTCCGTTGATGCCGTTGGCGAAATTGATGATGTCCTGGCCGTTGGCGGCCTTGGTGGTGAGGCGCGGATCCATCGTCTCGAGCTTGGTGACGAGGCCCTTGCCGGCGCTGGTGATTGCGGTGGCATTGGTCGCGTCACGACCGCGCACCAGCGCGCCCTGCACCTGGCCCTTCGTGTCGCGCAGGCGGAGCACCGCATCGTGGATCTCGCGAATACGCTCGGCGATCACCGCCGACACCGAGTCACGTTCGGCGACCTGCGCCACCGGCACGGTGAGCCGCGGATCCTGCTGCACCTGCAGTGGCTGGGTCAGCACCGTGCTGCCCATCGTCATTCGCACGCTGTAGGCACCGGGCGACACGCGCGCGCCACCACTGCCCGGCGACCCGAAGAGCACCACGCCGGTGAGGCGCGTGGGTGCGGCACGCCGCAGGTCCCAGTTCAGCACGTTCAGTCCAGCGCGCGGACGCAGGCGCGCCGCCACCACCGAATCCTTCGACGAGAACGAGCGCAGCACGGTGCCCTTCGCATCGAGGAAGTCGAACGTGATGGCCGTGGCGCTGTCGGGCAGCGCCGACAGGCGGTAGTAGACGTTGGCGCCGGGTACCGGGTTGCGACCGGCATTGCGGGCTGGCACCGCCGGTCCGCCCGCGAGGACGGCCGCACGTGGCGTGTACAGGTGTGCCGCAGCGGTCATGACGGCCGCCGCGTGCTGGCGCACCGGCGAGAGATCGTCGAGAATCCAGAACGCCCGCCCTTCGGTGGCCACCACCAGGTCGCCATCGTGCACTTCGAGATCCGTCACCGGCACCACCGGAAACCGGGACGGGAACGGCACCCACTGCGCGCCCGCGTCGAAGGAGACGTACAGCCCCGTTTCGGTGCCGGCGTAGAGCAGTCCCTTCCGCGTCGGGTCCTCGCGCACCACGCGCACCGGCTCCCCTTCGCGGAACCCGTTCACCAGCCGGGTCCAGGTGGCGCCGTAATCGGTGGAGCGGAAGAGGTGCGGCGTGTTGTCGCCGATGCGATCGGTGCGATAGGCGACGTACACGGTGGCGGGATCGTGTGGTGACACCTCGATCTCGTTGGTGAGGCCGTCCGTGAGTCCCTTCGGCGTCACGTTGGCCCAGGTGGCACCGCCGTCGCACGTGACCTGCACCACCCCGTCGTCTGTGCCCACGTACAGCACCTTGGCATCGTGCGGCGACTCGTGGATCACCACGATGGTGCCGTACACCTCACCACCGGCGCCTTCGTTCGTGATCGGGCCACCGCCCTTCCCCTGGCGCGCCTTGTCGTTCTTCGTCAGGTCGCCACCCAGCGGTGCCCAGCTCTGTCCGCGATCGGTGGACTTGAACAGCATGTTGCCACCGTGATAGACCACGTTGCCGTCGTGCTGCGAGACGCGGATCGGCGCCGTCCAGTTGAAGCGGAAGCGCGTCTTGTCGGTGGGTTCGGTCAGGTTCATCGCCGGCCACGGCATGATGTCGCGCGTGAGGCCGGTCTCCTGATCCAGTTCGTCGATCAGGCCCTGATAACACCCGCCGTACACGTACCGCGAATGCTTCGGTCCGACGCCGATGTTGGCACTCTCGCAGCCCGGTCCGTTGGTCCAGTCGCGCACGTCGATCGCGAAGCCGTCGCTGCGGCTGCGGATGATCACGCTGGAGTTGTCCTGCTGGCCGGAGTACAGGCGGTACGGGAAGTCGTGGTCGGTGGTGACGTGATAGAACTGTGCGGTGGGCTGGTTGTCCTGCGAGCTCCAGCTGGTGCCGCCATCCATCGAGATCGAGACGCCGCCATCGTTGGCGTTGATCATGTACCGGCTGTCAGTTGGGTTGATCCACAGGAAATGATTGTCGCCGTGGGTCGCCTCGACGGTGCGGAACGTGCGACCACCATCGATGGACTTGAGCACCGGTGCGTTCATCACCCACACGATGTCGGCGTTCTTCGGATCGGCGGTGATCTTCATGTAGTACCAGCTGCGCGTCTGGATCAGGCGATCCTCCGAGAGGCGCGCCCAGGTCTTCCCGGCGTCGTCGGAGCGATACAGTCCACCGCGCTCCGCCTCGACGATCGCGAACACGCGATCCGGGTTCGCCGGCGACACACTGATGCCGATCTTGCCCATCAACGACGGCAACCCCTCGGTGAGGCGCGTCCAGCTGTCGCCGCCATCCACCGACTTCCAGATGCCGCTCCCTTCACCACCGCTGCGCACCATCCACGGCGTGCGCTGGTGATCCCAGAACGTGGCGTAGAGGATGCGCGGGTTGCTGGCATCCATCGACAGGTCACTGGCGCCGCTGAACCCGTTCACACCCTTGAGCACCAGCGTCCAGGTGGCGCCGCCATCCTTGCTGCGATAGATGCCGCGGTCGGCCGAGGCCTTCCAGCGATCACCCTGCGCGGCCACGTAGACGACGTTCGGATCGGTGGGATGCACGCGCACCGCCGAGATCTGGCGCGTGGTGCGCAGTCCCACGTTGGTCCAGGTGCGGCCCTGGTCGGTGCTGCGGTACACGCCGTCGCCATAACTCGACGACTGGCCGCGGATCGCTTCCTCGCCGGTGCCGACGTAGAGCACGTTCGCATCCGACGGAGCCACGGCAATGGCGCCGATGGACCCGGTGGCGAAGAAACCATCGGAGATGTTCTTCCAGTTGATGCCGGCATCGTCGGTGCGCCACAGGCCACCACCGGTGTAGCCGGCGAAGTACGTCAGCGGTTGCGACGGGATACCGGCCGCGCTGTTGGCGCGACCGCCGCGATACGGTCCCACGTTGCGAAACTGGATCGCGCGGAAGGCGGCCGTGTCGAGTGCCGCAGCGGATGCCGCCGAGGAGGGTACCGCGCGGCGCGCTTGCGCGGCGACGGGGCTGGCCGTGGCGACGGCGACGGTCGCCAGACCGGTGGCGAGGAGGCGGCGAGACAGCACGGACATGGGTAGGGAGGTCGGGGACTGTTCGAAACGCGGACGCGACGGGTGCGCCCGGGCCAAATCAAAGTCGCGCGAGCGCGCCGGGCGAGGGCTGCTGGCCGAATGCCCGCCGGAAGCCACTCGGCGACCGCCGCCTAGCGGGCGAGGTAGTCCGCGAAGCTGGCCTGCAGCAGCGCGCTGCCGTTGCGTCGGTGCGTGGGACCGGCACCCGGCGACTGTTCCAGCGCACGGTTGGCGCGTTCGTCGAACACCAGCCAGCCGGCGCTGTCGATGAAGGCGAAGCCGTCGTTGTTGGCGAAGTAGGCAAAGCCGCCCTGCTCCGTCGTCAGCAGGTTGCGTCCCCAGCGGAAGTCGGCGCGCCGCAGGCCGAGCTGCATCAGCAGCGTCGGCGCGAGGTCCACCGAGGCACCGATCCGGTGGATCACCGTGTCGCGCATCCGCAGCGCACCGCCAAGCCACAGCATCGCGATGTGATGCCGGTCGGGCACGGAGCGCGTGCTCCCCGCGGGACCGGTGGGCAGCGGGCTGCCATGGTCGGCGATGATCACCACCAGCGTGCTGTCCCACCACGGCTGCACGGCCGCCGAATCGAGGAAGCGTCCGATGCTGGCATCGGTGTAGTGATGCGCGTTCAGGAACTGCGTGGACTCGTCGCGGCCGGCGAAGTGCGGTGGCTCGGGCACCTCGAAGGGTTCGTGACTGCTGAGCGTGAAGATGGTGGAGAAGAACGGCCGTGCGTCGCCGGGCAACTCGTGCAGCGCCCGATCCAGCACCACGTGATCGTGCGCGCCCCACTTCGAGTTGCGCTGGTCGTCGGGGAACGCCTCGACGCCCGTCACGCGATCGAAGCCGCCATTGAGCACGTAGGCCTTCATGTTCGCGAACGCCAATTCACCGCCGTAGTAATACGACGTGTGATAGCCGGCGGCGCGCATCGCCTGGCCGAGCTGTGGCAGCGAGGCCGCCTTGCGCGGGCGACCCATGATCGCCTCGTTCGGCACCGAGGGAAACCCGCTCAGGATCGACACCAGCCCCTGTGCGCTGCGTTCCCCCGACGCAAAGAGCGAATCGAACAGGATGCCCTGGTGCGACCAGCGATCGAACTGCGGCGTGACATCAGCGACACCGCCCAGTCGCGCCACCACCTTGGCGGTGAAGCTTTCCCAGATGATCAGGATCACGTTCGGATGCGGCACCGTGAGCAGGGACAGCGGTGCCGCATCCTGGCCGCGATACAAACTGTCCACGGTCGCCCGGACTTCAGCCGCAGGCAGCACGGCGTACGGATTGCCAGTCGGTTCCTTGCGCTGCCCGAGCGTGGAGTACAGCAGATACCAGCCGGCGTTCTGCGCGCCGAGGTTGGCCATCGTGGAGTGCGAGAACAGCACCGTGCTCTCATTCAGCGGCGTCCACTGCAGGCCGCCGCGGATCGGGATCGCCAGCAGCAGCCCGGTGCCGAAGAGCGCCAGCGACCCGCCCACCGCCGGGAGTCCACGCAGCGGCGACACCAGCTGCAACGGCGTGTGCAGGGTGCGACGCAGCAGCCACCACGTCACCGGCACCATGATCAGCAGGAGCATCAGCAGCGGTGTGACGGCCACCGACGACGCCGATGCATACGCCTCGCGCGGTGTCTGGAGGTAGGTCCAGATCGACCCGTCCAGGCGGCGACGCCACGGGCCGAAGGTGCCGATGTCCGTCAGCGTCACCAGCGACACGAAGCTGACCGAGAGGCCGATGATGGCACCGAGCACACGCTGCACGACGACGCCACGCGCTGCGATCGTCAGCAGCAACACCAGCCAGACGAGCGCGGTGAGGTAGGCTGCGGCCGAGAGGTCCATGCGTGCGCCGTAGACGAAGCTCTGCGGCAGCAGCGCGCGTTCACCGGCCGGCACCAGTCCCCAATGCCACCCGAAGAAAAGCAGTCGCGCCAGCGCGAACCAGACCATCCAGAACAGCAGCACCCGCACCAGCAGCGCGCAGCGGGTGCGCAACGCGGCCGGCCACGAGGTGGCAGGCGACGTCATCGCGGTGGACGAGATCCCGGCATCCGGGAATGTTGCGACTGGCATCAACTGGTGGGCGTTGCGCCGTGGGCGACGGTGGTATTGCGCCGCCCGGGAAACGAATTGGTCACGCCACAATATACTTTTCGTCACCAGCCCGCCCTTCCCGATCCCGCACCCCGCCCGTCGTGACCCACGAGCCTCGCGGCACCGCCATCGACCTCAGTCACGTGATCGAGGACGGCATGGTCACCTACCGCGGGCTGCCGGCGCCAATCATCTGCGACTTCCTGAGTCGCGAGGCATCGCGCGAGCGCTATGCACCCGGCACCGAGTTCCAGATCGGCACCATCGAGATGGTCGGCAACACCGGCACCTATCTCGACAGCCCGTTTCACCGGTATCCCGAGGGCACCGACCTGGCGGGGCTGGCCCTCGAATCACTGGCGGACCTGGACTGCCTGGTGCTCCGCAGCCACGACGCAGCACGTGCGATCGACACCCTGCCGGTGGCCGCGACGGACGTCCGCGGCAAGGCGGTGCTGGTGCACACCGGGTGGGACCGGCATTGGCGGACCGACCAGTACTTCGAGGGGCATCCGCACCTCACCGGTCGCCTCGCGCAGTGGTTGGTGGAGGCGGGCGCAGCACTGGTGGGCATCGACAGCTTCAACATCGACTGCACCGACGATGGCGAGCGGCCGGTCCACACGATCCTGCTCGGCGCCGGCATTCCGATCGTCGAGCATCTCTGCGGGCTGGGGCAACTTCCGGCGATCGGTGCCCGTTTCTTTGCCGTGCCGCCCAAGGTGCGCGCGTTCGGCACCTTCCCCGTCCGCGCCTTCGCCCTCGTCTGACCCGCTCTCTCCGGTAGCCTCATGCTGCGACGTATTGCCGATTCCGCGTGTCGAAGCCTGCCCCGATCCGTCGTCCTGCTGAGCGGGGCGTTGCTGCTCTCCGCCTGTGCCGCCGTGCACCGGCCGCCGACGACGATTCCCGCGCTGGTGGCAGATGCCGACAGCTCGCGTCGCACCGAGCGGCGGCTGCGCGACACGGTGGTGGCACGGCTGGCGCGGCGCGCCATCGCGCGCCCCGACCACGCACTGGACGTCCTGATGCTCTCCGGCGGCGGACAGAACGGCGCGTACGGCGTGGGTTTCATGCGCGGCTGGCGCGCCCGCACCGATGCGCCGATGCCGCAATTCGACCTGATCACCGCCATCAGCACCGGGGCGCTTCAGGCGCCGTTCGTGCTCCTTGGCACACAGGCCGCACACGACACGCTGACTGCGCTGTATCGGAACGCCGCCGATCGCATCGCGCCATCCATCGACTGGCTGTTCTGGCTGCGGAAGACGGGCGGCCTGGTGAACATGCAGAGATACGACGCCAACCTGCGTGAGGTCGTGAACGCCAGCTTCCGCGACTCGCTGCAGCAGGCGTTCCGCGCCGACCGGCAGGTGATCTTCGGCACCACGGACCTGGACATCGCCACCGGCCGCACCTGGGACCTGCGATCGACGCTCGACGGCGGCGATGAAGGGCTGCTCCGGACGCGCACCCTGCTCAAGGCGGCGTCGGCGATCCCGGGAATCTTCCCGCAGGTGGTCTACGAGGGACACGTGCATTCCGACGGCGGCGTGGTGTCGAACATCCTCACCCTGCTGACGCTCGATGATTACAAGGCGGTGCTCGCTCAGGTGCGCGCCGCCGGTGTCACCAGCCCCGTGAAGATCAACCTGTACGTGATCGTGAACGGGTGGACTCACGCGGCGCCGGTGGTGATGAACCCGGCCAGCCGGAAGCAGATCAACAGCCGTTGGAGCAACCTGTCGTTCTTCATGCACCAGCCGCAGGTGCTGGAGGGCCTGGAGTATCTGGCGGCTGCCGCCAGCGCGGTGCCGGGCCTCACCATGCAGATGCGATGGACCGGCATCCCGTCAGAAACTGCCCTCGATCCAGCCGCCACGAGCCTGTTCAACAAGGAGTGGATGTTGAAGCTCGAGGCACTCGGCGTGCAGCGCGCGAGCGGCCGCCAGCCGTGGGACAGCGTGGTCTCGCCCTACGTGCGGCCAGCGGTGACGCAGCCATGATGCGCCTCCGCTCCGCAGCGATGCTGGTGGCCACGCTGCTGGTCACTGCACCGGCGGTGCGACCGGCGCTTCTGGCGCAGCGGACACCAGCCAGGCTCACCATCACCTCCGACGGCCACCCGCTCGCACTCTGGACACGTGCAGCGACGAATCCGACGGGCGTGATCGTGCTGCTGCATGGCCGCACCTGGTCGGCGCTGCCCGACTTCGACCTGCAGGTGCCCGGCGAACGGCTCTCGGTGATGCAGGCCTTCGTGCGGCGCGGCTATACGGTGTACGCACTCGACGCGCGCGGCTACGGCGCCACACCGCGCGACAGCAGCGGCTGGCTCACACCCTCGCGTGCCGCACGCGATGTGCAGACGGTGCTGCGGGCCGTCGCGCGCCGGCATCCGCGCCTTCCGGCACCGACGCTGGTGGGCTGGTCGTACGGCTCGATGGTCGCGCACCTTGCGGCGCAGCAGGAGCCGTCGCTGGCCTCGGCGGTGGTGCTGTTCGGCTATCCGCGCGACCCCGACGCCATGATCCCCGCCACGCCCGATACGGGCGCCCCGCCGCGCGTCCGAACCACGGCCGCCGCTGCGGCCAGCGACTTCATCATCCCGGGTGCAATCAGCCAGCGCGCCATCGATGCCTACGTCGCGGCCTCGCTGGCGGCCGACCCGGTGCGCAGCGACTGGCGCGCGCTGCACGAATGGAACGATCTCGCCGCGGAGCGGCTGACGCTCCCGACCCTTCTCCTTCACGGCGAGAAGGATCCGTACACGCCGATCCCGGCCCAGGCGAAGACCTTCGCGCGACTCGGCTCCCCCGACCGTCAGTGGATCATCCTCGCCGGCGGCGACCACGCGGCACTGCTCGAGCGCACACTACCGGCGTTCATCGCTGCGATCGTGAACTTCATCGAGCGGCCCAGACCTTCTCGCTGACGTCGAAGTCCTACACGCACGTCGTAACGGCTCATCGCAGAACTGAACAGCCGCAGAACTGCACAGCCGCAGAAGATCAGTGCGCGCAGCGGTGCTCCGCGCGCACTCGAGCGGATTCATTTGGGAACAGCAAGGGCATCCGTGCCGCATCAATCCGCATACTGATCCACGATGCGGCGGATGGACTGGCGCATAGGGCGGACGCCGAAGTTGATGACGAGGGCGACGGTGCGGTTGCTGAGGCGCAGGTAGGTGATCACCTGCGAGGTGAACATTTCGTTGTATTTGCTGACCGCCTTGCACTCGACGATCACGGTGTCGTTGACCAGCAGGTCGATGCGCAATGGCGTCTTCAACTGCCGGCCCCTGTAGTACACGGGCACAGCGCGCTGCCGAGTGACCGTACACCCCCGATCCTCCAACTCGATCGCCAGCGCCTCCTCGT
>JANMON010000031.1:0-12437 GCA_031369265.1 Gemmatimonadaceae bacterium | reverse complement strand
TGCGATAGCGCTTCGGTGGACGGATGTGTCCCTTGCTCTCGTGCACCAGCAGGTTGGTGGGCCCGGCGCTGGCGTCGAGTTTCCATCGGTGCATGATGCCACGATGGATGACGACGTAGTCACCCTCGCGATAGGGCAGGTTGCCGAACTGCGTCTCGAGCGTGCCCTGCCCCTTCGCCACGTACACCACTTCGTCGGCCTGGGCATTGCGATAGAAGTGTGCGTCGGTCTCGTCCGGGGCGACGTAGTACATCGCAATGTCGGCGTTGAACAGCAGCGGCACGCGATCCAGCGTCGGGCTGCCACCCACCGGCAGTCGCGACGTGAACCACTTGCGGTGCTTGAGCGTCTCGTCGGTGTCGGCCTCGAGCTTCATGTCGCGCAGGCGACGCACGCTCTTGACCGTGGTGGGCGGATGGACGTGGTAGAGCAGCGCCGAGGTGCCGGTGAAGCCTTCGTGGCCCACCAACTGCTCGGAGTAGATGCCGCCGTCGGGGCGACGATGCGCGGTGTGGCGCTTCTTGGGCACACGACCGAGCGAGTGATAGTAGGGCACGGGAACCTCGGGCTTCGGAACGAAGGCGGCGGCACACGGACGTGCACCACCTGATGATGCGATGCGCTATCGGACAGCGAGGGACAGCGTTCCCAATCCGGGCGCGCTGACGCGCACCCAACTGCCACCGGCCACGGGCCATGCTACCGACGGGCCGGTCACTGTCGGAAAGATGGTGAGGAGGTCGCCGGGCCGCAGCGTGTGCGAGGCCAGCGCGCGTCGGGCCAGCGCCGCAAACTCGGCATCCCCTGGCGCGCTCACGCTCACCTTGTGATCCGCGGGCGCGTCGGGGGCCAGCGGGGCGACGTGGGTGATGATCAGCGAGTCGGGCCGGCGGCGCGGCACCGCCACGAACGGGCCCACTGCACCGGGGCGGAGTGCCGGCAGGCCATCGTGACCCTGTTGCGGCCAGCCGAGCACCAGCACCGTGCCCACCAGGGCGCGGTCGAGCGTGGCGTCGTCGCAGGAAGTGCGGGCGTCGAGCGTGGTGCCGACGACCGCCGCCAGGCCAACCTGCGCCAGCGCCGCGTCGTCGCGTCCGAGATGGCCACCCGGGCCGTGCAGCGTGCTTGGATCAGCGAAGGCCGGCGACACCTCTCCGGGGGCCAGCACCACGCTGCGCACCAGCGGGATCGGCGCCACCAGGTGCAGGCCGCTGACCGGGAACGCCGTCCGCGCAGCACCGTGGATGATGGCGCCAGCCGCCTGACGCAGCATCACCACCTGGTCCAGTGCGTCGAGCGCGTCGGTGATGCCCAGCCCCGCGAGGTCGATCACCTGCTGCGCATCGGGCGTCAGCAGCCCGACGTGCACCCCGTCACGCTGATGCGGGATGAACGACACGAGGCGCAGCGCGCTCAGCCGGGTGGCGACATCGGTCGCCGGACTGGTCATGCTGCGCCTCGCCGGTGCAGGTCGTGCGGCACCACGTCGCGCGCGATCAGAGATTCCCGCGCAGCGCCTGCTCGCGCTCGATGGCCTCGAAGAGCGCCTTGAAGTTGCCCTTGCCGAAGCTGCGTGCGCCCTTGCGCTGGATGATCTCGTAGAACACGGTCGGACGATCCTGCACCGGCTTGGTGAAGATCTGCAGCAGGTAGCCCTCGTCGTCGCGGTCCACCAGGATCCCCAGCTCCTTCAGCGGCGCCAGGTCCTCGTCGATGTGGCCGACACGATCCAGCAGCGTGTCGTAGTAGGTGGTGGGTACGCGCAGGAAATCCACGCCGCGGCGCTTCAGCTCCGTGACGGTGCTGATGATGTCGTCGGTGGCGAGCGCGAGGTGCTGCACGCCGGCGCCGCGATAGAACTCGAGGTACTCGTCGATCTGGCTCTTCTTCTTGCCGGCGGCGGGCTCGTTGATCGGGAACTTGATGCGGTCGTTGCCGCTCGCCACCACCTTCGACATCAGCGACGTGTATTCGGTGCTGATGTCGTTGTCATCGAACGAGATGAGGTTCCGGAAGCCCATCACGTCCTCGTAGAACTTCACCCACTCGTTCATCTTGCCCAGCTCGACGTTGCCCACGCAGTGGTCCACGTACTGCACGCCCACCGGCGTGGTGACGAGGTCGGAGCTGCGCGGTTCGAAGCCCGGCATGAAGATGCCGGTGTAGTCGCTGCGCTCGACCAGGGTGTGGATGGTCTCGCCGTAGGTGCGGATGCTGGCCGTGATCACGCGACCGAACGCATCCTCGCTCACCTTCGGCTCGGCCCAGGGCGTGGCGCCGCGCTCGATGGCGAGGCGGAACATCTCGCGGGCGTCGTCCACCCAGAGCGCGATGTCCTTCACGCCGTCGCCATGCAGGCGCACGTGCTGGTTGATCCAGTGTTCGGGATCGAAGGCGCTGGTGAGCACCAGCCGGATCTTGTTCTGCTGCAGCACGTACGAGCAGGTCTCGCGCTCGCCGGTCTCAGGCCCACGATAGGCCACCAGCTCATAGCCGAATGTGGTGCGATAGAAGTGTGCCGCCTGCTTGGCGTTGCCGACCAGGAACTCGACGTAGTCGGTGCCGTTGATCGGGAACGTGTCGATCGTGGCCGCTGCATCGGGCCGCGTCTGGGTTGCCATCAGTGTCCAGCCTCCAGGAAGCTGCGCAGGTCGGCCTCGCTGATGGCGGGCTCTCCGGGCGCGACATTGTTCAGTTTACCGTCCTTCATCCACTGCCCGAGCCGGCGCACTTCCTCGAACAGGTGTTCGAAGTCGTTGACGATGAAGAGCAGTGGCTGGTAGCGATCGATTTCGAAGGACTGGTTAATCACCCACTCCAGCTGCATCGGGACCCGCTGCACCGTTGGGCTCTCGACGGCATGCTGCATCTCGCCGAAGCTGCTCAGCAGCCCACTCCCATACACCTTGCACTCGTCGGCATCGGGGCCCTTCATGAGGCCGAACTCGATGGTGAACCAGAAGAACCGCGCCATCGCCTGCTGGATCGAGGTCAGCGTGCGGATCTGCTCGGCCGGATCGCTGATGCCCGTCACGACGTCAGCCGCCACGTGGGCACACTCCCCGAAGCTGACCAGCGTGTCGGCGAACGCCGGATCGGTGTGCATCGGCACGTGCCCGCCGATGTCGTGGAAGATGTCCGGCTCCGGCAGGTAGTCGAGCGTGGCGCCGTCACGGATCGTGATCGTGGTCGGGAACTCGCGATTGCGCAGGCAGTCGAAGAATCGGAATGCCGGCACGTAGCCGCTCACCGGCTTGGCCCGGAACCCGGTGCGCGGCGACATGAACTGGTTCACGTCCTCCAGTCGCGGCACGCGGTTCGGATCGAGGTTCAGGGTGGTGATGCCGTCGAGGAACTTCGGGTTCGCGTAGCGCGCCCACCGCGGGGTCATGCGCGTGTAGAGGCGGTGCCAGGTGTCATGATTGGCCTCGCTGTACAACTCGTAGGGCTGCTCGATGTACAGCTCACCGCGAGCCTGGGCCGCCTCGATGAAGGGTGCCTTGGTGGTGGTCAGGCCTGGTGGTGCAGCCGCGGAAGCGGTCATCAGTCGGTGGGGCTCGGAAAGTCTGGGTGTCCACAACGTGCAGGCAGACAAGATACCGAGCCGACACCGCAGCAGGCGATAGGGTTCCCTCGCGCCACGCCACTCGGCGACCGACCGGCAGGCATCGGCTCGGCGGTAGCGGAGCCCGCCTGGCGGCGCCACCACTCGGCGCCGGCACCAGCACGCCGGCCGAGCACCGCCACGGCGCCTTCCTGATTCCCGCGCGGCGGCTCAGCTTCCGGTGACCCTCACCACATCGCCGATGCCACGACTGACCCTCCTCCGCATTCTCGCCATGGCCGCACTGCTCTCGCCCGCTCTCGCCGACGGCCAGCGCCCCGCGCCACCGGTGGCGGCGAAACAGCCCAAGGCCGACACGCTGCACGGCAACGTGCTGGTGGACGAGTACGCCTGGTTCCGCGACCGCAAGAATCCGGCGGTCATCGCACACCTCGAGGCGGAAAACGCGTACACCGAGTCGATGACGGCAGCCACGCAGCCCCTGCGGGATGCACTCTACGCCGAGTTGGTGGCGCGCATCAAGGAGACGGACCTCAGCGTGCCCACCTACGATGCGCCCTACTGGTACTACACGCGCACCGAACAGGGGAAGCCGTACCCGATCTACTGTCGGAAGCTCCGTACGCTGGAGGCAGCCGAGGAGGTGATCTTCGACCAGAACGCCGAGGCCAAGGGTCGCAAGTTCTTCAGCCTCGGTGGCTTCGAGGTCAGCCCCAACCACGCATTGCTGGCCGTGCTGGTGGACACCACCGGCTACGAGGACTTCACGTTGCGCGTGAAGAACCTCGCCACCGGCAAGTATCTCCCCGACCGCAAGGAGAAGCTGGGCTTCGGCCTCGCCTGGGCCAGCGACAATCGCACGTTGTTCTACATGAGCACCGACAGCGCCAAGCGCAGCGACCGGGTGTGGCGTCACGCCATCGGCACGTCGGTGCGCACCGACGTGAGCGTGTTCCACGAGCCGAACGTGCTGTTCAACGTCAGCGTGGACCGGATGCGCAGCGGCAAGTTCATCGCCATCTCGTCCGGCAGCTTCACGCAGGGCGAGACGCGGGTGATCGACGCGATGCAGCCGACACGTCCGGCGCGCGTGATCGCGGCCAGGCGGCCGAACGTGGAGTACGACGTGGACCACGGCAACGGCTGGTTCTGGATCGTGACCAACGACGGTGCGCCGAACTTTAAGGTGGCGCGGGTGCGTGACGATGCCTCCGACCTCTCGCGCTGGGAGGATTGGATCACGCCGCGCGCCGACGTGTTCGTCGAGGGGATCGATGTCTTCCGCGACTACGCCGTGGTGAGCGAGCGGCGTGAGGGGCTGCGCCGGCTGCGCGTGACGGCGCTCGCCAGCGGCGACGCGCATGACATCAGCTTCCCCGAACCCGCCTACGGGGTGTCACTGGCGCAGAACCCGATGTTCGACGCCACCGCGCTGCGGTTCGCGTACTCGTCATTGGTCACGCCGAGCACCGTGATCGACTACGACATGGCGACGCGCACCCGCACGGTCAAGAAGCAGCAGGAAGTGCTGGGCGGCTACGATCCGGCCAGGTACGGTGTGGAGCGACGGATGGCGCGGGCCCGCGACGGCGCGATGGTGCCGGTGTCGATCGTCTACCGGCTGCCGCTGGTGCGCGATGGCAAGCGCCCGCTGCTGGAGTACGCCTATGGCTCGTACGGCGCCAACACCGAGGCGACGTTCAACTCCAACCGCGTCTCGCTGCTGGACCGCGGCGTGATCTACGCCATCGCGCACATCCGCGGCGGGCAGGAGATGGGCCGCTCCTGGTACGACGACGGCAAGATGATGAAGAAGCTGAACACCTTCCACGACTTCATCGACGTGGGCGAGTTCCTGGTGGCCGAAGGGTACACGTCGAAGGATCGCCTGCTGGCCAACGGCGGCAGCGCCGGTGGGCTGCTGATGGGCGTCGTCGCGAACATGCGGCCCGACCTCTACAAGGCGATCATCGCGGCGGTGCCGTTCGTGGACGTGATCAACACCATGTCCGACGCCAGCATTCCGCTCACCGCGCAGGAATGGGAGCAGTGGGGCAACCCGGCCAAGGCCGAGGAGTATGCGTACATGCGCCGCTACTCGCCCTACGAAAACGTGGCAGCGAAGGCCTATCCGGCGATGCTGGTCACCAGCGGCCTGAATGACAGCCGCGTGGCCTACTGGGAGCCGACCAAATGGGTGGCCCGCCTGCGCGAGCGGAAGACCGACGCCAATCCCCTGCTGCTGCGCATGAACATGGGCGCCGGCCACGGCGGCAGCAGCGGGCGGTACGAGCGGCTGAAGGAAATCGCGTTCGACTACGCGTTCATGCTCGATCAGGTGGGCCTGGGCGGTGCGGTGGTGCCCTGAGTGACGTCGCAGCACTGCCGCGCACTCGTACCGAGGCGCGGCAGTACTCACTTCACCGGCGGCACCATTTCCGGCTTCGTCGCCAGCTCACGGAAGAACGCCAGCGCCTCCGGGTTGGCCAGCGCGTCGGTATTCGTCACCGGACGTCCATGGATCACATCACGCACCGCCAGCTCCGTGATCTTGCCACTCACGGTGCGCGGCAGGTCGGGCACCGCGATGATCACTTTCGGCACGTGGTGCGGGCTGGCCTCGGTGCGGATGCGGTTGCGAATTGTCGAGCGCATGGCGTCGGTGAGCGTCAGGCCGTCGCGCAGCTTCACGAAGAGCACGATGCGCACGTCGGGTGTGCCGTCGGCCATGATCTCCTGACCGATCACCAGGCTCTCCAGCACCTCCGGCACCTGCTCGACCTGCCGGTAGATCTCGGCCGTCCCGATGCGTACGCCACTCGGATTCAGCGTGGCGTCACTGCGACCGAGGATCACCAGCCCATGATGTGACGTGCGCTGCGCCCAGTCGCCGTGGCGCCAGGCGCTGTCGTAATGTTCGAAGTACGCCGCCCGGTACTTGGCGCCGGCGGGATCGTTCCAGAACGCCACCGGCATACTCGGGAACGGCTTGGTGCAGACCAGTTCACCGGGCATGCCGATCACCGGATTGCCATCGGCGTCCCAGACCTCCACCGCCATGCCCAAGCCCAGGCACTGCAGCTCGCCGCGGTGGACGGGCAGCGTGGGCGCGCCGAGCGCGAAGCAGGAGAGCAGGTCGGTCCCACCGCTGATGCTGCTCAATCGCACATGCGGCGAGACGGCTCGTTGCACCCAGTCATATGAATGTTCGGCCAGCGGGCTGCCGGTGCTGTAGATCACTTCCAGTGCCTGCAGCGTGCGCTCCGCCGCCGGTTCGTGCCCGAGCTTCTCCGCCATGGCCAGGAAGCGGGCGCTGGTGCCGAAGTGCGTCAGCGATTCTTCCGCCGCGATGCGCCACAGAATCCCGGTTTCGCGCGGTGGAATCGGCGAGCCGTCGTAGAGCACGATGGTGGAGCCGACGGCCAATGCACTCACCAGCCAGTTCCACATCATCCAGCCGCAGGTCGTGTAATAGAACAACCGGCTCTCGCGTCGCAGGTCGCCGTGCAGCACATGTTCCTTGACGTGCTGCAGCAGCGTGCCGCCGTGCCCGTGCACGAGGCACTTCGGCAAGCCGGTGGTGCCGGACGAATACATGATGAACAACGGGTGATCGAACGGGACGCGCGTGACCGGAAAGAGGTCGTCCGGCTCGTCACGGCCCAGGTCACGCCACGCCACCGCGTTGTCCATCCCGCGCAGCGACGGCTCGGCCTTCAGGTACGGCACCACGATCAGGTGCTCGACGGTCGGCAGCGCGGCGCAGAGTTCACGCGCGCGATCGAGCGTCTCGATGTTGCGCCCACCGTAGCGGTACCCATCGGTGGTGATCAACACCTTCGGCTCCACCTGGCTGAACCGGTCCAGCACACCCTTGTTGCCGAAGTCCTGCGAGCACGAGGTCCATACCGCGCCGATCGCCGTGGTCGCGATCATGGCGATCACCGTCTCGCCGACGTTGGGCATGAAGGCTGCCACGCGATCGCCCTTGCGCACGCCGATCGCCTTCAGCCCCTGCGACACGCGCGAGACATCGGCGAACAGCTCGGCATACGTCCAACTGCGCGTCCAGCCACGCTCCGTCCACGCCACGATGGCCGTGCGCTGGTCGCGATGCTTCACCAGGTGCTCGGCGTAGTTGAGCCGCGCATTCGGGAACCAGCGCGGACCGTCGGGCGTGTCCGGCGGCGCCATGCGGTCGAGGTTCTCACCGGCCGGTGACGACGGATCCCCACCGTTGATCGCGCTCGCGCTGACGTCGGCGAGCCGCCAGACCTCGCGCCAGAAGGTGCTGCGTTCGCGCACCGACCAGGCGTGGAGGTGCGGATAGTCGTCGCCCACCACCGAGGCGCCGTAGGTGGCGCGCATCAGGTGGTGGAAGCGGGCCAGCTGGGAATGCGAGGCGCGCCGGGGGTCCGGGGTCCAGACGGCGGTCATCGTGCCCCGCTTGATGTGTGGGCGCCACAGGCCGACACCCGAAATGGCAGGTCCGGGGTATCGCGCAGCTTTTTGGCGAGCCCGACTGTGGCACGTGTACCGCACAGAACCAGAAACATGCGAACTCAGCTATAGCGTATGTTGCTGCAAAGCAACGGTTTAGGCGCTCAATGGATGAGCTTGGACTTTGTTACGGCGAATGCTCGGGCTCGTCACTACCACGTCGAGTACTACCCCTGCGCCACCGCGCGATGACGCGCCCTGCGGCAAGGTCACATGCTTCATTCCCGACGGTTCGTGCTTTCCATGATGTGCACTCTCGGTGTCAGTCAGCCGTCAGTGCTCGACGCTCAGGACCTGGCGGCCGCGTATTCGGTGAGCGGCATTCACGTCCCGGCGCCGTACATCGCCCCGGCACTCGCCGCGGCCATCGCGCCGGTGACGCGCCTGCCGCTCGGCTACGACGAGGCCGACGCCGCCCGCCCGCAAAACTACCTGCCGGAGCAGCTGCTGGTGCGCGATTCGGTGGTGCGCCGCTGGAGCGATCGCACTGAGGTTCCGGTGCGGGTCTGGATCCAGCCATCCCGCGAGCTGGACGGCTGGGATGAGGCCTTCCCGGCGATGGCGCGACAGGCGCTGGACGAGTGGCAGGAGGTGGGGCTGCCGGTGCGGTTCCGTATCGTGGCCGACTCGAACGACGCGGAATTGCATGTGCTCTGGACGGAACGCCTGGGCCAGGACGAGAGCGGCCGCACTGTCTGGTGGAGCACCGCCAAGGGCTGGATCACGCGCGCCCGCGTCACGCTCAGCATGCATGCCAGCGATGGACTGCCGCAGACGCCGCGTGCACTGCGCGCGGTGGCGCTGCACGAGATCGGCCACGCCATCGGCCTCGGGCACACCTCCGACGCGCGCAACATCATGGCGCCGTGGGTGGAAGTCGCCGACCTGAGCGACGCCGATCGCAACACTGCGTCGATGCTCTACCAGATGCCGGTGGGTCGTGTCTCGGCCACGCTGGCCGATGGTCAGGCCAGCGCCATGCAGCGTCGTGACCGGAGCGCACGGAATACGACGCCCGAGTAATCGCGTGCCCATGCAGGACCTGATGCCCGCCCGTCGCGGGCATCGTGCGTTTCGGGTACAGGGCGCTCCCGCGAGGACGTTTTGCCAGCGTCACGGAACGGGCACGGCGTGCGATGGCACTCGCGGCGGTGCGCGCAGCGGGTGAGCATTCCCGGATGCCCCTGCCTCGTCTTGCCTGCGTCGCCATCGCACTGACTACGCTCACCGGTCAGCCCGCGCGGCGGACCGACGCACCGACACGCGCGACACTGCCGATCATCATCGGGCATCGCGGCGCCAGTGGTGATCGCCCCGAACACACCCTCGAGAGTTACGCGCTGGCGGTGTCGGTCGGTGCGGATTACGTGGAACCGGACCTGGTGAGCACCAAGGATGGCGTACTGGTGGCGCGCCACGAGAACGAGATCGGCAGCACCACCGACGTGGCGGCGAAGTTTCCAGCACGACGCCGCACGCAGGTGATCGACGGCGACACGATCACCGGGTGGTGGACCGAGGACCTGACGCTGGCCGAGTTGAAGACATTGCGCGCGCGAGAGCGCATCGCGTCGCGTGGCCACTCGTTCGATGGGCAGTTCGAGGTGCCGACCTTCGATGAAGTCCTGGCATTGGTGCTGCGTCTGGGCGTCGAGCGCGGCCGGCCGGTGGGCGTGTACCCCGAGACGAAACACGCCGCCCACTTCCGCGCCATCGGGTTGCCGCTGGAAGAGAAGCTGGTGGCGTCGCTGGCGCGGGCCGGCATGAACCGACGCAGCGCCCCGGTGTTCATCCAGAGCTTCGAGATCCGCAGCCTGCTGCGCCTGAAACGCCTCACACCGGTGCGACTGGTGCAGCTGGTGAACGTGACCACTGCCCCACCCGACTCTGCGGCGGTCAGCTTCGCGTCGATGCGCACACCGTCCGGCCTGCGACGGGTGCGTCGGTATGCCGACGGCATCGGCGCCGCGAAGGAGTTGATCATCGCCGATGCCCCTGATGGCCCCGTACCGGTGGCGAGTTCGCTGGTGCGTGATGCCCACGCCGCCGGGCTGCTGGTGCACATCTGGACCATCCGCAGCGATGCGCCATTCCTGCCGGCGATGTGGCGCAGCGACCAGGCGGCGGAGTTGCGGGCGTTCCGGGCCGCGGGGGTGGATGGCGTGTTCACCGACTTCCCAGCCAACGCGGTGCAGGCACTGCGCCGGTAGCGACCGCGCGATGGGCGTCGTCGCGCGGTAGAATTGCGGGCATGTGGCTTCTCCTCCTTCCCATGCTCGCGGCGCAGGTCCCGGTGGATCGCGCCCTCCTCGAAGCTGAACACGCACGTGCCGGTGGCTCGGCGGCGCTGGTGCGCGCCGCCACCGGTCGTGACCCGCGTGCGCAACGACTGGCAGCGCGTGCGCTTGGACGGCTGGAGGATCCGGCGCAGCGCGAAACGCTGATCCCGCTCCTTTCGGCACGCGATGCAGGCGTGCGCCGCGCTGCGGCCGGTGCCATCGCGCAGTTGCGTGGATCCTTCGACGCTGACGCGCTGCTGGGTCGCGAGCGTGATCCTGCGGTCCGTGCCGCGCTGTACGAAGCGCTGGGGCGCACGAAGGACGCGGGCACGGACGCCGAGTCCACGCTGGTGCGTGGATTGGTCGAGCCGGCGGTGACGGCGCGGGTCGGCGCGGCGCGCGGCCTGGAGTCACTGCTCCGGCTGGGTGGTGAGACGCGCAAGCTGCAGCCGGCCACGCTGACGGCGCTGGAAACGGCCTTCACGGCCAACCGCGACGCGTCGCTGCGACAGATCGTACTGCTCACGCTGAATCGCGCGCGACACAGCACACCGGCGCTGGTGGCCGCCGCCTCCACCGATCGTCGGCCGGAGATACGCAGGTTGGTGGCCCGCCAGGCGGCTGCATCGCTGGCGCGCGACCCGTCACCGATGGTGCGCTACGAGTCGCTCCGCTTCGCCGCCACCTGCAACGACGTCACGCCTTTCCTTACGGACGCGGATGAACACGTGGCGCTGGGTGCGATCGAGGCGATCGGCCGCCGACCGGGATGTGATGCCACACAACTGGCGCCACTGGTGCGCGGTGGACGTAACTGGCGGATGCGCGCGCTGGCGCTGGTGTGGGCCAACATGGACAGCAGCGAACGGCGGCGCGTGATCCGCGAGATGGCCACTGATTCCGTCTGGCAGGTGCGCGTCGCGGTGGCGACTGCCGCCCGACTGGCGAAGGACAGCGCGACGGTGGCCACGCTGCTGCGCGATCCGAATCCGAACGTGATCATCGCGGCGATGACCAGTCCGGACGATGCCATGCGCAACCTGCGCAGCGAACATGCGGGTCTGGCGCTGGCGTCGGCCAACCTGCTGGCGAACCAGAAGGTGGACCTGAAGCCGCAGCTGCAGCGCGTGGTGGGCGCGTATCAGCGGCTGGCGGGCGACGGTACCATGACAATGCGCGATCCACGGGTGGCGATCCTGAAACTGATCGGCAGCGTGGCGGATACCAGCACCAACGCGTTGTTGCGCGATGCACTGGCGGATCGCGATCCGGCGATCGCCGCCGAGGCGGCGCGCATCCTGAGCGCGCGCACCGGCACGACCGTGGCACCGATCACCACCGCACTGCCCATTCCGCCGATTCCGCCAGCCTCGTACATCCGCAGCCTGGCCGGTGCGTCGGCACGCATCCGGATGAAGGGATTGGGGACGATCACGGTGGACCTGCTGACCGATGAGGCACCGGTGACGGTGGGGGTGTTCGCGCAGCTGGCCGAGTCGGGGCAGTACGATGGGCTGACCTTTCACCGCATCGTGCCGAATTTCGTGATCCAGGGCGGCAGCCCGGGCGCCGACGAGTACGACGGCCGCACGCGCGAGTTCATGCGCGATGAACTCGGCTTTGCCCGCAACGCGCGCGGCACCATCGGCATCTCCACCCGCGGTCGCGACACCGGCGACGGGCAGATCTACTTCAACCTGGTGGACAACGTCCGCCTGGACCGCGATTACACCGTGCTGGCCACCATGCGCAGTGGCCTGGCCATCATGGACAAGATCCAGGAAGGCGCGGTGATCGAGCGGATCGAGATCGTTCGGGCGCGAGCGAAGCGCTAGGCATCGAGCAGCCTGGTACCGAGCGCGCAAACAGCAACAGCTTGACGCAAGGTCGCAACGGCGCAAAGTCGCCAAGAAAGGCTGATTTCTTGTAGGGCTCTTTGCGTCCTGGCGCCCTCGCGACTTTGCGTCAGGCTGTTGCAGTTCAAATCACTAGCCTCGCTACTTCACCCGCTTCCCGTTCTGGATCACGACCTTCACGTCCCGCATCACGGTCATGTCGGTGAGCGGATCGCCGCGGACGAGGATGATGTCGGC
>JANMON010000001.1:0-11479 GCA_031369265.1 Gemmatimonadaceae bacterium | reverse complement strand
AGCAGGATTCATCGTCGAAGCCGCCGCAGGCACCGTGACACCCCGCGTCATCACACTTCGCCCACGCGCACATGTGACCGATCAACCGCAGTCAACAACGTGCATCCCTTGACAGCAGCCCAGTCATATCAACGAGACAAGTTCTGCTGCATTGCGGCTTCACGATGCCGCCGCCTGCTCAACGATGGCCGGCCGCAATGTCAGCAGCAACGCGGGTTAGCGGGCTCGGCAAAGAAGTTGCGTGTCTGACCACCCATAATCGGTCGGCTCTTACAGCGTATTCTTTGACGCCAAGCGCTTCAAGACGACCCGCCGCCTGTCGCTCGTCATGAAGGGTCGACGCCAACGTTTGACTGGGCGAGTTCTCACGTCCCAGGCGACCCGCTACAACGCGTGCCAGATCGCGCGGCGGCGTCACGACGATGGTAGTGCGGGCTTGACCCACACCGACGTCAGAGTCGTCACTTGCGGCGGGCCTGCAAGTAAGGGCTCGACCTCGCGGGTGTATTCGGCATAGTGCGTGGTCGCCAGAAAGTCGCTTGCGGCTTCGGCATTCTTGTACTGCTGAAACGCGCAAATAACGTCCGCGTCATTGTCGTCATAGCAGTAGAAATACGCTTCGTGGCCAGAATTTGCGGCGATCGCTGGCCGCATGTGACGTTCCCAGATGGCCCTCACAGCATCTCGCCGTCCGGGCTGCGTCTTGTGCCTGATGAATACGATTGCGCGAGGCATACGTGGGCGCGAAAATGTTTTGCCGGCTAACGAAACTGGGTTCTGCTGCACGGCGACCACAACCAACGCACTCCTGCTCACTGACCGTCGGTCGCCGTTGCTGCAGCAACCCGTGTTAGGTCGCCTCGAGACTGGCAGTTCTATGTAAAATGGCTCTGGCCGACTCTGTGACTTCAGACTGTGCTGCGAACACTGCTCTCATTCTCGGAGATTTGTCGTCCACTGGGAGATGGTGCGCGGGCGCGTACTCCTGGAGCGCGCTACCCAAGCCGTTCAGAGCAGTGTTGAGCCTAGCATCGTGTACCTCTCGGATGTCGAGCAAGAGTTGAATGCGGTGGATAAGTGTCACCACTCTTCCGTAGTCGAGCTTGATGAAGATCTGCGGGTCAGACGCCGCAAGGATCTCAGAGATCGCCTCAACCATCTGCTCGCGGCGCTTCTCACGGAGGCGCGACGCTTCCTCTCCGACAATTCGGAGTCGAAGACGCTGAGTTTCAGCCGAGCTCGTGGCTCGTGCCGCCGCTCGTTGCCCGACCAAGGCGATGACCGCGACGAGCACCGTACCAAATACGGAAGCAAGAGCCGTGATGAGCGAATCTGACATTGATGATTGTGCGACCTAACGATCATGGTTCTGCTGCGGGGCGGCCTAACATAAGGCCATCGTGCTCACAATACGTCGGCCGCCCCGTCAGCAGCAACCGGCGTTAGGACACGGCTTGGCAAAAGTCTACGCCGCAACGGCTGAGGAAACGTGGGTTGGCCGCGGGAAAAGTCAACGATTTCTTCCGTGATTCCGACGCGACGCTCGACTCTGCGAAGGAGCGCACTTAACGTATCTGCACCTCTCGTAGCGCACTTGAACTGAGCCTTTCATCAATTTCGTCAGGAGTTCGGCTTGCCCCTCTTGCGCTTTCTCTCCGAGCTTCGACTGTTGACACTCGCGGCGGCGAGTATGCTGCTCGCGTGTAATTTTCGTCCTGACAGTCAAACTCGCGCGAAAGCGCGATATCCGGCTGTACCAAGCAGCACTGAATCTGTAGCCGAAGCTGTGAGCAGATACGATCTAACGATTGAGCAAGTCGTCGAGTGGTATCGCGTGGTTGGCACGATTGATAGCGTTGTAACCTCTTCCGGAGAAGGAATTTCGCTGCAGTTTCCGTTGTCCGAGCGTTTGTCCGATCAGGTCCGCAAGGTTGGTGATTCGAAGGTGGTGGCCGACATTGTTCTGGCGAGTGGGATGACGCTCGAAGAGTTTGTCGTCCAGACTGGAGCGATTCAGATCGTGCGGTTGACGATTTTCCAACATGACTCGCTCGGCGACTCTGGACTTTTCACAAATGTAGGACCCGGTGCTCTGCGCTTCGGCACACAGTATCGTGCCGTCTTCGATAGTCTGGGTCGCGTGTTGGAACAACGCAAAGCGCCTCGTTAGCTCTCATTTCTTGCGCTCGAAAGACCGACGCGCCACACACCTTATGGGTTTATCCGTCGGTGTGTGTGCACAGGAGCACGGAAGTGTCCTAACGAACATGGTTCTGCTGCGAAGCGGCCAACTGACCGCCGTCCTGAGCACAATACGTCGGCCGCTTCGTCAGCAGCAACCGGCGTTAGACGACCCGCCGCTTCCGCGTCGACGGTCGCTCCGCCGCACCGACCTGCTCGACATAGCTCCGCAACACGGCGTTGATCCGCGTCTGATACTTAGGCCCTGTTTCACGAAACCACGCGATCACGTCTTCGTCGAGGCGGATTGAGATCGCTTGCTTTGTCACGGGCGTCACGACGCGTGCGCCTTGCCAGAAATCCTCTGGCAGGGCCCGGAGTTCGGGCGGCGCCGTACGCGCAATGTCGGCGTCAGACATGCGGCGCAGGCGCGCCAGGTCAGCGCGCCCTTTCGTCGGCGTCTTCGGGCGGCGGACTGGCTTCGCGGATGGCTTCGGCATAGCGGCGGCGCTCCTTGCGGTGGCTGAGCCGGGCACTGATAATCCGGCGCACGATCGCGCCGTCAGCAGCAATCCGGTCGGTGAAGACGACGGTCAGCGCGATCGCATCGGCCACTCCGAGCGCCACAACGCGGCGCTCGCCGTAGTCCCGGCGCGTATCATCGAACTCGACATACGTCGCCGCAAAGATCTGGCTGGCGAACTCGAAGTCGAATCCGCGCTGGGCCAGGTTCCGATCGCTCTTCGCGGTATCCCAGTCGAAGGTCACCGGGGAAAACTACGCCTGTATATACACCGACACAAGGGTGCAGGGTCGTCTAACGAGACAGGGTTCTGCTGCACGGCGACCGACTAATAGCCGTCTTGATCACAATACCCCGGTCGCCGTGGCTGCAGCAACCCGTGTTAGACACCCACCCGGTAGACCTGCCCAGGCGCGGCCGTCGCAATGAGAGTGCGCACCTCCGCCACCAACGGCAGCAGATCCTGCACGCGATTCTTTGCGGCATGCAACACGATGACGCTCACTCCCGCCGCCGGGATGTTCTGCTGAAATGCGAGGTTGCGGTCGACGGTGACGAAGATCGCGTACCCCGCCTCCAGCATACTGGCGAGCAACATACCATTCCGTCTTCCAGCCCAGCCAAGATCCACGACGTGCGCGACATCGTGGTCGGCGAGTGCTCGAGTCAACCCTCGCGGCACGCATTCGTCGAGCAGAACGCGCACTCAGGCCTGGGCCGCTTGGGCAATCAGCAGCGCCGTTCCGGCGTCGAGCGTAGCCACCGCCTGCTCGCGCGTCACGGACGGGAAGTCGGCGAGAAACGCGTCCAAGGTCTCGCCACTCTCGAGGTAGTCGAGGAGTGTCTGCGCCGGCACGCGGGTACCGGCGAACACGGGCGTACCGCCCATGACGTCAGGACGGCGTTCAATTGGGAGGTGCGTGGCGGTCATCAGACCCTCCATCGGAGACTGGACCAGAAACGTACACGAGCGCTCGCTGGGTGTCTAACGAGAATTAGGCAGAATGCTACCGAATCCCTCCCCCCAACAGTAGCCCCGTATTCTCCTGCCGCGCCACCGCTCTCCGTTTCGCGAACTGACAGAACCATCGTCGCGGGTTCTCCGGCGAAGTCGGATGCAACATCCGCCGCCAAAACGACTTGCGCCGCCGCCGTGGCTTCTCCGCCGAGACCAGGCTGCAGCAGCGGGCGCTGAGAAGTGCGACAGAACACCGCGCCGCGCACGAGGCGCGCCAAGAGGGACCCAGCCCCCGCGCCGGCATCCGATCACGCGACCTGCGTCGGTGACAGCACCCACTCCCGCGCCCTGCTCCATCACCGCCCCGCGCCACCCGGCACACGCACCGCCGGTCGCACCGGCAACACGGCAACGGCCCCCAGGCCGCCGCCACCGCCAATCTCACCCCCCACGTCCAACGGACTCCGCACCCCCAGCCCGCCCCGATTGAGCACATGTGTGTAGAGCATCGTCGTGGAGACGTCGCGATGCCCGAGCAACTCCTGCACGGTGCGGATGTCATACCCGGCTTCCAGCAGGTGCGTCGCAAAGGAATGCCGGAACGTGTGGCAGGTGACCCGCGCCACGATGCCGGCCCGCCGCGCCGCCGCCGGCACCGCCTTCTGCAGTACGCTCGGGTGCAGATGCTGCGTACGGAATTGCTTGCTCCCGGCGTGCCAGACCTCGTGCCGCGACGGGAACAGCCAGCACCACGACCACCCGCGGGTCGCGTGCGAGGACTTGCGGTGGAAGGCGCCCGGGAGCTCCACGTAGCCGCCGCCCCGCAGTGCCCGCAGCGTTCGCAGCCGGCGCACCGCCGCCACCTGCTGCACGATGCGCTCCCGCAGCGACGACGGGAGCACCGTCACCCGGTCGCGCGCGCCCTTGCCGTTCCGGATCCGCACTTCGCCGCGCACGGTATCCACGTCCTTCAGGCGCAGCTCGCAGCACTCCATCAGCCGCAGCCCACCGCCGTATAGCAACATCGCCATCAGCTGCGATGCGCCACGCATCTCCGCCAGCACGCGGTGCACATCTTCCCGCGACAGGACGTTCGGCAGCCGGTGCGGCCGCTTGGCCTGCACGATCCCCACCACACTGGGAGGCGGCTGCTCCAGCACGTCGCGGTACAGGAACGTCAGCGCCGCCAGCGCCTGGTTCTGCGTCGACGCGGCCACGTTTCGCTCACGCGCCAGGAACACCATGAAATCCCGAACAGACTCCGGGCCGAGATGCCGAGGATGGGTGTGGCCGCCATGGTAGCGGATGTACTGCCGCACCCACCGTTCGTACGCCTGCACCGTGCGCGGACTGTACCGCCGCACGGCCGCACGGTCCCGCAACGTAGCGATCAGCGATGGGGCAGCGGGGGAATCCGGCGGCATGCGCCAATCCTCATCACGCAGCCCTCAACGCCATCACCGAATGCGTGCCATCAGTCGCGGACGAATGCGCTCGCTCAGGTGCAGCAGTCCGGCCCACAGCAGCTCGACGCACCCGCCGCCTTCGATGCGCCGACCATCGCGAGCGGCTTCGCCACCCGCGGTGCCGACACCCCCGGCTTCGTCGCACGGATGAACGCACCCATGAACTGGCCATCGATGGCACCGGCCAGCACATCGGCATCCAACCCGGTGCCGGCCAGGAACGCCGCTGCATCCTCCGCCTTGTAGATACGCGTCGGCTCGATGCTCGCGTCCACGAAGCCAGCCTCGGTCAGCAGCGTCAGGAATTCCTCTTCCTCCAACGCCCCGGCCACGCAGCCCACCCACAACTCCATGCTCCGCCGCACCTCCGGCGGCACGGCACCCCGCACCACGACATCACTCACGGCAAACCGACCCCCCGGCTTCAGCACGCGAAACGCCTCCGCCAGCACCGCCCGCTTGTCGCCGGACAGGTTCACCACGCAGTTCGAGATGATCACGTCCACCGTCCGCGACGGCAGCGGGATGGACTCGATGTGCCCGCGCAGGAACTCGACGTTGTTTGCGCCCGCGCGAGCCTTGTTGGCGTTCGCCAGGTCCAGCATCTCGTCCGTCATGTCCAGCCCGTACGCCTTGCCCGTCGGGCCGACCCGCTTCGCCGACAACAGCACGTCGATGCCACCACCCGACCCCAGATCCAGCACCACCTCGCCCTCCTGCAGATCCGCCAGTGCGGTCGGATTCCCGCACCCCAGCGACGCCAGCAACGCCTCGGCCGGCACACCCGCGGCCTCACCCTCGTCATACAGGTTGGCCGTGATCGGGTCCCAACTGGCACTGGTCGCCCCACAGCACCCGCTCGACCCCTCGGCGGGAGCGCAGCACGAGGCCCCGGTCGTCGCGCTGCCATCCGTCACCCGCTGCGCCGCCGCCCCATAACGCTCGGCGACCGTCGCCCGTAGCGCGTGCAGGTCGTTCTGGGTCGTGGACTGCGTCTGGTCAGCCATCTCTGCCTCCATTGAACAAAAAATGTTGATGCATTGGACAAAAGAACCGGCGTCGTGCTACTGATGAACCCTCATCCGCTTCGACGACATCACCCGCAACACAGCGACGTCCCGGCACGCCCCTCGCGTGGTCGCAACTGCGCCAGCAGCGCCTCCGCTTCCACGATGGCGTCACGCTGTAACGTGTAGTATGACCAGCGGCCCACGCGACGATCCGTCACCAGGCCCGCGTCCTTCAGCACCTTCAGGTGGTACGACAGCCGCGACTGCGCCGCTCCCACATGCGTCATCAGGTCACACACACAGTGCTCGCCCGACAACAGCACCGATACGATCTCCACCCGTGCCTCGTCAGACAAAGCATGGAAGAGCGCCGCAGCGCGGGCAAACGAGTTGGTCGCCGTGGTCATGACCTGAATCATAACAGTATTTTTTGATATGACAAGCCCGACTCTCCCCGGACACACCCACGACGGGCCCTGCGCCGACCACGAGCACGGTCCGGCGTCGGCGTCGGCGTCGGCGTCGGCGCACCGGGACGGACATGCGCATGTGCACGACCACGCCCACGGACATGCGCACGGCCATGCGGGACACTCGCACGCCCCAGCCTCCTTCGGCCGGGCTTTCGCCATCGGCACCGCCCTCAACCTCGGCTTCGTCATCATCGAGGCGTTCTTCGGGCTGCGGGCCAACTCCGTCGCACTGCTCGCCGACGCGGGACACAACCTCGGCGACGTCCTCGGCCTCCTGATCGCCTGGAGCGCCAGCATCCTGGCCAGCCTCAGCCCCACCGCCCGACGGACTTACGGCTTCCGCAGCAGCTCGATCCTCGCCGCCCTCGCCAACGCGATCGTCCTCCTCACGACCCTCGGCGCAGTCGCATGGGAAGCGATCGGGCGCATGTCGCGACCGGAGCCGGTCGCATCCGGCACCATCATGTGGGTGGCAGGCGTGGGCATCATCATCAACGGCGCCACCGCGCTGCTCTTCATGTCGGGCCGCAAGCACGACCTCAACATCCGCGGCGCCTACCTGCACATGCTCGGTGACGCCGGTGTGTCAGCCGCCGTCTTGATCGCCGGCATCGGCATCAGCCTCACGCAGCTCTACTGGCTCGATCCGTTCATCAGCCTGGGCATCGCGCTGATCATCATGATCGGCACCTGGTCACTGCTCCGCGATTCGGTCAACCTCGCACTGCACGCCGTGCCGCCGCACCTCGATCCGGTGGAAATCGAGGAGTGCCTGCGCACCCTCCCCGGCGTGACTGGCGTGCACGACCTGCACGTCTGGGGCATGAGCACGACGGAGGTGGCCCTCACCGCACACCTCGTCCGCCCCGTGGTCGATGATGACGACGCACTGCTGCGCACCGCCGCCGAGCAGCTGCGGGCGCGCTTCGGCATCGAACATCCGACGCTGCAGATCGAGCGCGGCACTGGTGCGCAGAGTTGCCACCTCGAACCCGCGCACGTGGTCTGAGTTCGCGCGCTGGCTGGCCGCGCCGCTCAGACGTTGCAGAGCGTGTAGGCTTCCTTCAGCGATACCATCGGATCACGCACCGGGATGAACTCCTGCCCCACGAAGCCGGTGTAGCCGAGCTCCGCCAGCGTGGTCATGATGCGCGGATAGTTCAGCTCCTGCGCGTCATCGATCTCGTGACGCCCCGGCACGCCGCCGGTGTGGTAATGCCCGATGTAGGCGAAGTTATCGCGAATGGTGCGGATCACGTCACCTTCCATGATCTGCATGTGGTACACGTCGTAGAGCAGCTTGAAGCGCGGTGATCCCACCCGCTGCACCAGTGCCGCGCCCCACGCCGTGTGGTCGCACATGTAGTCCTTGTGATCGACCTTGGAGTTGAGCAGCTCCATGATCACCGTCACGCCGAGCTTCTCCGCCATCGGCATGATGCGTTTCAGGCCGATCGCACAATTCTCGAGGCCTTCGGCATCCGACATCCCGCCGCGATTGCCCGAAAAGACGATCATCTGCGGAATGCCCGCCGCTGCCACCAGCGGCAGCAGTCGCTCCGACTCTTTCACCAGGCGATCGTGTTCGTTGAGGCGGTTGAAGCCCACCGGAATCGTGCTTGGCCCGTTGGCCACCGCACAGGTCAACCCATGCGGCTTGAGCGCGGCCCACTCGTTTTCGCTCAGCAGCTCCACCGACTTGAAGCCCATGGCAGCCACGTCGCGACAGAGTGTGTCGAGCGGAATCGCCTGGTAGCACCAGCGACAGACGCTCTGCTTGAGACGTCCGGCCGACACCAGCGGCGTGGCGCTCGCAGCCATCATCGGAGTCGCTCCTCCAAGCACGTGTGCAGCCGAGGCGGCGCCCAGCACCGCCAGCATCTCCCGTCGCTCCATCATGCCTCCCCGAAGGACCAGTGTCGTCGCCTGATCCTAGCCGCCGGGCCGCAGCCGGGCAAACCGCCTCGACGATGCACACGCGTCGTGCAGATCACCGCGCGCGCCACGGTCCGCTGAGCGCGATTTCGCAGAGTTCCGACGGACAGGTGTGATCATCGACATCCACCACCACCAGCGCCCGTGATGGATCGGCGGGATCGAGCACCAGCCCTTCGATCTTGCCGGTGAACGGCTGTCCCGCTTCATCCAGCACCGGCGCCCAGCGCGGTCCGTTGCGGCGATCGTTCGGAATCACCCCCAGCGCGGAGCCGCCCACCTCCCCATCACTGCCCGCATCCTTCGACGCCTCGGCCGCCGCCGAGTAGAGCACCGTGGTGCGGTCGGCGCGAATGGCGTCGGTGAAGCCGAGCGTCACACCATCCACCTCGCCCAGCTCGTACTGCGTGATGCGGGAGATGGCAGGTACCGTCTCGGCGCGCGGATCCTCGATGTGCGCGGCCAGTTGGTGCCAGTTGATGTCGCAGGTGGCGTCCAGCGGATGCATGTCGTCGCGCGCCTCACCGTTCCCACGGCCGAACAACCGGATCATGCCATCCAGGTACAGCGCCCCTTCGATGTTCATCTCGCTGCCCGCGAAATGGCGCTCGGCACGTAGCGCCGCATACAGGTCGGGTAGCGGCACCAAGGCGAGATGCTCGTGCGTCGGACGGAGCTTGCGTCCAGCGAACCGCAGCGTGAGCACGTTCTCCCGTCGCTTCTTCGACCCCGACCCGAAGGCCACCAGCATCGCGCCGGACGCCAACGGCACACGGGTCATCGCCTCCAGGTCCAGCTTGTGCTTCTTGTTGCCGCGCACGACGTCGAAGGTGCGCGCATCGTCCTTGCCCGCGGGCAGCGTGATCGCATCGGCCTGACCGGTGGCGGGATCGACGAGGGCGATGAAGTTCGCATCGTCCTGCACCAGCGCCACGCGATCGCCGACCCACGCCACCGACGAGGCGGCGCGCACGTGACTGGGGCGGTCGAGCGTTTCGTCAGCGCCCTCGGCGTAGTGCATGGGCACGCGGCGCACGATGCGCGCTTCGAGCGCCGGATCGCGAACGCTGACGATGCGCCGTGGTGTGGTGCGGTCGGGCATGGCTGGTGCCTCGGATAACTTTCGGGTGAGCGACATCCGGAAACTAGCCTCCTCGCCGCACCTTTCAGCTGTCATATGATGAAGATCGAGATCTGGTCCGACATTGCCTGTCCCTGGTGCTACATCGGTAAGCGGCGCTTCGAGCAGGCGCTGGCCGATTTTCCGCAGCGTGAGTCGCTGGAGGTGACCTGGCGGAGCTTCCAGCTCGACGCCAGCGCACCGGCCAGGCAGACGGTGCCGACGGTGGAGCTGCTGGCCACCAAGTACCGCATGACGGTCGAGAAGGCGCAGGCGATGATGGACAGCATGGCGCGCACCGGCGCCGCCGACGGGCTCGACTTCCGCTTCGACCTCTCGATCAGCGGCAACACCTTCGACGCCCATCGCCTGATCCACTTTGCGGCCGCGCACGGCCTGCGCGACGCGATGGTCGAGCGTCTCTTCAAGGCCTACTTCACCGAGGGTGAGTCGATCGGCGAGCACGACGTGTTGCAGCGTCTGGCGACCGACGTGGGGCTCGATGCCGAGCACGTGTCTGCGATGCTCGCTGGCGACGCGCACGCCGACGACGTGCGGGCCGACCAAGAGCGCGCCACCACCTTCGGCATCACCGGCGTGCCGTTCTTCGCCATCGACGAGAAGTACGGGATCTCCGGCGCGCAGCCCGCGTCGGTTTTGACCGAAGCGCTGGCGCAGGCCTGGTCGGAATCTCAGTCGGCGGCCTGATCACCTGCTGCCCGGCGGGTATTACGACGGCGTCATCGCCGAGACGTCGCTTGGATTCCGGCGCGCGATGACGTCCTGCATGCGCAGCGACACGAGGTCGAGAATTTTCTCGTGCGGCACGATGTAGAACTGTGCCGCATCGATCGCGGCGAACGTCTGCTCCGCAATCTCCGCCGCCGAGATGCGCCCCGACTCCACCGCCTTCACGCTGGCCTGCTGCGCCTGTAGCATCGACGGCGTGGGTGGCGTGCTGTTGGCGAGATCTGCGGGACGGTTGCGGTGTGAGTTGGCGATGCCGGTCGGTACGAACGCCGGACAGAGCACCGAGACGCCCACCTTCGCCTGCACCAGTCGCAGGTCGTGGTACAGCGTCTCCGACAGCGCCACCACCGCGTGTTTGCTGACGTTGTAGATGCCCATGTTCGGCGCGGTGATCAGTCCTGCCGCCGATGCGGTGTTGACGATGTGCGCCGGTTCGCCGTGGGCCAGCATCAGTGGCGTGAAGATGCGCACCCCGTGGATCACGCTCCACACGTTGGCGCCCATCACCCATTGCCAGTCGGCCGGTGTGCTCTCCCACACGAAGCCGCCCGATGCCACACCGGCGTTGTTGAACAGCAGGTGCACGGCACCGTACGCCGCCATCGCCGCATCGGCCAGCGCCTGGATGTCGTCGGCGCTCGAGACATCCGTCCGCACTCCGATCACGTCTGCGCCAGCGTCGCGTAGTTCGCGCACCGTCTCGTCCAGCGCGGCCTGGTTGATGTCCGCCAGCGCCAGCTTCATGCCGCGCGACACGGCCACGCGCGCGAACTCGCGACCGAAGCCGCTGCCGGCGCCGGTGATCACTGCCACCCGTCCGCCGTACTCCATCAGGCGATCTCGAACAGGCCGGCCGCACCCATGCCGCCGCCCACGCACATCGTCACCACCACGTACTTCGCGCCCCGCCGCTTGCCTTCGTTCAGCGCGTGCCCCGTCAGTCGCTGTCCGCTGACGCCGTACGGATGCCCCACCGCGATCGCGCCGCCGTTCACGTTCAGGATCGACGGATCGATGCCCAGCCGTTCGCGGCAGTAGAGCACCTGTACCGCGAATGCCTCGT
>JANMON010000127.1:0-14719 GCA_031369265.1 Gemmatimonadaceae bacterium | reverse complement strand
CCAGCCGCGTGCGCGCCGTGTTCCATCTCGATGTGTCTGCCGATGCCGCGGCCGAGGCCGGGCGCGTGGTGGCGGCCGCACTCGCCGCCTGATGCAGCGGTACGCTGCACTCGACGCAGCACGGCGCACGCGCTAGATTCTGCCTTGCTCCAGGTCCCGGAGGGCGTAGGCCCGCTAACCGCGTCAGGACCGAGAGGTAGCAGCGCCGTGTGGTGTCTTGCGTTGCTCCGTCAGGCCTGGAGTATCGCGCGGCCGGTCGATCGTCCGAGGTTCGGACGGCGACGCCGCGCGATTCGTTTCTGTCAGCTCATGGTCGGCATCGCTGGTGGCGGCCGGCAGCTCGCCTTGCCCTGGTCCCCGGCATTCCGGGTGACCTTCGCGCCCCCCGGGAGGATCCCCAGCCCGTGATCGCGCTCGCTCGCAAATACCGGCCCCGCAATTTCAGTCAGGTCGCCGTCCAGACGCACGTCTCGAACACGCTCAAGGGCGCCATCGCCCGTGATCGTGTGGCGCACGGTTACCTGCTGTGCGGCCCGCGCGGCACCGGCAAGACCACGCTCGCGCGCGTGCTCGCGATGGCACTCAACTGCGAGAACCGCGCGACACGCGACGACGGTGAGCCGTGCGGCAGCTGCGGCGCCTGTACGCGCATCTGGAGCGGCAGCGCGTCGCTGGACGTGATCGAGATCGACGCCGCTTCCAACCGCGGCGTGGACGATGCGCGTGAGCTGCGCGAGCGCGCGATGTACGCGCCCAGCACCAGTGATGGCTACAAGGTCTACATCGTGGACGAGGCGCACATGCTCACGCGCGAGGCGTGGAATGCGCTGCTCAAGATCCTCGAGGAGCCGCCGCCGCGGGTGGTGTTCGTCTTCGCCACCACCGAGCCGCAGAAGATCGCACAGACCGCCGCACCGGTGCTGAGCCGCCTGCAGCGCTTCGACCTGCGCCGCATCAATCCGGCCGAGATCCGCGATCGGCTGGCATCGGTGCTCGACGAAGAGGGCGTGACCTACGAACCCGAGGCGCTGCAGATGCTGGCCCGCGCCGCGGACGGCGGCCTGCGTGACGCGCTCTCGCTCACCGACCAGGTGCTCGCCTTCGGCGACGACGGCATCCTGACCTCGGCCCGCGTCCGCGACGCGCTCGGCCTGGTCCCGGAAGATGAACTGCTGTCCCTGCTCGCCATCATCGGGGAGCGTCGCGCGGGCGACGTGTTTGCGGCGGTGGAGCGGCTGACGAATCTCGGCGTGGACCTGGTGCTGCTGCTGACCGGATTGGCCGACCTCGTACGCGCCCAGCTGGCCATCGTGCTCGGTGGCGATCCGGGATCCGTGTCGGCGTCGGTGAGGAAGCAGCTGACCGCCATGGCACCGCAATGGCGCGCCGGCGACCTGCTGCGCGTGCTGCAGCTGATGGCGGAGGTCGAGGCACGACTCCGCCGCAGCGGGCAGCCGCAGCTGGTGTTCGAGACGCTGCTGGTGCGGCTGGCGCTGCTCGATCGTACGCTGGCGCTGGAAGAGGTACTGGCCGGACTCGGCGACGTGGCCCCCCGCGCCGTTGCCGCCCCGCGCGCGGCACCGCCGGTGGCTGCTCGCGCCGCCGTGGCCGACGCGCCGCGTACGCCGCCGCCGGCCGCCAAGTGGGCGCAGCCCGCACCGCCAACTGCAGGCGCGGCCGCGACAGTGCCTGCTCCGACGCCCGCAGCGGCGCCGGCCAAGGCACCCAAGGCCGCAGTGACGTCGGCCGCGCCCGTCGCGGGCGGCCCCTCGGTCCCCGATCTCCACCGCATCGTGGACGAATGGGACGCCGTCATCGCCGCCATGAAGGGGCAGGGGCGCGGGATGTTGGCAGCACTGCTGTCGCGGGTGCAGCCCACGGCGGTCACCGCGGGAGGCTTGCTCACCCTCGAGTGCGACGATGCGGGTGACTATCCGGTCGTCACCGGAGGGCTACCGCAGGTGACCGATGCCCTGCGCGACGTGATGCCCGCCATCACCCGCGTGCAGGTCAAGCCACCGGCGGATGGTGTTCCAGCCGCGCCGCGCGAACGCCTCACCACCGAGGGGGTCAAACAGGAGCGCGTGGCGTCCCTCGCGAAGCAGGATCCCGTACTCGGTGCGGCGGTGGACGCCCTCGACCTCGAACTGCTGGAGTAGCCGGCGCCCGGCCGGTAACTTCCCCGTCCCTTTCCTCGCGACCGTATCCGACGATGGATTTCATGAAGATGATGCAGCAGGCCCAGCAGATGCAGGGCAAGCTGGCCGAGCTGCAGGAAGAACTGACGAAGCGTTCGGTCACTGGCGCCGCTGGCGGTGGCATGGTCACTGTCGAGGCTGACGGGAAGGGCACCATCAAGGGGATCAAGATCGACCCCAGCCTGCTCAGCGGCGGCGACGTGGAACTGCTCGAGGACCTGGTGACTGTGGCCGTGGGCGACGCCCAGCAGAAGGCCGCTGCCCTTGGTGCGGAGGAGATGGGTCGCCTGGCCGGCGGCCTGGGTATTCCAGGCCTCAAGCTCCCCTTCATGTGAGCCGTGTCGGCGATTGACGAACTGGCGAGCGAACTCGCCCGGCTCCCCGGCATCGGACGCAAGACCGCCCTCCGGCTGACGTACCACCTGCTGAAGCAGCCGGCGGCCCAGTGTCGCCGGCTGGCAGAGGCGCTGGTGGGTCTCACGGAGCGCGTTCGGCAGTGTGAGGTCTGCTTCAACCTGACCGAATCTCCGCGCTGTCCGATCTGCTCGGACCCACGACGTGACGTTCACACCATCTGCGCAGTCGAAGAGGCAGCCGATATCGGGGCCATCGAGCGTGCAGCTGAATTCCGGGGCGTGTATCACGTGCTCGGGGGACGGATTTCGCCGCTCGATGGCGTCGGTCCCGGTGACCTGACCATCGCATCCCTCGTGGATCGCGTGCGTCAGGGCGCCGTGTCGGAAGTCATCCTCGCGACCAACCCATCCATGGAAGGCGAAGCCACCGCAATCCACCTGCAGAGCCAGTTGGCGCCGACGGGCGTGCGCATCACGCGCATTGCCCGCGGGCTGCCCGTTGGCGGTGACTTGGAGTACGCGGACGGGGTGACGATTGCACAGGCGCTCTCTGCGCGCCGGGAGATGGCATGAGGTATCAAGTTCAGCCCGCATCCGCGTCGCGCCGCACGGCGCGCGGCACGATGCCCTGGTTGCTGGCGGGCTTCGCCGGCGGCGTGGTGGTCGGCGCTCTCGCGTGGCGTCGGCAGCAAGCCTCGGCACACGATCAACTCTTCGCCGCATCGGCGGTGCAACGCGCGGCCGCCATCGGCTGGCTGACGCGTATGCCGTCGGTCGAGAACGCGCGATTGCTGCGCGACTACATTCGTTGGGAGCGTCGTCCGACGCTCCGCCGGCGCGCACAGCGTGCGCTGGATCGCCTCCTCCTCGCTCTCGAGTCGTGAGCGCCAATATGTCTCGCGCATCACATTGGTCATTCACGCAGGACGACGCGGACGCCATCACGCGCATCCTGCTGAACTTCCTGCAGGAAACCAACAGCCGCAGCGCGCTGCTGGTGGACCGCGCCGGCCAGCTCGTCACGACCGTCGGCGAACAGCCGCAATTCGACGCCACCGCCTTCGCCACGCTGGCGGCGGCGGACTTCAGCGCCAACGACCAACTGGCCAAGCTGATCGGCGAGACCGACTTCACCACGCTCTTCCATCAGGGTGAGCGCGACTCGATGTATGTGGCTGATGTGGCGCGCCGGCTGATCCTGGTGGTGCTGTTCGACCAGCGCACCACGCTCGGCCTCGTCCGCCTGCGCCTCAAGGCGGCCGTCAATGACCTGAACCAGGTCTTCACGCGGCCGCAGGATTCGCAGCCCGCCGATTTCGGCGCGTCCCATCTGCTCGCCGGCGCAGAAGACGATATCGACCGACTCTTCAGCTAATTCCGCCCACCCACCCGACATGTCGGTCATCAACTACGCGTCGCGCGAGATCAACTGCAAGATCGTTTACTACGGTCCGGGACTTGGCGGCAAGACCACCAACCTTGAACATGTCTACGCCCGAGTGGCGCCGGACACGCGAGGCAAGCTCATCTCCCTCGCGACCGAGAACGAGCGCACGCTGTTCTTCGACTTCCTGCCGGTGGACTTGGGTACGATCCGTGGCTTCAAGACGCGCTTTCATCTCTACACCGTGCCGGGGCAGGTGTACTACAACGCCAGCCGCAAGCTGATCCTGAAGGGTGTCGATGGCGTGGTGTTCGTGGCCGACTCGCAGGTGGAGCGCCAGGAGGCCAACATCGAGGCGATGCAGAACCTGTACGACAACATGGCCGAGTACGGGTACGACATCACGCGGATGCCCTTCGTCATCCAGTACAACAAGCGCGACCTGCCGAACGCTGCGCCGATCGATGAACTCGACTCGCTCCTGAATCCCGGGTTCGAGGTGGTGGATCCCCTGCGGCAACGGCCCATGGCCGACCCCAACAACCCGTCGCGCCTGCTCGTCGAGCAGCTGCCCACCGGGGAGTGGGTCGAGCGGGTGCCGAGCGTCGAGGCCGTGGCAGTGGCGGGCGACGGGGTCTTCGATACGTTGAAGGCAGTCAGCAAGCTCGTACTCAAGAGTCTCGCGTCCTCGAGCTGAACCTCGGCCGTCCCGTGAATCTCCCGAACGCACTCACCATCGGCAGGATCGCCATCACACCACTGGTGGCGGTGCTGCCGTTCGTGAATGGGTCCACGGTGCGGGCAATCGCCTTCGGCCTGTTCGTGATCGCCGCCGTCACCGACTACGTGGACGGCTACCTCGCCCGGCGCGAGAACCTGATCACCGACCTGGGGAAGTGGCTCGATCCCCTGGCCGACAAGCTGCTGCTGCTGGGCACGTTCGTGCCGATGTACTACCTGATGCGCGGCGCACCGGTGCTGCAGCACGCCGGTCAGACCGTGCCGCCCGACGGCAGGTTCCCGACGCTGCTGGCGTCGATGTGGCTGTCGCTGCCGCTCTGGGTGGTGCTGGTGGTGCTGGGCCGCGAGGCGTTCATGACCGGCTTCCGCGAACTGGCCAAGCGCAAGGGTGTGGTCATCTCGTCCATCGGGCCGGCGAAGTGGAAGACCACCTTCCAGAGCATCTGGATCGGTGCCGCCTACTGCTGGTTCTTCACCGCCACGCTGGCGCGGGAACGTGGCTGGGGTGGCAACTGGTGGTCCGCCTTCGCCTATTTCAACGGCGCCGTCGTCGCACTCAGCATGTTCGCGGCGGTCGCGCTGACTCTCTGGTCGCTGGGCCTCTACGTCCAGCGCTACGGCAGCCTCATTGCAGCCCCGACGCGCAGTCACGCGGGCTGAATCGGACATCACAACATGAGCACCTCCGTCGAGATCGTCACCATCGGTGATGAACTCCTGCTCGGCACGACCGTCGACACCAACGCCGTCTTCCTCGCTCGCGCTCTGGGTGAGATCGGTGTGCCGATCGCCCGGCGCGCCACCGTGGCCGACGACCCGCACGAGATCGCCGACGCCGTGCAGCAGGCACTCGAGCGCACCGGCGGCGTGATCACCACCGGTGGCCTCGGGCCCACCGCCGACGACCTCACTCGCCCGGTGCTGGCGAAACTGTTCGGCCGCGAGCTCCGCGAGGATCCGCAGATCGTCGCCGCGTTGCACGCGCTCTGGGCCTCGCGGGGCCGGGGCGGGGCGCTGCCACCGAGCAACCTGCAGCAGGCATTGGTTCCTGAAGGCGCCGAAGTGCTGGCGAACGCCCAGGGCACCGCCCCCGGATTGCGGCTCACCGATGCGCAGGGTCGCTGGGTGATCATGCTGCCAGGCGTGCCGCGCGAACTGCGGCACATGACCACCACCCACATCGTGCCCTGGCTGGCGGCGCGCGGCAGCGGCACCGTGCTGCGGTCGCGCAGTGTGCGCACCACCAGCATTGCCGAAAGCGCGCTGGCGGAGAAACTCGGTCCGCTGAAGCGCGAGGTGGAAGGGCTGCCGCTGGCGTATCTCCCCGGCCACGATGGCGTGGACCTCCGCGTCACCGCCCGCGGGCTCCCGGCCGATGAAGCCACGCAACGACTCGATGCCGCCGTCACGCGCATCCGTGACTTGGTGGGCATTCATGCCTACGCCACCGACGGCGTCTCGATGCCGAAGGTGCTGCTGGACCTCTGCGAGGCGCATGGCGATACGATCGCCGTGGCCGAGAGCTGCACCGGTGGGTTGCTGGGTGCACGGCTGACGGACGTGCCGGGGTCGAGCCGCGTGGTGCTCGGCGGCGTGATCGCCTACGCCGATTCGGTGAAGGAGCAGGAACTGCTGGTCTCGCCCGAGGACTTGGCGCAGCATGGCGCGGTGAGCGAGCCGGTGGCGATGCAGATGGCGCGCGGTGTGCGCGGCATGACCGGCGCCACGATCGGCGTTGGCATCACCGGCATCGCGGGGCCGGGTGGCGGCACCGACGAGAAGCCCGTCGGCACGGTCTGGATCGCGATCGACGTGCGGGGCGAGGTCACCACCAACCGGTCGATCTACATCGGCGACCGGGCTGAGATCCGCCATCGCGCGACGCAGGTGGCCATGGACCTGATCCGGCGGGCGCTGCTCCGGTGACACAACGCGGCCACGCCCGCGTAGATTTGGCAGCACGACGACCTCGCGGATCCACCTGCCTGCCACAGCGGCAGGTCGGTGCGGAACGCGAGTTGCCATTCATCTGCCAGCACCCCGCACGAGCCTGCCTGCCTGCGCCGCGATCGCGCGCCTGACCAATAGGAGTTCGACCGATGGACGAGAACACCGCCGCCCCTGAACCGCAGATGACCGCCCCGGTCGAGGGCCTGGCAGATGCGCCGGAGCAGGGAGGGGAGGGCACCGCCCAGGTGGACGCGCTGCGCCAGCAACTCGACGCCGCCAACGACAAGTACCTCCGCCTGGCCGCCGAATACGACAACTACCGCAAGCGCACCATGAAGGAGCGGCAGGACGAACGAGGGCGGGCGCAGGCCGACCTGGTCAAGCTGCTGATGGATCCGCTCGACGACCTGACGCGCTTCGCCAACGTGGACGTCGCCAGCGCCAGTGTGCCGATGATGGTCGAAGGCGCGGCGCTGGTGGCACGCAAGGTGTTCAAGGAGCTGAACGCCGGCGGCCTCACCGTCATCGACCCGGCCGACCAGCCGTTCGATCCGGCGCAGCATGAAGCAGTCACCACGCAGCCTGCCGCGTCCCCGGAGCTCGATCACACGGTCGGCGCCGTGTACCAGGTGGGCTACATGTACAACGGCATGCTGCTCCGCCCGGCGCGTGTCGTCGTGCGGCAGTGGAACGGCTGATTCCCTTCTCGCGCTGACGCGCGCCCATGGCATCCACCAGCGCAGACTTCTACGCGGTCCTCGGCGTCTCGTCCACGGCCACTGCGGACGAGATCAAGAAGCAGTACCGCCGGCTCGCGAAAAAGTATCACCCTGATTCGAACAAGTCGGACCCCAAGGCCGCCGAACGCTTCAAGGAGATCTCCGAGGCGTACACCGTGCTGGGCGACGAGACCAAGCGCAAGCAATACGACGACATGCGCAAGTTCGGGTCGATGGGTGGCTTCACCGAGGCGTGGCGGAATGCCTCCACCAATACCCGGCGTCCGGGAGCAGGCACCGGTCCCTCCGGCGGACCGTCGGCGGGCGCGGCGGGCAACCCGCGGTTCGACGACTTCGACATCGGCGGCCTTGGCGGACTGGGAGACCTGTTCGGCAGCGTCTTCGGTGCGCGGGGACGCGGCGCGAAGGCCACCGAGCGTGGCCAGGACGTCGAACTCACGGTCGAGATCCCGTTCCGTACCGCCGCCACCGGTGGCAAGGTGCCGGTGGAACTCGACCTCGTCGAGGAATGCCCGGTTTGCAAGGGCAACGGCGCGGCGCCCGGGGCCCAGATCAAGGTCTGCGGCGAGTGTGGCGGTCGTGGCACGATCAGCTTCGGGCAGGGTGGCTTCGCGGTCAATCGTCCCTGCCCGGCGTGCCTCGGGCGCGGATCGATCCCTACCGAGAAGTGTGGTGCCTGCGCCGGTGCCGGGCAGGTGAGATCCCGCCGCAAGGTGAACATCTCGGTGCCGAGCGGCGCCGAGAGCGGCACACGGGTGCGGCTCAAGGAACAGGGGTCGCGTGGACAGAACGGTGGCCCGACGGGTGACCTCATCATCACCTTCCAGGTGCTCGCCGATCGCTCCTACACGCGCGATGGCCTGGACCTGATCCTCGGCGTGCCGATCAACATCGCGCAGGCCACGCTCGGCTCGAAGATCCAGGTCAAGACGCTGGATGGCACCAAGGTCGCGCTGCGCATCCCCGGCGGCACGCCCAGCGGCAAGCGATTCCGTGTGCGCGGCCAGGGCATCGAGAAGGACGGCAAGCGTGGCGACCTGCTGGTGGACGTACAGATCACGGTGCCTGAGAAGCTGAGCGAAGAGCAGGAGAAGCTGATGCGCGACTTCGCCGAAGCGGGTGGGCTCAAGTTCTGAGCGCGATCATGTCCGTCTCGGTGTGGGAGCAGCATCGTGTGGCAATCGAGGCCTTCGCGCACCACACCGCTGAGCAGGCCGACGCGGCGCACGACATGGCGCACCTGGCGCGTGTCGTTCGCAGCGCGGAACACCTCGCGCGCGAGGAAGCGGCGGCGGTCGACGTGGTGATGCCGGCCGCCTGGCTCCACGACTGCGTGCATGTGCCGGTCACGTCACCTGACCGTCCACGCGCGTCGATCATGGCGGGTGATGTCGCGGTGGGTTTCCTGCGCGACATCGGATATCCCGCCGCGCTGTACGATGCCGTGCACCACGCGATCGCGGCCCACAGCTTCAGCGCGCGGATCACGCCGGACTCGATCGAGGCGAAGGTGGTGCAGGATGCCGATCGGCTGGATGCGATCGGTGCCATCGGCGTCGCGCGGTGCCTGATGCTCGGTGGCCAATTGGGCCGTGTGCTGTACGACGCCGACGATCCATTCGCCGAGCGGCGCGAGCCGAGCGATCGTGTGTCGAGCCTGGACCATTTCTACACCAAGCTGCTGACGCTGGCCGGCACCATGCAGACCGCTTCCGGTCGTCGTGAAGCGGAGCGACGCACGGCGTTCATGGTGGCGTACCTCGAGCAGTTACGCAGCGAGATCTGACGCGTACCTGACGGCGTCACCCCGACGCGTGCTGCGCCGGCGTGTCGTGTGGGATGGCGATGGCCGTCAGCGCACGTCGAAGACGTATTTCTCGAGCTGCTCGATCTGCGCTTCGGCCTGCGCGACCTCGAAAGCGAGGATGTCGCCGGAGGTGACCATCCCCACCAGACCGCCGTCGTGCACCACCGGAAGGTGACGCACGCGGCGCGTGCTCATCATCGCGCGGCAGACCGCGATCTGCACGTCGGCGGTGATGGTGAGGCAGTCGGAGGTCATCACGTCGCTCACCAGCGTGGTGGCCGGGTCGCGCTTGGCCGCGACCACGCGTCGCATGATGTCCCGCTCAGTGAAGATGCCGACGAGGGTGTGGTCCTGCATCACCACCACGCCGCCGATCCCTTTCTCGTTCATCAGGTGCGCAGCGTCGAGCACGGTGTTTCCCGGCGCGACGGAGACGACGGCAGTACCCTTTCTGGAGAGCAGGTCGCGGACAGTGGACATGCGATGGCCTCGTGAGCGGTTGTGCTCGGAGCATATCGCGCGGGACCGGCACCCGCCAGCCGCGGAATGCCTGGGGCCAGCTCAGGCCAGAATCGGCAGGGGAAGCCGCCGTGCTTCGCGACTGCCCGACTCGATGAACCCCCCACCCAACACACGATCGCCGTCGTAGAGCACCATCGACTGTCCCGGCGTGATCGCGCTCAGCGGCGCATCCAGCGCCAGCTCGATTTCATCACCGTCGAGCCGCACGATCTCGGCCGACACCGGCGTGGCGCGGTGCCGGTGTTGTACCTGTACCGTGTCTCCCACCCGCATCGGTTCGGCGCACATCCAGCGCACGCCGCGCGCCACCAGGCCGCGCCCAAGCAGCGCCTCGCGCGGGCCCAGGACCACCGCGCGCGTGTCGGGATCGATCGCGACCACGAACATCGGCGACGCGAAGCCACCGGGTACACCCTTGCGCTGCCCGATCGTGAACCGCGCGAAGCCCTCGTGCTCGCCGACCGGTGTGCCATCCTCCAGCACGAACGGGCCGCGCTGGAGTGACGGTGCGGCATCCCCGAGCTCGCGGCGGATCACCTTCACATGGTCGCCATCGGGCACGAAACAGATATCCTGGCTCTCCACCTTCTCGGCGACCACCTCGAGCCCCAGCCGGTGTGCGATCGCGCGCGTCTCGGCCTTGGTCTGATGGCCCACCGGCAGCAGCAGCCGGTCCACCACATCGCGCGCCACGCCCCAGAGAAAATACGTCTGGTCCTTGCCGTGATCGAGGCCGCGATACATGTCGCCGTCGATCGCGCGCGCATAGTGCCCGGTGGCGATCCAGTCGCAGTCCAGCGCGGTGGCCTTGGCCGCCAGGTCCCGAAACTTCGTGAACGTGTTGCAGCGCACGCAGGGGATCGGGGTGCGCCCGCGGCTGTACTCGTCCACGAAGTCCTGCACCACGTCGCGCCCGAACGCGCTCTCGAGGTTGAGCACGTAATGCGGCACGCCGAGTTGCTGGCAGACGCGCCGCGCATCGTTCACGCTGTCCAGTGAGCAGCAGGGGCGATCGGGCAGGTCCTCGCCATGGCAGAACAGCTTCATCGTGGCGCCGATCACGTCGTAGCCCTGCTCGTGCAGCAGCGCGGCGGCGACGGAACTGTCCACGCCACCGCTCATCGCCACCAGTACCCGCTTGCCGGCCATGACCTACGCGGCGCCGGCGAGGCGGCGGGCCTTCTCGACGAGGGCGGGGAACACCTCGCACACGCGCGCGATGTCGTCGTCGGTGCTGAGCATGCCGACCGACAACCGCACCGCCGCCCCGGCGAGGTTGCGCGAGACGCCCATCGCGCTCAGCACGTGACTCGGGGACACACTCCCGCTCTGGCACGCCGATCCGCCGCTGGCGGCGATGCCGGCCAGGTCGAGCGCCATCAACAGGCTTTCGCTGTCGGTGCCCGGCACGCTCAGGTTCAGGATGTGCGGCGCGCGTGTCGCCGCCACGCCATGCACCACCGCGTCCGGCACGCGGGCCAGGATCGCCGCCTGCAGCGCATCGCGCATCGCACCCAGGCGCGCACACTCACGTTCGCGCTCGGCGAGCTGCAATTCAGCCGCGACGGCGAGCGCGACAGCGAACGCCACGTTCTCGGTGCCCGGGCGACGACCACGATCCTGAGAGCCACCGTGAAAGAGTGGCTCGAATGGCGTGCCGCGGCGGATGTACATCGCGCCGATACCCTTCGGCGCACCGATCTTGTGGCCACTCAACGACAGCAGGTCGATCGGCAGCGTCGTCATGTCGATCGGCAGCTTGCCGAAGGCCTGCACGGCGTCGGTGTGCATCAACGCGCCCACACTTCTCGCGCGGGCGCCGATGCTCGGCACATCCTGCACCACGCCGATCTCGTTGTTGATCCACATCACTGAGCAGACGGCGACGCTCTCGTCCACCAATGCATCAACCGACGCCGGCACGATCAGGCCATGGGCATCGATCGGGAAGAGGCGCTCCTCGCCGCCTTCACGCGCCACCTGGTGCACCACCTCGAGCACCGCCTTGTGCTCGGTGGGGCTGGTGACCACCGCGTTGCGACCCCGCTGCCGCCGCATGCGCCACGGCCCGATGATCGCGAGGTTGTCGCCTTCGGTGCCGCCCGAGGTGAACACGATCTCGTCGGGCTGCGCCTTCAGGCAGGCCGCGATCCGCGAACGCGCCTCGTCGAGAGCGGTGCGGGCGTCACGTCCCCACCGATGCACGCTGGACGGATTGCCGAAGCGCGCACCGAAGAAGGGCGTCATCGCGTCGAGCACTTCCGGCCGTACCGGCGTGGTAGCGGCGTGATCGAGGTAGATGGGCGGGGCCATGCCGGGGAAGATAGGACCGGCGGGTCGGATGTCCTACGGGCGGAGCGGCTCGAGCACGGCGCGAATCGGGGCCGCGTCGGCGCCCGCCACCAGCAGCGGGTAGGCCGTGAGGTGATATGAGCCCCTCGCGATGCCCTCCAGCTGCAGGTTCTCGATCAGGAACGCGCCGCCGCTGAACAGCGCATGGTGCACCGCCAGCGTGGTGGCCTCTTTCGGATCGACGCTGGGCGCATCGACTCCCAGCAGCCGCAGCCCGGCGTGTGTCAGCCAGGTGGCGGCCGCCGGTGTGAGGCTCGGCCAGCCGGTGGGGAAGGTGCCCCCTGCCACCGTGCGAGCGGTGCGCAGCAGAAGGCGCTGAGGCACGGGAAGGCCCTTCAGGGCCGCCTGAAGCCACTCGGTGGTGAGGGTCGGCCCGTCCACCGCATCACGGGCGTCGAGCACCAGGGCGGCGCCGCTGAACGCGTCCAGCGGCAGCGACTCGCTCGGCGCTCCGTCGATCGACACGTGCCGCGGCGCGTCGGCATGCGTCCCGACATGCAGGCTGGTGGTGACCTTCCCCACGTTCACGCTGGCTCCCGCCGCCATGTCCCACGACCAGCCGCAGGAGAACGGCGTATCGCCCGGCCACTCCGGTGTGCCGGCGCCCATGGCGATCGAGATGTCGTGCCGCATTACCGCGACGCGCCGTAGAACTTGGCCCGCACCGCCCACAGCGCCGGGAAGAAGCGGTTCTGCAACGTGCGGTTGAGGTACTTCGCGCCGAGCGTGCCACCGGTGCCGCCGGTCTGCGGACCGATGATGCGTTCCACCAGCTGCACGTGGAGAAAGCGCCATTGCGCGAACTGCTGCTCGTACGCCAGCAGCCCCTCGGCCAGCTGCGCCAGTGGCCCGTGTTCGTGCTCGGTGTACACCTGCTCCAACGTCAGTCCGGCACGCTGCACCATCGTGAGGTACTGCTCCTGCATCAACGGCGCATCCAGCGCCTTCTGCACCAGCGCCGGCGGATCCCCATGCTCGCGGATCACCTGCAGGAAGTGTTCGTCGCGCAGGCCGCTGCGAGCCTCGATGGCACGGAATTGTTCGCTTTGCGAACCACTCGACGTGCCGAGGTAGCCACGGAACTGCGCGAACCGCTGCGGCGGCAGCGTGTCGAGCGCCGCCAGCTGCTGGCTGACGATGTTCACCAGCACGTTGATGCGGGTGATGCTCGACACCGCGCGCGGCGCATCATTGGCGTCCATCGCCTCCGACAGGTGATCCATCTCGTGCAGCAGCACCTTGAACCAGAGTTCACTGGCCTGATGCACGATGATGAACAGCAGTTCGTCGGGGTGCTCGGGCTTCGATTGGACCTGCTGCAGCGTGAGCAGGTCGGCCAGCATCAGGTACTGGGAATAATCCACGGATACCTCAGAAAGTGGAGACGTCGAGCGTGGCGATGTCGCTGACGCGGAGGGTCTCGGTGGTGTGGAACGGCTCGCCGTAGCGGGCGCGGATCAGCGTGCCGTAGTGCGCTGCCTGGTGCCGGATGATGTCAGGTAACGGTTCACCATTCGGGTACACCTCACCGGCCTGCGTCAGTCCGTCGAACTGTGAATGGTAGGCGCGAATCGCAGCCAGCTTCTGCTCGAACACGGCGCTGATGTCCACCACGAACGATGGCGTGATGGGATCCTCGCGGAACGACATCGCGTGCACCACCTTGCGCGGCCGGAACGCGGGCAGCTCGGGCACGAGGTTCTTCAGTCCGGACAGGAAGCAGGCATCGCGCACCAGCTGGGCGGCAGCGATGTGATCGGGATGCCGTCCCTGCCGCGCGTGCGTGATCACGATCGTCGGACGGTGCCGACGGATGGCGCGGATCACGACCTCACGCGCCTCCGGTGAGTTCACCAGGTGGGCATCAGGCAGGTGCAGATTCTCGCGCACCGTCACGCCGAGGATCCGCGCGGCGTCCTGTGCCTCGGCGGCGCGCAGCGGCACCGTGCCGCGACTGCCGGTCTCGCCCGCAGTGAGGTCCACGATGCCCGTGCGCCGGCCGAGCGCGGCACTCACGAGCAGCGTGCCGCCGCAGGTGAGTTCGACATCGTCCGGGTGCGACATGATCGCCAGTACGTCGAGAGGCTCCGTCATGGAGGGAAGCTACACAGCGGTGCCGGCACCGGCTTCAGCCGATCGCGATGGCCTCGTGCGCCTGGCCAGCATCGTCATCCGACGCCAGTCGAGCCGCCGCCGCTGCGGTGGCGGCCGTCAGTGCGCGCGCCGCGATCTGCGCTCCGCCGGCGATGCAGTCGCCCACACTCACACCACGCCGGAACTGCCCGTCCACCATCAGGCCGGGCACCAGCGCTTCCAGCGCCTCGGCGGCCCGCACGACCTCGTCGTGCCCGACATCGTACTGCGGAATTGCCCGCGGCCAGGTGGTGTGCTCCACGAACTTCGGCGCTCCGGACACGCCCAGCAGTGCGGCGAGTTCCGGCTGCACCACGTCCAGCAGCGCATCGGTCGAGGCCAGACCGAGCTCCGGATGGCGTGTGCCGCCGAGGAAGCAGGTCAGCAGCACGTTGCCGTCGAGCGCGCGGTGTTCGAACAGGGTGCTGGAGAACAGCACGCCGAGCGTCTTCCGGCGCTCACGGCTGGGGATGAGCATACCGAATCCGTCCAGTGTGTGCGCCACGTCGGCGCGGCGCATCCCGAGCGCCAGCGAG
>JANMON010000306.1:0-4559 GCA_031369265.1 Gemmatimonadaceae bacterium | reverse complement strand
GGCATCGTTCAACAATCTCATGGTGATCATCAAGACCAGCATCGTGCTGCTGGTGATCGGCTTCGGCTTCTTCTACGTGAACCGCGCCAACTGGGAGCCGTTCATCCCTGCCAACACCGGTGAGTGGGGCAAGTTCGGCTGGTCGGGCGTGCTGCGCGGCGCCTCGGCGGTATTCTTCGCCTACATCGGTTTCGACGCCGTCAGCACCGCCGCCCAGGAAGCCAAGAATCCGCAGCGTGACCTGCCGATCGGCATGATCGCCTCGCTGCTGATCTGTACCGTGCTCTACATCCTGATGGCGCTGGTCATGACCGGCCTCGCTCCCTACACGGCGCTCAGCGTGCCGCACCCGGTATCGGTCGCGATCAGTGCGGCCCCGGCGCTCCGCTGGCTGGAGTACCTCGTCAACATCGGCGCCATCGCCGGCCTGTCGAGCGTGGTGCTGGTGATGCTGATGGGCCAGCCGCGCATCTTCTACACGATGTCGCGCGACGGGTTGCTGCCGCCGCTGTTCGGTCGGGTGCACCCGAAGTACCGCACGCCGGCCACCTCGACGGTGATCGTGGGTGTGGTGGCGATGTTGATCGCGGCGTTCTTCCCGGTCGGCCTGCTGGGCGACCTGGTGTCGGGCGGCACGCTGGCGGCGTTCGCCACCGTCTGCATCGGCGTGCTGGTGCTTCGGAAGCGCTCCCCCGAACTGCCGCGCCCCTTCAAGACGCCGCTGGTACCGCTCATTCCGCTGCTCGGTGCCGGCTCCACGCTGGGCATGATGGCCACACTCCCCGCCCTCACGTGGGGACTGCTGACAGTCTGGACGGCGATCGGCATCACTGTGTACGTCGTGTACGGCCGTCGAAACTCGACGCTCGGCAAGGCGGAGGCCCGCGCGGCGATGTCGTCCGGCGACTGACACGCACACCGTTCGCAGCAGTGCAGCGGCGCCCGGCAATCCGGGCGCCGCTCTATTTTGACTGGACCATGCAAACGATCCACGACCTCCTCGCCGTCCCTCCGGACCGCATCGCGGCCATCCGTACCCTCGCCGACGGGCTCACCGCCGGCATGACGGTGGCGCTCTCCACGCACGTCAACAGCGACGGCGATGGCTGCGGCTCGGAGGCGGCGCTGTCGCGCCTCTTCGCGCACATCGGCATCCACAGCCGGATCGTGAATCCCACGCCGTGGCCGACGATGTTCCGCTTCCTGCTCGGTGGGCCGGTGCAGGACCAGAGCGATCGGGGCGCGGCCGCACTGCGGGATCCGGCCATCGACGCGCTGCTGGTGGTGGACATCAGCGACGTGAAGCGACTCGGCAACCTCGCCGACACAGTGCGCGAGATGACGGTGCCGCGCTTCTGCATCGATCACCACATCCCGAGCGACGAGCCGCCGGCGCCGGTGATCGTGGCCGACACGCGCGCGTCGGCCACCGGTGAGTTGGTGTTCGACCTCGCGCAGGTGCTCGACATCCCGATCGACATGGAGACCGCCACCGCGCTCTACATCGCGATCCTCACCGACACCGGTGGTTTCCGCTTCAGCAACACCACACCGCGGGTGCACACGATCGCGGCGCAGTTGCTGGCGCGGGGTGTCGATCCGGAATTGATGTACCGCCGAGTGTACGCCTCGCAGAGCCCGGGGCGCGTTCGCTTGCTGGCTGAGGCCCTGCAGTCGCTGGGCGTGGAAGAATCGACGGGGTTGAGCTGGCTCTCGCTGCCGGTGGGCGCGAAGGAGCGCTACAACGTGACCAGCGAGGAGATGGACGGCATCGTGGAGCATCCGCGCTCCATCGCGGGCACGCGGCTGGCCGTGTTCTTCCGCGATCTCGGGCACAATCGCGTCAAGATCAGCTTCCGCAGCTCCGGCAACGTCGACGTGAACGCCCTGGCGCGGCAGTTCGACGGTGGCGGACACGCCAAGGCCAGCGGTGCGCTGGTGCACGGATCGCTGAAGGACGTGGAGTTCCGCGTGCTGCAGGCAGCCCGCGCCGCGCTGGCCGCCACGCCGCCCGACCACGCCCCGCCGTTGCCGCAGGCCACCGGCGCCGTGACCGAGTGAGGCAGGCGACGGGATGACGGAGTTCGCCGCCGCATTGCTGCTGGCGCTGATCGCGCTCGGTGGTGCGGCGTATTGCTCGTGGCTGTACACGCGCTTCCGGAAGCCGTATTACGCCTGGTGGTCGTTCAGCTGGATGCTGTACGCGGTGCGCGTGGGCGTGATCATCGGCTTCCTGCGCACGCAGAACAGCGGCTGGCTGTTCTGGCACCAGGTCCTCACCGGCTGGAGTGCGCTCGGCTTCCTCGCCGCCGGCATCAGCTTCTCGCGTGGGTTGCGCTTCTCGCCGCAACTGGCGGTGCTGGCGCTGTTCCCGGTGCTGTGGAGTTACATCGCGATCTTCACGCTCGACAACTTCCTGCTGGCAGTGGTGCCGGCGATCGCCTTCCTCAGTGCAGCCACGCTGATCACCGGCATCAGCTTTGCGCGTCACGCGCAGCGCACCGGATCACCCGGTGCCTGGACGCTGGCCGGCGCCTTCACGCTGTGGGCAGTGCACCACCTGGATTACCCGATGCTGCGCGCCCGCGGCGCTTGGGTACCGTGGGGATACTATCTCGACATCCTCTTCATCCTGGCGGTTGTGGCGGGTATCGGGCTGCTGGTGATCGACGACCTGCGCCGCGGACTGGAAGCACTGGCGCGGCTCTCGGCCGATGTGCAGGCCAGCGCCCGCGGCGATGCGGTGGTGGCGGCGCTGCTCGAGCGCCCGCTGCGCCTGCGTGGCGTGAGCGGCACAGCCCTCTACCTCGTGGCCGAGGGCGTGGTGCTCGACGGTGCCGGTAAGGCGCAGACGTGGCGCGGCACGGCGCTACCGCCGTCGGTGGTGGATGTGGTGGGCCAGGCGGTGCGCGATGGCCGCAGCGTGAGCGCCGCCATCGCACCGCATGCCGGCGGTGAACGGTTCGTGGCGGCGCTGCCCATCTACCGCGACGCGACCATCACCCACGTGCTGGTGCTCACCGGTGACGTGCGCGATCCGTTCAGTGCCCTGGACGAGGATTTCCTGCGCGCACTGGGTCGGCAGGTGGGGTCGGCGCTGCAGCAGGCGGAGCTCACGCAACAACTCGAGGAACGCACCGGCGAGCTGGCGCGTCTGTCATCGCGGCTGGTGGAGCAGCACGAGGATGAGCGGAAGCGCCTGTCGCGTGAACTGCATGACGAGACCGGGCAGTTGTTCAGCGCCATGCGCATGGAGGTGGGCGCACTGCAGGGCGTGACCGGCGCCGGCGACGTGGCGTCGCGCATGGATGCGCTGGTGACGGCCGGGCTCACCAGCCTGCGCCGCGTCACGGCGGCGCTGCGTCCGTCACTGCTGGATGACCTGGGGTTGCTGAGCGCGGTGCGCTCGCTGGTGGCGCAGCTCTCGCGCGAAGGACAGATCCACGCGACCCTCGAGGCACCGGACGCGATGGCGCCACTGCCGCGCGATCGCGAACTGGCGCTGTTCCGCGCCGCGCAGGAAGGGATCACCAACGTGTTGCGCCACGCCAGCGCGACACGGCTGCACATTACCATCGAGCCCGATGGCGACGACGTGCGCCTGACGGTGGACGACGATGGTGTGGGCCCGCCGTCGCGGGCGCACCTCACGGAACAGGAGCGGGGAGGACACGTGGGACTCGTCGGAATGCGCGAACGCCTGGCACTGCTTGGAGGACGGATGTCGCTGGAGCCGTCGCCGATCGGTGGCACCCGCCTGCTGGTGGTGCTGCGCAGCAGCGCGGCCGCGGCCGTGGCGGCATCGTGAGCACCACACCGTCGCTGCGCGTGCTGGTGGTGGACGATCACCCGATCGTGCGGGAAGGCGTCCGCCGCATTCTCGAGGCCGCGCCAGACATGCAAGTCGTCGGTGAGGCCAGTGATGCGGCCAGCGCGCTGGCATTGGCGGCGCGCCTGCTGCCTGACGCAGCCGTGGTGGATGTGGGCCTGCCGGACATGTCCGGCCTGCAGCTCGTGCGCCTGCTCAAGGAGCAACGTGCCGAACTCACCGTGGTGATGCTCAGCATGTACGATGACGCCGAATACGCGCGCGAAAGTCGCGTGGCCGGTGCCAGCGCCTACGTGGTCAAGGACAGTGCGGCGACCATGCTCGCCACGCAGCTGCGGCTGGCGGTCGGTGCGCGTTTCGGTGCGCCGCCGGCTGACGAACCCGCCGGCCCCACGCCGTGGGAACGTATCGCCCAGCTCACCCCGCGCGAGTGCGACGTGCTGCGCGGCATCGCGTCGGGCCACACCAACAAGGCCATCGCGGCATCACTTGGCATCAGTCCGCGCACGGTGGAAACCCACCGTGAACGGCTGATGCGCAAGCTCGGTGTGAGCACGGTGGCGGGACTCACCGCGCTCGCGCTCGAGACCGGAATGCTGGCGGCGCCCGACCGGTAACAACCGGTCGGTGCTCGCCCTGCGCGAACTGCACGAGTCGTACGGGCATATCCAGGAGGTCATCGTGCAGAACTTCCGCGCCAAGCCGAACACGCCGATGGCAGCCGCGGGGG
>JANMON010000295.1:0-2157 GCA_031369265.1 Gemmatimonadaceae bacterium | reverse complement strand
GCAGCTCGGCCGCGGGCCGCAGGTGTCGATGACCTTCGGCAGCCGACCGCCGCTCGACGTGGCGGTGATGAGTGGCGATGGACGCTGGCTGGTGGACGTGGAGGAAAATGAAGTGTGGTTGCACCACCTCGGCAGCGGAATTTCTCGGCTCCTGCCAGCCGACACCACCGCCTCCACCACCGCCGTCGCCTTCGACCGCGCCGGCACGCAGGTCGCCCTCGCCAGTCTCCGGGGCAACGTGCATGTCGTCCCGCTGACCGACGCGCGCGCCACACCGCTGGTGCTGGTGGCGTCGGATCAGCCAACCACACACCTCGAGTTCAGTCGCAGCGGAGCGCAGCTGCTCATCACCGACATGGCGGGCATGCTCCGCGTGTTCGACCTCGATGCCGCCCGTCGCGATACGACGCGTGCACCCCTCCGACGCGACACCACCGTGATCGACGAGCATCTGGTGCGCTGGCGCGCAAAGGACGTGCAATTCGGCGTCGCGGTGGACGGCGAGCGGGTGGCGACGGTGAATGGTGACGAAACACATTTGCAGCTCTGGTCGGCCAACGGCGTGAAGGAGCGCTCCATCACCCACACGCGAGGCGAGCGTATCACCGTGGTCGAGGTGAGCCCCGACGGTCGCAGCGCGGCGCTGGGTGGAAAAGCGGGTGCGCTGCAACTAGTCTCGCTCGGCTCGCGTTCCCGCCAGGATTCGCTTCTCCGACACGCCGGCTCGGTGACCGCACTGGCCTGGAGCCCCTCCGGTCGGCAGCTGGTGAGCGCAGGCTTCGACAACACGGTTCGGCTCTGGAACACCACCACGCGCAAGCTGCAGCACAGCGTCGTGCGACCTGACGAACCGATGCAGACCCTGACCTTCGGTGCCGATGGTCGAAAGTTCGTCACCTCGTCGCCGTACACGTATCACGCCGTCCTGTTCGATACCGCAGGCACCGCCACCACGCTGGCCGGCCACACCAACGAGATCCTCGCCGCCGGCGTCGCGGAAGACGGGCGGATCGTCACCGCCGCGCGCGATGGTGGGATCTGGCTCTGGACGCCGCCGCCTGCCCCACTGCACCAGACGGCAGGCGGGATCGACCCCGCGCACCCGTCAGGGGGCGACATCACCGCAGTCGGCTTCACCCGTGATTCGCGCGCCGTGGCGCTGGGCAGCCGCGATGGGCTGCTCTATCGCTACCGGCTGGACAGTGCGGCAGCGCCAGTGCCGCTCGACACCCTGCCGGTCACCCTGCGCGCGCTGCACTGGAGTGGCGATGGCAGCCAGCTGCACGCACTCCGATACGACGGTGGAAGGCTGCGCTGGTCGTTCGGCGCCACCCCGTTACGGTCTCAGGTCGAGAATCCTGTCAAGGAGTTCCTGGTCGATGCACAGCAATCATTAAATGGGCGATACGTGCTGGCGCTGACCACCGATGGCGATGCCACCGTCTGGGACATCACCGACAGCACGCCGCCGGTGCGCGTCACGATGGTGCCAGCCGATTCGGTCTGCCGTGATCCGCAGGACGAGAAGTACGACCCGGACCAGGACGACTGCGATCAGCGGAACCCGGAATGCGCCGCGATGTCAGGCAACGGAGAGTTGCTTGCCACCTGCCGGGCCGACGGCTCGATCGTGCTGCAGCGACGCGACGGGCGCACGTCGCTGCGACGCATCACGGTGCAAGACGATCGCCCCAGCGCAGTGGCCCTCAGCGCAGACGGGCGCCTGCTCGCCGCCAGTTTCTCCAACGGCGTGGTGCGCACCTGGCAGACCGACGTGCCAGCGGACACCGGTCGCACTGGCAAGGTCAGTGAGATGCAGGTCACTCGCCTCGTGTTCTCTCCGGACGGCGAGCGAGTTGCTGCACTAACGTCCGATCACTGGGTGCATGTACTCGATCGCACCACCGGTGCCGCACGGCCGGTGCTGCGCCCACGTGGCCAGGCCCTGCAGCTGATGCGATTCACGCCCGACGGGCGCAACCTGATCACGGTCGGCGAGGGTGAGAAGGAGGCGTGGCTCTGGAACGTGGATGGCGGAAGTGCGGTGTCGCTGGATGCCGGCGGCGGGTTGATCGCGGAGCTGGCAATATCGCCAGACGGTCGCTGGATCGTGACCACCAACGACCGGCAGGGTGCGCAGTTGCATCCGCTCGACGT
>JANMON010000282.1:0-5480 GCA_031369265.1 Gemmatimonadaceae bacterium | reverse complement strand
CGGGGCGCGGCGGGCAGCCCGGCACGTAGACGTCCACCGGGATGATCGTGTCGATCCCCTGCACCACGGCGTAGGAATCGAACATCCCGCCGGTGGAGGCGCAGGCCCCCATCGAGATGACCCACTTTGGCTGCGGCATCTGCTCGTAGATGCGGCGAATGACCGGCGCCAGCTTGAACGGCACGCGGCCGGCGCAGATCAGCACATCGGCCTGCCGCGGCGAGTAACTCATGCGCTCCATGCCGAAGCGCGCCAGGTCGAACCGGCTGGCGGCGGTGGCCATGAACTCGATGGCGCAGCAGGCGGTGCCGAACGGCATCGGCCAGAGCGAGTTGGCCCGTCCCCAGTTCACCAGGAACTCGAGGCGCGTCGTGACCCAGCCCTCCTGTGACGGCGGATCGTACGACACGCGAGACGTCGGTACCGTCGGCGTCAATCCCATTGCAGTGCTCCCTTGCGCCATACATACGTCAGGCCCACCGCGAGGATCGCCATGAAGACCAGCATCTCACCGAGGCCGAAGAAGCTCACTGCGCCGCTGCAGACGCCGTCCACCACGGCGCCATGGCACGAGAGGCGACGGAAGGCAGTGCCCCATGGGATCAGGAAGACCGTCTCCACGTCGAACACGATGAAGAGCATCGCGACCAGGTAGAACTTGACCGAGAACCGCTCGCGGGCATCGCCAATCACCGGGATGCCTGACTCGTACGCCTCCGATTTCACGATACTCGGACGCCGACGCATCGCCCACTGCGACAAACCGATGATGACGGCTGCGTTCACCAGAACGAAACCCATCAACATCAGGATTGGGAGGTACGCTTGAAGCCCCATGCGTGGTCGAATGCTCGTGAAAAAATTCACTAACCGGTCATGGGCAAGGTAGCCGCGCGCCGAACGTACTTCAACGCTCCACGCGGGGCATCACGGCGCACGCCCGAGGGTCTCCGCCCCGGCCCGGCAGCGGTGGCCGCCGGTGGCACCGCGGGCGCGGGGCCACTACGTTCCCGCGCCATGCCCATCATGAACGACGCGTGGATCCGCCGCATGGCGCTCGACCACGGGATGATCGAACCCTACGAAGACCGACAGGTCCGCGACGGTGTCATCAGCTACGGGGTCTCCTCGTACGGCTATGACATGCGGGTGGCCCGGGAATTCAAGATCTTCACGAACGTCCTCAGCTCGATCGTGGACCCGAAGGATTTCGATCCGCGGAGCTTCGTGGAGTTCGAGGGCGATTCCTGCATCGTCCCGCCGAACAGCTTCGCCCTCGCCCGGTCGGTGGAGTATTTCCGCATTCCGCGCGACATCCTCACCATCTGCGTGGGCAAGTCCACCTACGCCCGATGTGGCATCATCACCAACGTGACGCCCTTCGAGCCGGAGTGGGAGGGGTTCGTCACGCTGGAGATCTCGAACACCACGCCGCTGCCGGCCAAAATTTACGCCAACGAAGGCATCGCCCAGGTGCTCTTCCTCCAGGGCAATGCCCCGCCCGACGTCAGCTACCGGGACAAGCGCGGCAAGTACCAGGCGCAAGTCGGCATCACGCTGCCGAAGCTCTGACCCGGCGCCACGCCTCGTACAGGCTGGCGCCGTAGGTCGTAACTGCTGCACTGCAACTGCTTGACGCCAAGGCGCAGGGACACGAAGGCGCAAAGCGTTCTGAATTTGGTCGACTGACGCGGCGCGACGCCGGCAACGAAAAGCTGTAGGAGCCGCGTATTTCGAGCGTCGTTCCTACAGCTTTTTTGCTGTTCCTTGCGCCTTCGCGACTTCGCGTCCTTGCGTCAAGCTGTTGCCGTTGCAGTAACCGAAGCGACTCCAGCGAAACCCATTCGCCGCGCACGGCCGCGCGAACCTCAATCCGATCCGTGACCCGCCATCTCCGGTGCCTTGGTCGCCGTGGCCACGATGTAGTCGCGGTTCATGCGCGTGATGACGTCGATCGAGATCTGCTTCGGGCACGCCTCCTGGCACTCGCCGTAGAGCGTGCAGTGGCCGAAGTGCTCCGCGTCCATCTGCGCCACCATCGCCTCGACGCGCTTGTAGCGTTCCGGCTGGCCCTGCGGCAGGCGGCCGAGGTGCGCGATCTTGGCGCCGGTGAACAGCGAGGCCGAGCCGTTCGGGCAGGCGGCCACACAGGCGCCGCAGCCGATGCAGGCCGCCGCATCCATCGCCGAGTCGGAGTCCTGCTTGGCCACCAGGATCTCGTTCGCATCGCGGGCACCACCGGTCGGGGCGCTGATGTAGCCACCCTTCTGGATGATGCGATCCAGTGCGCTGCGATCGGTGATCAGGTCCTTGAGCACCGGGAAGGCCACCGAGCGCCACGGCTCGACGGTGATCTCCTGGCCGTCGGTGAAGGTGCGCATGTGCACCTGACAGGTGGCCGCGCCCTTCACCGGTCCGTGGGCCACGCCATCGATCATCATGCTGCAGCTGCCGCAGATCCCCTCGCGGCAATCGTGGGCGAAGGCGATCGGCTCCTTCCCGTCCTCCTCGAGGTGACCGTTCACGATGTCGATCATCTCGAGGAACGAGGCATCCGAGGGAACGTCCTTCGCCTGGTAGGTCTCGAGGCGACCCGCGCTGCTGGGGCTGGCCTGACGCCAGACCTTCAACGTGAAATGCATTACTTGTAGCTCCGCTGGCTGAGCTGCACGTTTTCGAACGTGAGCGGTTCCACGAGCCGCGTCGGTGCCGCGCTCTCGCCGTTGTATTGCCATGCTGCGACGTGGGCGTACTGGTCGTCGTTGCGCAGCGCCTCGCCGTCGGGGGTCTGGTACTCGGTGCGGAAGTGGCCGCCGCAGCTCTCTTCGCGTTCGAGTGCATCGCGGCACATCAGCTCACCGAGTTCCATGAAGTCGGCCACGCGATTGGCCTTCTCGAGTGCCTGATTCAGGTCGGCGTCGCTGCCCGGCACGCTGACGTTGCGCCAGAACTCTTCCTTCAGTGCGCCGATCTCGCCCATCGCCGTGGTCAGCGAGGCCGTGTTGCGCGCCATGCCGCACTTGTCCCACATGATCTTGCCGAGGTCGCGGTGAAAGCTGTCCACCGACCGCTTGCCCTTGATGTCCACCAGGCGCTTCATGCGCGCGCCCGCGGCGACCTCCGCCGCCCGCACCTCCGGATGATCCAGTGTCACGGTCGGCAGCTTGGCCTGCGCCAGGTAGTCGCCGATGGTGACCGGGATCACGAAGTAGCCGTCAGCCAGCCCCTGCATCAGCGCACTCGCGCCGAGGCGGTTGGCACCGTGGTCGGAGAAGTTCGCCTCACCCAGCACATGCAGGCCGGGAATGGTGCTCATCAGGTTGTAATCCACCCACGTGCCGCCCATCGTGTAGTGCACGGCGGGATAGATGCGCATCGGCTGCTGGTACGGGTCCTCGTCCGTGATCCGCTGGTACATCTCGAACAGGTTGCCGTAGCGTTCGCCGATCGCCTTCTCGCCCACGCGCTTGATCGAGTCGGCGAAGTCGAGATAGACCCCCAGACCCGTCTCGCCGACGCCGCGGCCTTCGTCGCAGACTTCCTTGGCGGCGCGGCTGGCGATGTCGCGCGGCGCGAGGTTGCCGAAGCTCGGGTACTTCCGCTCGAGGACGTAATCGCGCTCCGACTCCGGAATGTCGCGCGGGTTGCGGGTGTCACCCTTCTTCACCGGGGCCCAGCAGCGACCATCGTTGCGCAGGGATTCCGACATCAGCGTCAGCTTCGACTGGTGATCGCCCGCCTGCGGAATGCATGTCGGGTGGATCTGCGTGAAGCACGGATTGGCGAAGGCAGCGCCGCGCTTGTAGGCGCGCCAGCTGGCCGTCACGTTCGACTGCTTGGCGTTGGTCGAGAGGAAGAACACGTTGCCGTAGCCGCCCGTGGCCAGCACCACCGCATCGGCGAGGTGCGACGTGATCGTGCCGGTGCGGAGGTCACGCGCCACGATGCCGCGCGCGACGCCATCCACCAGGATCACGTCCAGCATCTCGGTCAGCGTGTGCATCGTGATCGCGCCCTTGCCGATCTGCTTCTCGAGCGCCTGGTAGGCACCCAGCAGCAGTTGCTGGCCGGTCTGGCCGCGGGCGTAGAAGGTGCGGCTGACCTGCGCGCCACCGAACGACCGGTTGGTGAGCAGGCCGCCGTACTCGCGCGCGAACGGCACACCCTGCGCCACGCACTGGTCGATGATGTTCACCGAGACCTGCGCCAGGCGATAGACATTCGCCTCGCGGGCGCGGAAGTCGCCACCCTTGATCGTGTCGTAGAACAGGCGCTTCACCGAGTCGCCGTCATTCTGGTAGTTCTTGGCGGCGTTGATGCCACCCTGCGCCGCGATCGAGTGCGCGCGACGCGGAGAGTCGTGGTAGACGAAGCAGGAGACCTTGTAGCCGAGCTCCGACATGGTGGCGGCGGCCGAGGCACCGGCCAGCCCCGAGCCCACCACGATCACATGGTATTTCCGCTTGTTGGCCGGGTTGACCAGCTTCATGTTGAAGCGGTGCGAGTCCCACTTCTGCTCGAGGGGACCCGACGGGATCTTGGACTTCAGTTCCATATGCTGTGCGTCCGACTACTTGAGAACACCGAGAAGGAAGGCCAGCGGAATCGCCGCGAACCCGAGAGAGATCACCACCGCCAGCACCACCGGCAGGTACCGCTTGATCGGGTGCGCCTTCTGCTTGGCAACGCCCAGCGTGCGCATCGAGCTCCAGGCGCCGTGGAAGAGGTGCATGCCGAGCGCGACCATCGCCACCAGGTAGAACACCGCTACCCACTTGACGGCAAAACCGCTCGAGAGGTTCCGATAGATGCGGCCCTCGACGAAGTCGGGGTGCACGCTGCCGATGGTGAAGTGCAGGATGTGGAAGACGATGAAGACCAGCAGCACCACGCCGCCCCAGCGCAGCGTGCGCGCGGCCAGTGTGCTCACCTGCGGCTTGCGCGAGGCGTAGTCCACCGGGCGCGCGGCGCGCGAGAGCATCGTCAGCTGGTACGCCGCCGTCACGTGCAGGATCACCGCCGCGATCAGCACCACCCGCGCAATCAGCACCACCTCATGCAGCGGGCCATGCAGCAGGGCGCCATAGGCGTCCAGCTTCTCCGCCCCCGAGAACGCCTGCAGGTTGCCGGCCATGTGGCCGATCACGAAGCCGAGACCGATCAGCCCCGTCACGCCCATCACCACCTTCTTGCCGATGGTGGAGCGCCAGAACGTCAACACCGTGTTCATCGAGCAGGTTGCTCCGGAACTGGGTCAGGATGAAGTCGTGAAGAAACGGCGGACCAGGCACCCGCCCGGTCCGCCGCTCGCAGAATGCTCAGATCGTGAGCGCAGCCATCGGTTCGCGGACCGCCTGCGCACTCTTCTCGAGTGCCGCCCGCTCGTCGGCCGAGAGTTCGACCTCGATCACCTTCTCCAGCCCGTTGCGACCCAGCTTGCAGGGCACACCGAGATAGAGTCCCGACATCCCATACTCGCC
>JANMON010000274.1:0-9342 GCA_031369265.1 Gemmatimonadaceae bacterium | reverse complement strand
GGGGTTTCCCACCCCCCCCGGCCCGGCCCGCCGGGCGGGGTGGGCCGCCGGCCGCCGGGGGGGGGGGGCGCCACTTCCGTTGGGGATGTGCGTATTTACGGTGCATGTCCTCTGCCCACCGCACCACCGCGCCGCGCCGCGCGCTCCTGCTGCTCCCCCTGCTGCTCCTCGGCAGTGCGGTCGGGGCACAGAGCCAGCGCACCCCACCGGCACCACCGCCGGCCACCACGCCGGCCACCAACAGCGCGCTGAGCCCGGCCACCTTCATCCGGCAGTCGCAGGCGGAGTTCGAACGCGCGCGGCGTGAGGGGCTGGGCTTCAGCTCTGGCGGCGCCACCTCCGAACCGGACGTGCAGTTCGGCAGCATCTTCTACTGGAACAACAACAACGACGTGCCGCCGCGGCCGGAACGGCCGGAGATCGGCGTCGCGCGTCGCCGCCTGCTGCAGTCGCTGCGGGAAGCGGAGCTGTCCGCGCCGGCCGACGACTGGATCGTGGGACAGCGCGTCAAGTACTCCGTCGAGGCGAAGGACATGGCGGGCGCCGAGACGGCCGTCACCGAGTGCAAGGGCACCGCGTGGTGGTGCGCGGCGCTGACCGGCTTCGTGCGCCACGCGCAGAACGATGCGCCCGGCGCCGAGCGATCGTTCAACGACGCATTGGGCAGGATGCCCGAGGCACAGCGCTGCGACTGGCAGAACATCGCGCCGTGGCTGAAGAAGGCCGACAGCCTCGCCTACCTGGCCAGGAGCTGCCAGGAACGCATCGCCTACAACACGCAGGTGTTCTGGCTTGGCAAGCCGTTCGCGCACCTGGACGGCAACGACCTGCGGAACGAACTCTTCGCGCGGCGCACGTACAACGCGATCGAGGCCGGCACGGCGACGGTGTACGGTCCGTGGAAGCCGGAGTTCGGCGAGTCACAGCTGCGCTACGGCTGGCCGGTGGCGTGGTCGAAGCAGAACACGATCATCAGCCAGCGCGGCGACATGGTGTCGAACACCATCGGACACGAAGCCACGCCGAGTCATGACTTCATGCCGAGTAGTGCGGCGCTGAAGAATCCCTTCACCGCGCGGCCCGAGGACTATCCGTTCAACGCGCGCTATGCGCAGATGCGCTACGCGCCGCGCTACGCGCCGGGCGGGTTTCAGGAGCTGGGTGGCCAGATGGTGCGCTTCCGGCGTGGTGACTCGACGTTGCTGGTGGGCGCCTACGTGCTGGAAGGGAAGGCACGCTACGAACGCGGCAAGACACGCACGGCGCTGGTGCTCGAGCGTGGACCGCAGCAGCGCGTGTCGCGCATCGTGAAGGATGGGCAGCCATTGCGTGGTGCGGTGGCGGTGAACGCGGGTGTCTTTCGTGACACGATGCTGGCGAGCCTGGAGATTCTGAGTGACGCGCGCAAGTTCGGCGGTCGCCTGCGCACCGGTGTGGCGCCGATCGAACCCGAGGCGCGGATGTCGGACCTGCTGTTGCTGTCCGTGCGCGCCACCGATGCGGCGTCGGCAGGGCTGGCCGACGTGGCCACGCTGGAGTCGGTGCTGACGTCGGCCCTCGGCGGCACGGACATCGGGGACGGCCAGTCGTTCGGCCTGTTCTGGGAGTACTATGGCGGTCCGGGCGCAACCGTGACGATTTCCATCACCCCGACCGACACGGCAAGCGGCTTCCGCCGGCTCGGATCGCTGTTCCGACTTGGTGGCGGCGCGGCCGGCGGCGCATCCCTGCGCATCCCCGACCCGGCGCAGCCTGACGGTGGTCCGGGCCGACGCATGACGCTGACCATGCCGGAAGTGAAGCCGGGACGGTACTTGCTGGCCGTGGAGATCACGCAACCTGGCGCACCCGCCGCCCGCCGTGAGATCATGCTGCGAGTGCCCGAGGGCCCGCCGGCGGCCATGCGCTGAGCGGCCTGTCGCTTCAGGATTGCGACGCGCCAATGTGATTGCCGTCGGCCATGCGGTCGTCGCCGGCACGCCGCATGGCCCAGGTGCACCTGCGTATGCATTCGCTCTATTGACGAGGCTTGTCCCGCTCGTCAGCTTCGGCCCACTGTACTGGTTCACAGGGGGCTGACCGCTTCGACGCGACGAGATACGCGTGACGACGAAGTGCACCGGCTCGCCTCATCCACACCCAGAGGTGTTGCGTGCTGCCATTCATCGTTCGTCGCCTGCTGCCGGGAGTCGCGGCCGCGGTGCTCTTCGCCACGAGTGCCGCAGCACAGGGCGGCTCACTCACCGGCCGGATCACGACCAAGGACGGTGGTCGCCCACTCAACCTGGCGCGCATCACCGTCGCCGGCGCCACCACGGTCGGGGCGACCGTGGCCGGTGACGCGGGGCAGTACACGGTCAACAACATTCCTGCCGGCACCTACGTGGTGACCGTGAGCCGCATCAATTTCCAGCTGCAGCGCTATCCCGGCATCGTGATCCGCGCCGGGCAGCAGACGACGCTGAACGCCGCGATGGACGAGATTCCGACGCAGCTCAACGCCGTCGTCACGACGGCGTCGCGCCGTCCGGAAAAGGCGCTCGAAGCACCAGCCGCGCTGTCGGTGGTGACCAGCGAGACGATCGAACGAAAGCCCTCGATGAGTGTCGCCGACCTGGTCAAGGGTCAGCCCGGCATCGACGTGTCGAGTGGCGGCATTGCGCAGTCGAACATCGTTGCCCGCGGATTCAACAACGCCTTCAGCGGCTCGCTGCTGATGCTGCAGGATTACCGATTTGCCGGCGTGCCGTCGCTGCGTGTGAACGTGCCGTACCTCTCACTCGGCCAGTCGGAAGACATCGAGCGCGTGGAACTGCTGCTCGGTCCCGCGTCGGCCCTGTCCGGCCCGAACTCCGGCGCCGGCGTGCTGCACGTGATCACCAAGTCGCCGTTCAGTTCGCAGGGCACCACGCTCTCGGTGCAGGGTGGTGAGCAGAGCATCTTCCGCGGCGCGATCCGTCATGCGGGCACGGTCGGCAGCCGGTTCGGCTACAAGCTGAGCGGCGAGTACATGACCGGCAACGACTTCGAGTACAAGGATCCGGGTGAGCCGGCGCAGATCTCACGGCCGCCGTCGCCGGGTGCGCCGCGCGTGCTGGTCGCCAACCAGCGCGACTTCGGGTTCGAGCGCATGAACGGCGAGGCGCGCATGGACATCCGGCCGACTGCCACCTCGGAGCTGATCACGACCGTCAGCATGACCAAGGTGCCGAGTGCGATCGAGTTGACCGGTGCCAACGGTGCGTCGCAGATCCGCAACTGGAGCTACCAGAACTTCCAGCAGCGCATCCGCGTCGGCCGGTTGTTCATCCAGGGGTTCGCCAACATCAGCAACGCCGGCAACGAAAACTCGGGTGACTCGCGCGGCACCTTCCTGCTGCGCAACGGCCAGCCGATCGTGGACAAGTCGCGGGTGTACACCGGCCAGATCCAGCACGGCTTCGGGCTCGGCAAGGGCCGCACCGACTTCATCTACGGTGTGGACTACATCAAGACCAATCCGCAGACCGGCAACACGATCAACGGCAACAACGAAGCCGTGGACAACGTCACCGAGTACGGCGGTTACGTGCAGGGCAAGGCGCGCCTCAGCAGTCGCTGGGATTTCCTCGCCGCGCTGCGCGTGGACAAGAACAACGTGATCGCCGGTGAGTTCGTGTCGCCGCGTGCGGCACTGACCTACCGTGCCGCCGAGAACCAGTCGCTGCGCTTCACGTTCAACCGGTCGTTCAACACGCCGGCCAACTTCGCGTTCTTCCTCGACCTGCCGTCGGTGGTGGATGCCGCCGGGTTCCGTCGGAACGCCAGCCTGACGCCGTTCAACCTGCCGACATACGACGTGATCGCGACCGGCAACCGGCCCAAGGTCGGCATGGGCTTCGACCGCAGTTGCGCAAACACCAGTGGCTTCGGAAGCTTCTGCATGCGGTCCCCGTTCATCAGCAACGGCACCACCGTGGTGCCGGCCAGCGCCGCCACCGCGCTGCCGGCCTTCGTGGCCTTCCGCCAGCCGGTGTTCACCGGCGCGCTGGCGGCCGGCTACGCACCGGCGCTGGCCGGCTTCGGAGCGGCGGGCGCCGTGATCGCGCAGGGCCTCGCCAACGCCGTCGTCAGCCGGCTCGCGACCTCGGCGCCCACCAATGCGCAGATCGGCACCGTCGGTCGCCTCGGCAGCGCGCTGATCTCCGATACGCAGGTGGCTGACCTGCCGCCGCTCAACGCCTCGTTCGACAACACGTTCGAGGTGGGCTACAAGGGCCTCGGCATGAACGGCAAGCTGTCGTTCGACTTCAGCGGCTGGGCGCAGCAGCGCGGCGGCGGCGCGATCACGGCCTCGCTGGTCACGCCGTGGATCTTCGCCAATCCGGGCCAGACCGGGGCCTTTGTCGGTGCGCAGGCCGGTGCCGCGATGGCCGCCTACGTGCAGGCAGAAGTGACGGCCGGTCGCCTCACGCAGCAGCAGGGTCAGGCCATCTCGGCCTCGATCCCCGCGTTGGCAAGCGGTGCCGCCACCAGCCTCACGCCACTCCTCGCCGGCATTCCGCTCGGCACGGTCGGCTTCGACGATCCCATCCAGGATGACTATGCGCTTCGCGCGACGTATCGCCGCGTGGACCGGACCGTCAAGGTGTGGGGCGCCGACCTCGGTATGTCGTATCAGTTCACGAATGACTTCGCGCTCGACTGGACCGGCAGCGTCGTGAACCGCACCATCTTCGACGAAATCCAGGTCGGCACCTCGCCGCTGTCGCTCAACGCGCCGGGGGCCAAGACCACCGTCACCGCGCGCTACAACGGGCAGGAGAACGGCGTCGGGCTCGAGGGACGCTGGCGCTACACCAACGCCTTCACGGTGAACTCCGGTGTGTACGAGAGCGGTGTGCTGAATCCCAGCAACGCGGGGCCGTTCACCTACCCGTCGATCCCGGTGAGCAACCAGTTCGACGTGCAGTTCTCCAAGCGCTTCACGAACATCGGTAAGGGCGTGGTGTTCAGCGTAAACGTGCAGAACATCTTCGACAACAAGCGGCCGACGTTCGTCGGCGTGCCGGCGCTCGGCCGTCTGGCGCTGACCAAGCTGTCGTATACGTTCTGAATCCGACTGCAGGACGCACGGGGCGGCTCGCAGGACGCGAGCCGCCCCGTCGTGCTTCCCACCTCAGCCTGCTCCAACGATGGCCGTGATCCACCACCCGGGGCCGCCGCTCGTGATCGGCCACCGCGGCACGCCGCAGGAGCGGCCGGAGAACACGCTGCCGTCGTTCCAGCGCGCCATCGACCTCGGTGTTGACGCGCTGGAGTTCGACGTGCGCGTCTCGGCCGATGGCGTGGCCGTCGTGCACCACGATGCCACCACCGGCCGCACCTGTGGTGACGACCTGCTGATCGAACGCACCACCATCGGCGCCCTGCGCCGTCTGGATGCGGCCGCGACGTTCACGGGGCCGTACACACCAGCGCACCAGACGGTCATCCCGCTGCTGGACGAGGTGCTGGCCATGACACGCGGCCTTCCCATCATCATCGAATGCAAGACGGTGGAAGCGGTGCCGCTGGTGCTCGCCGCGCTGGCGTCGCACGGCGCCGTCGAACGCGCGGTGATCGGCAGCTTCCTGCATCGCGCGATGCAGCTGGTGCGGGCAGCGGGTGTCGCCAGCGGTGCGTCGCGTCGCGACATGGTAGGCCTCACGCTGCGCGGGATGGCGCACGTGTCACCGCGCCGGATGTCCTGTGCGGCGATGTGCGTGCCCGAACGGTCGTCCGGCATCACGCTACCCCTGGCGCGCCTGGCGCACTGGGGACGCAGGCTCGATGTGCCGGTGCACGTGTGGACCGTGAACGATGCCGCGGATGCGCAACGGCTCTGGGACATGGGCGTGACCGGCGTGATGACGGATGATGCCGCCACGATCCTCGCGGCGCGCGCGACGCGGCTCGCCCGCTGACGGGCCCGCCTTCAGTTCCGGTCCGCGACCCGGCATATTCACCGTCGATGACCGCCACAGAAACCATTCTTGATGCGCGCGCGTGCGAGCGCACTCTGCGCCGCATGGCCGACGAGATCGTCGAGCGTACGGCAGGCACCGACAACCTGGTGCTGGTGGGCATCCAGCGCCGCGGCGTGCAGCTCGCCACCCGGCTGGCGAAATTGATCGAGGAGCGCGAAGGGAAGCCCGTGCCGCGCGGCGCCCTCGACATCACGCTCTACCGCGACGACCTCCAGACGGTCGGACCGCGTCCGCTGGTCGGGGCCACCGAACTGCCGGTGGACATCGACGGGCAGCAGGTGGTGATCGTGGACGACGTGCTCTACACCGGCCGAACGGTGCGCGCGGCGCTCGATGAGCTGGCCGACTTCGGCCGGCCGGCTCGTATCCTGCTCGCGGTCCTGATCGATCGCGGCGGCCAGGAGCTGCCGATCCGCGCCGATGTCATCGGCAAGGTGGTCAGCGTGCCGGCCGGCTCGCAGGTGGACGTGCGCGTCGCCGAACTGGATGGCGACGACAGCGTGGTGGTGGGCCCGGCCAAGTCGCGCGGCGCATGACGGGGCTTGGCAAGGACCTGCTCGATCTCGAGTCGCTCAGCGCCGAGCAGATCACTGCCATTCTCGACACCGCCGAACCGCTGAAGGCGATCAGCCTGCGCGCGATCAAGAAGGTGCCGACGCTGCGCGGTGAGACGATCGTCAACCTGTTCTTCGAGGCCTCGACGCGCACCCGCGTGAGCTTCGAGTTCGCCGAGAAGCGGATGTCGGCCGACGCGGTGAACGTGGCGATCGGCAACTCGTCGGTGAGCAAGGGCGAGACGCTGGTGGACACGGCGCGCAACCTCGAGGCGATGAAGATCGACATGGTGGTGATCCGCCACCAGGCCAGCGGTGCGGCGCGCTTCCTGGCCGAACGCATCGAGTCGAACGTCATCAACGCCGGCGACGGCACGCACGAACATCCCACGCAAGGGCTGCTGGACCTGCTCACGCTGCGCGACAAGTGGGGCTCGCTGGCCGGCAAGCGCGTCTGCCTCTGTGGCGACGTGCTGCACAGTCGCGTGGCGCGCTCGAACATTCACGGCCTGCGCAAGCTGGGCGCCGAGGTGGCGGTCTGCGGACCGCGCTCGCTGTTGCCGAACGGTGCCGAGGAGGCGCTCGGTGTGACGGTCTTCGATCGCATCGAGGAAGCAATCGAGTGGGCCGATGCGCTGAACATCCTGCGCCTGCAGCTGGAGCGGATGACGGCGGGCTACATCCCGTCGCTGCGGGAATACAACCGCGTCTTCGGCGTCACGCGCGAGCGACTCGATCGCGCACCACGCGACCTGCTGATCCTGCACCCCGGCCCGATGAACCGCGGGGTGGAAATCGATTCCGATGTCGCCGATGGACCGCACAGCCTGATCCTCGACCAGGTGACGAACGGCGTGGCGGTGCGCATGGCGGTGCTATACCTGTTACGGGGCGGACGCCCCGACCTGGCAGCGGCCGGCACGGCCGCGGGAGAATGAGGAACGGATGACGACGCGCCCACTGCTGCTGACCGGCGGCCACCTGCTCGACCCGTCGATCGGGCTCGATGGCATCGGCGACCTGCTGCTCACCGATGGCGTGGTGACTGCGGTGGGTGGCCAGATTGCCGGCCCCGATGACGCCGAGCGCGTGGACTGTCGCGGACTGCACGTCACGCCGGGGTTCATCGACGTGCATTGCCACCTGCGTGAGCCGGGTCGCGAGGATGTGGAAACCATCGCCACCGGTGCGCGTGCCGCAGCGGCCGGAGGATTCACCGCCGTCTGCGCGATGCCGAACACCGACCCCGTCACCGACAACCAGGCGGCCGTCGGATTCATTCGCGCGCAGGCAGCGAAGGCGAATGCGTCGCGCGTCTATCCGATCGGATCGATCTCGGTGGGCATGAACGGCGTGCAGCTGAGCGAGATGGGCGAGATGGTAGCGGCAGGCGCGGTGGCGGTGAGCGACGATGGCCGACCGGTGGTGAGTGCGCAGCTGATGCGCACGGCGCTGGAGTATGCGCGCACCTTCGGTATCCCGGTCGCCGATCACTGCGAAGAACCGACGCTGGCGCACGGCGGCGTGATGAACGAAGGCGTCATCAGCGCGCGGCTCGGGTTGAAGGGCATTCCGTCCGAGAGCGAGGAGATCATGGTGATCCGTGACATCCTCCTCGCGCGACGCACCGGGGGTCGCGTGCACCTCTGCCACATGAGCACCTGGGGCAGCGTGGAGCTGATCAGGTGGGGCAAGGAACGTGGCATCCCGGTGACGGCGGAGGTCTGTCCGCATCACCTCACGCTGACCGAGGAGCGCGTCGGCCAGTACGACACCAACGCGAAGATGAACCCGCCGCTGCGCACGCAGCGCGACGTGGATGCGCTGATCGCCGCACTGAAGGATGGCACGATCGATTGCGTGGCCACCGATCATGCGCCGCACCACAACGACGAGAAGAACCGCGAGTTCGCCGATGCACCGAACGGCATCGTCGGCCTCGAGACCGCGCTGTCGGTGCTGCTGACGTGGCTCGTCACGCCCGGCACGATCACGCTGTCGCAGCTGGTGGAGAAGCTGTCGTGCGCACCGGCGCGCGTGTTCGGGTTGCCGGGCGGCACGCTGCGCCGCGGCGCGATTGCCGACGCGACGGTGTTCGACGCCGGTGCCACGTGGACGGTGCAGGGGAACGATTTCCGCAGCAAGGGGCGCAATTCACCCTGGCTCGGTGCAACGCTGTCGGGTCGCGTGGCGCGCTGCATCGTGGGCGGTCGGCAGGTGCACGTGCGCGACGGCCTTTCCTGATGACACGCTGATGGCCGCGCAGCGTCCGCACCGGTTGCAGTCGTCGTTCGCAACGCGTGAGGCCGTGGTGCGCGTCTGTTGCGCCCTCGCCGAGCGACAGCTGATTGCAGGACAGGATGGCAACATCTCGGTGCGCACGGGTGAGAACCGGTTGCTGATGACGCCGGCCGGCTTCGCGAAGGGTGCGATCGACGCCGACGACCTGGTGGAAGTGACGCTGGATGGCGAGCAGCTGGCGGGTCGTCACGCGCCGTCCAGCGAGATGGGATTGCACCTGGCGGCGTATGCCGCGCGTGCCGACGTGACCGCGGTGGTGCATGCACATCCGGTGGCCGCCACTGCGTTCACGCTGGCGGGTGAGACGGTGCCGGATGGCGTGCTGGCGGAGCTGATGCTGACCGTGGGGCCGGTGGCCCTTGCACCGTATGTGCAGCCAGGAACGGCCGAGCTTGGTTCATCGCTGACGCCGCTGTTCCGAGACCATGACGTGATCCTGCTGGCACACCATGGCGCCGTGGCCGTGGGCCAGACACTGC
>JANMON010000267.1:0-19163 GCA_031369265.1 Gemmatimonadaceae bacterium | reverse complement strand
AGAAGAACTTGAGCGGCAGCACACCACGCGGCGTCTGCACGAACTTCTCGTTGGTGACGCGGCTGACGGTGGACTCGTGCATGCCGATGACTTCGGCCACCTCGCGCAGCGTCAGCGGCTTGAGGTGCTGCACCCCCTTCTCGAAGAAGTCGCGCTGCCGCTCGACGATGTAGTTCATGACCTTGAGCATCGTCTGGCGGCGCTGCTCGATGGCCTGGATCATCCAGTGCGCGGAATTCATCTTGTTGGCGATGAAGTCCTTGCTCTCGGTGTCGTACTTCTTCTTGTCGCGGGCGATGTCCTGGTAGGTGCGACTGAGCTTGAGGCGCGGCAGGTTGCCGTCGTTGAGGTACACGACGTAGCGCCCGTCCACCTTGTCCACCACCAGGTCGGGAATGATGTAGTGCTCGTTGTCGGGCGCGAACTTGAGGCCCGGCTTGGGATCGAGCTTCGCGATCTGGTCGGCCACGGCCTGCACGTCCGACACCGGGATGCCGAACCGCTTCGCCATCTCGCTCCAGCGGTGGCCGATCAGCTCATCGAAGCCATCGCGCACCAGCGCGAAGGCGGTGCTCTCCTCGAGCCCTTGCGTTGCCAACTGCAGCAGCAGACACTCGCGCAGGTTTCGCGCGCCGACACCCGGCGGATCGAGCTGCTGGATCACCGGCAGCAGCGCCTCGACTTCCTCCATCGTGTACATCGGCAGTTCGCTGATGTCGATGCCGGCTTCCTCGGCCACGCGGGTGACCTCGGTGTTGACGCCGACCAGAATCTCCTCGAGGGTGCAGGCGAGGTAGCCGTCCTCATTGATGTTGCCCACGAACTCGTCGGCGAGATACGCCTCGCGCGAGGTGAGCTCGAGCATCTGCACCTGCTCGCGGAGGTGATCCATGAGGTCGCGCGACATCACCGTCACCGGCTCGATGTACTCGCGCTCTTCGTACTCCTCCTTGCGGCCGCCGGTCTCGAAGCCGTCCTCGAGAATCTTCTGCCAGTCCATCTCGTCGGTGTTGTCGGCCTTTTGCTCCTCCGGCGTCGCCACCTCGAGCGTCTCGGCGCCTTCCTCACCATCCTCGTCCTCCGGCACCAGTTCGAGGAACGGGTTCACCAGCAGCTCCTGCTGGAGATGCTGCTGGAGGTCGAGCAGCGGCATGTAGAGAAGGTCCATCGCCTGATAGAGGCGTGGATTGACCTTCATCTCCTGCCGCATGGACGTGCTCTGGTTGAGCCCCGTCTTGAAGCCGCTCATCGCCAGCCTCCCACGTACATGCCGGCGGACGTCACGATGCGCCTACCTTGTCTTCGTCGCGGGAGAAACGCTCGCGCAGTCGCGCGGCCAGCGTCGGGCCCAGATACAGCTCGGCCACCGTGTCGTCGAAGACCAGTTCGCGCACCGTGCCCGACACCTTGACCTGGCCGTCGAACATGATGTAGGCCCGGTCCACGATGTCGAGCGTCTGCTCCACGTTGTGATCCGAGATGAGGACGCCTATCCCGCGGTGCCGCAACCCCGACACGATGGTCTGGATGTCGTGCACGGCGATCGGGTCCACGCCGGCGAACGGTTCGTCGAGCATCATGAACTTCGGTTCCGTGACCAGCGCCCGGGTAATCTCGAGGCGGCGGCGCTCACCACCGGAGAGGGCGTATGCCTTGCTCTTGCGCAGGTGCTTGATGCTCAGCTCATCGAGCAGTTTCTCCAGCTTGGCCGCCTTCTCGGCGGCGGACAGCGGGAGCGTCTCGAGGATCGCAAGGATGTTTTCCTCGACGCTCAGCTTGCGGAAGATCGACGGTTCCTGCGACAGGTAGCCGATGCCGTTGCGAGCGCGCTTGAACATCGGCATCGTCGTGATGTCGGTGCCATCGAGGACGATCGACCCACTCTGCGGCTGGATCAGTCCGACGATCATGTAGAACGTGGTGGTCTTGCCGGCGCCATTGGGCCCCAGCAGGCCCACGATCTCGCCCTGCCGGAGATGCAACGCGACGTTGTTCACGACGCTGCGCTTCTTGTATGTCTTGACCAGCCCCTTGGCCTCGAGGCGGCTGGTGAGCCTGGCTTGCGTGCCCGGCGTGAACACCGGCGCGCGGCCGGTCTGGACGCGCACCACCTCGGTCGTGCGACGGCGCACTTCGGCGGTCACCTGCTCACGCCGGTCCTTCACGTACTCCCACACGTGCGGCAACACCTGGATCTTCGCGCCTGGCAGGTCCAGTCCGGCCGCGGGGAGCGAGATGACGTCGTCGGCCACGAGGCGCGGCAACAACGTGTCGCGCAGGTGCGAGCGCACCTGATCCAGGCTCAACTCGCCGGCCGCGCGCTCGGAGTCGCGCCCTGCTGCCCGTTCCAGCAGCAGGTAGTCCTCGCGATAGATGACTGCGGCGTCATCGAAGCGCGCAATGCCGGTGGCGGTGTCTGCGGCGGCGAAGATCGCATTCATCGCCATCACCGGCGAGCGGTCATGCGGCGCGAAATGTTCGATCAGCGCGCGGATGCGTGCCGGGAGTTCTTCGTCAGACGACATCGGCTGATCGATCACGGTCGGCCTGGGATGGTGCGTGGAGTGATGGCAGCGGGCTTCGCTGCCGGACTGACGACGGCGGGTGCGGGCGCGGTCGGAGTACCCGGGCCCGGCGGGACGCCGGACGGAGGACGCACCGCGCCGCCGCCAGGAGGCACGGTGAGCGTGGTGCTGGAGTCCAGCACCGGCTCGAGGTACACACCCACCGCGTTCTCATCGATTTGCACCCGCGACACACCGGTCGAGTCGAGCGAGACCGTGATGCGTTCGCCGCGCGAGTAGTTGATGCCCGGCCTGGCGGGTGTGCTGCCCTGCGTGGAGACCTGATATCGCGCGCTGGCATGCCCGATCGATTGCATCTCGCGCAGCTGGGGCCTGGCCGTGGCGGTGTCGGTCGCGGGCGGCGGCGTGACAGGAGTTGCTGCGCTGTCGCTTCGCGGCGCCGGTGTACCGCGCGCCCGTCCTGCGGCCGGTGACGGTGTGGCGGTGGTGCGCAGTGGTGCGGCCGGCCGTGGCGCGCGCGCAGTGGAGTCGAAGAAGGCGTAGATCGTGTCGCCCTTCAACCAGTCCTTCTCGCCGCTGCGGATGGTGGCGGTATCGGGGATGGTGGTCGCCACCGCCTCACCGAAGGCCCGCAACTCACGCAGCTGCTGGTTGGGCATGCGCACCGCCAGCGAATCGGCGATCAGGTCGCGATCGGGTGAGATCGCGCGTGCGCGCGACGTGCCCCAGATGTACGCCGCCTGTGCCTTGTTGCCATCCACCCGCAGGTCGATGGTATCGGCAGTCAGCAGCATGTCCTCGCTCGTGACGCGCGCATCGGCCTGCGCCAGCACCCGTTGCACGACACGATTGCGTGTGTAGAGCTCCACCTGCCGGCCGCGCAGCGTGTACCCGCGCTCGCCCTTGCCGATGATCACCGGCTGGATCATCAGGCGTGCGAACTCGCGCCCGCTGTCGAGGAACGCCGAATCGCTGCGCGCATCGAGGTCGCTGCGCGTGATCTCGACCTTCCCGCCGGCGTAGACGATCGAGTCGTTCTCGGTGGTGATCTGGTTGGCAGTCACCTGCACCGGCTCCCCAGCCTTACCGGCCGAGTCGCGCTGTGCGAGGAACAGGCGAGGGCGATTCTGGGCTACCAGCCGCGATTGCGGACGGATGCCGCGCACGGCGCGATAGTACGTCGCGCTGTCGCCGCGCATCACCGAGCTGCTGGGGAGCGTGGCCTCCACATGTCCGATCGCGATCAGCCGTTCATCGACCTGGAAGTAATTCATCTGGTCGCTGCTGACGCGCACCCGCGGTTCGGTGTATCGCACGTTGCCGAGCAGGTAGAGCACCTGCGCCTGCTGATACCACTCGGCGCTGTCCGCCACCAGGCTGACGTCCTGGTTCAGGCAGCGTGCAATCACCCGCCCACCGACGAACACGTTGCGCGGGCCGTCGGCGGTGGGGGATGTGGTGTTGAGGCGCGTGGAATCACTGCCGGCCTTCAGCTCGATGTTGCAACGGCCGCCCGCCGCCTGCTGTGCCTCGACCACGGTCGGTGCACAGGCCGCGAGAGCCAGCGCGGCGAGCAGGCGGCGGGTGATCACTGCTTCACCTTCGGCGCAACGGGTGCACCAGCGGCCGGCACGACCGGCGGCACCGGAGCCGGCGGATCACCACGGAAGCCTGGTTCGGCACTGCCACTGCGCGGCAGCACGATACTGGCACCGGTACCGCGCGAGAGCTTGCGCACCTTCACGCTCAGCATCTGCGGGTCACTCTCGAACCCGACGCCTTCCAGCCGCCGCTCCCCTTCCAGCAGCACGAACGGGCTGTCGGAGACGATCATGTTGCGGAACTGCTCGAAGCGTACCATCGGCGACGTGAGCTTGCGACCGTCGGCCCCGACGATGACCACGTTCTGGCGCGCCTCCATCACGTTGGCGCGCGTGTTGAACGAGCCACGGCGTGCGGTCAGGACACCATCACGCGTGCCATCCTTGGCGAAGAACGTGGTGTTGATGACGCGTAATTCGGCGCGGGTGTTCTCATCGAACCAGTACGCCGTGTCGGCCAGCAGCTCAGCGCGAGCCACGCCGCGATCGGTCAGGATCGTCTTGAGCCCGAACATGACCTGGTCGGCGGAATCGGCGATGGTCGCCACCGTCGAGACGGTGGCCTTCTGTTCCTGACGACAGCCCGTCAGTGCGGACACGGTCATCAGGACGGGAAACAGGGCACGACGCATCAGGCGACACCCGCTCGAAGGAGGTCGTGCAGGTGCACCACGCCGACCAGGCGGTCGCTCGCGTCGAGCACCGGCATGGCCATGATGCCGAATCGTTCCATGCGGAAGACCACGCTGCTCGCCAGTTCATCGGCGCGCGCAGTGCGCGGCATGCGCGTCATGACGTCGGCCACGCCCACCTCGAACGGGTGCTCGCTGCGTTCCAGCAGTCGCGCGAGATCGCCGGCAGTGACCACGCCGCTGACGACACCATCGCCAGTGCTCAACACCAGCAGGCCACGCCGCTCGGCCAGGGGAACTATCGCTTCACGCATGGTGGCTGTTACCGGCAACACGGGGAGATGTTCGTCCTCCATCACCTCGGCCACGGTGGTGAGCAGCTTCTTGCCGAGTGCCCCACCCGGATGCAGTCGCGCGAAGTCCTCGCGCCGGAATCCTTTGTGCTCGAGGAGCGCCACCGCCAGCGCATCACCGAGTGCCAGCGCGGCGGTGGTGCTGGTGGTGGGCGCCAGGTCGTGCGGGCAGGCTTCTTCGATGACGGCCGAGTCGAGTGTGGCATCGGCAGCACGACCGAGCGTCGATGAAGGCACGCCCGTAATCGCGATCACACCGACACCCAACCGCTTCAGTTCCTGCAGCAGCGGCAGCATCTCAGTCGTCTCGCCACTCTTCGAGAGCAGGATGGCGACGTCCTCTGGGCCGACGATGCCGAGGTCACCGTGCACGCTCTCCACCGGGTGCAGAAACGTGGCTGGCGTGCCGGTGGAGGTCAGCGTGGCGGCGATCTTGCGCCCGATCAGCCCCGACTTGCCGACGCCTGCCACGATCACGCGTCCGCGGGATTGCGCCACCAGCAGCACCGCGCGCGCGAACGACTCGTCGAGCCGCGACTCGACCGCCGCGATCGCCTCGCGCTCGAGGCGCAACACGCGCACGCCTCGCGACACCAGTTCGGTCTCGGTCATGCGACGGAGGCCTCGGCGGCGGCACTCTCGGCGACGTAGTCCGCCACCACCGCATCCCACTCGCCACGCGCCCGCAGCAGAAGCTCGACGAATTCGCGCGCCGCACCGCGACCACCCTCGCGCTCCAGCTGCACCGTCGCCACCGCCTTCACCTCGGCCACCGCGTTGGCGGGTGCGGCCGAGAGCGCGACACGCTGCATCACCGCCACGTCAGCCAAGTCGTCGCCCATGAACGCCGCAGCGTCCATGCCGATGCCGAGCTGCGCGCAGAGTGCTTCCAGCGTCGGCACCTTCTTCAGGCCACGACCCTGCATCAGGTGCTGCACGCCGAGTTCGCGCGCGCGCAGTGTGGTGGCGTCGGAATGCCGTGCGGAGATGAGCGCCACCGTCAGTCCGGCACGGCGCAGCATCACGATGCCAAGGCCGTCCTGGATGTCGAAGCGCTTGAATTCGAGGCGCGCATCGGCGTCACCACCGGCGGGTGCGCCGATATAGACGCCATTGTCCGTGAGCGTGCCGTCCACGTCGAACGCGACGAGGGCGATGCGACGGGCACGTGCCGCGTCGATGGTCATGACCGCACCAGCGACCAGAGTTCGACGGCGCGATCGATCAAGGCCGGGAATTGGTCGAGGAACACCATGTTCGGTCCATCGCTCGGCGCGTGATCCGGATCCGGATGCGTCTCGATGAACAGGCCCTGTGCGCCGGCGGCGAGTGCCGCGAACAACAGCGGTGGGATGAACTCGCGCAGTCCGCCGCTGGCCCCGCCATCACCACGGCCGGGTTGCTGCACGCTGTGCGTGGCATCGTAGATCACCGGTGCCTGCGCCGCGTCACGCATGCGCGAGAAGTTGCGCATGTCCACCACCAGGTCGCCGTAGCCGAAGAACGTGCCACGTTCGGTGACGGCGATCGGTGCGGCCGCGCCAAGTGGGGACGCGCTGCGGACCTTCGCGGTGGCGCCTTTCATCCCTTCCGGTTGCAGCCACTGGCCCTTCTTGATGTTCACCGGTCGGCCCGCGCGACCCGCCGCCTCGAGCAGATCGGTCTGGCGGCAGAGAAAGGCCGGGATCTGCAGCACGTCGCACACTTCCGCCGCCGCCGCGCACTGCTCCGGCAAGTGCACGTCGGTGAGCACCGGCAATCCAGTCGCGGCCTTCACACGGGCCAGCGCCTCGAGACCGCGTTCCAGACCGAGGCCGCGTGTGGCACCTGGATTGGAGCGATTCGCCTTGTCGAAACTCGCCTTGTAAATGACGCCGCCGGGGACGCGTTCACTGACGCGCGCCAGGACCTCGGCGATGCGCAGGTTGAGCGCATCATCTTCGGCCTGGCAGGGGCCAGCGATCAGGAAGAGCCGATCGGACGGGAACAGCGGTGCATCGTGCATGTGGTTCAGTTGCCGGAGACCGCCGCCGAGGCTTCGCCGCTGTCCACGACCCGCGCACCCTGCTCGCGAAGTGCAGCACCGATGAAGCCGGCGAACAGCGCATGCGGGCGCGTCGGGCGGGATTGCAGTTCCGGATGGAACTGGCAGCCGACGAACCAGGGATGGTCGGCCAACTCGACGATCTCCACCAGAGAGCCATCGGGCGACAGGCCGCTCAGCACCATGCCCTTCTCGACGAACAGGTCGCGGTACTGGTTGCTGACCTCGTAGCGGTGACGATGCCGTTCGCTGACCTCGGCCGCACCGTATGCTGCCGCGGCGCGGGACCCTGGCTGCAGTACACAGGGATAGGCGCCAAGGCGCATCGTACCGCCCATGTCGGTGACACCCTGCTGCGACTCCATCAGCGAGATCACGCGATGCTCGCACTCGGGCGCGAACTCCGACGAGTGACTCTCGGTGAGGCCGGCGACGTTGCGGGCGAACTCGATGATCGCCACCTGCATTCCGAGGCAGATGCCGAAATACGGGATGCGCAGTTCGCGCGCCGCGCGAATCGCCTCCACCATGCCTTCCACGCCGCGCACACCGAAGCCACCGGGCACCAGCAGGCCGTCGAACTCGCCCAGCAGCGCACGCGCCGTAGTGTGATCGGTGAAGCGATCGCTCGACATCCAGGCGATGTCCACGCCGGTGTCGTGCGCAATGCCACCGTGGATCAGCGACTCCTGCACGCTCTTGTAGCTGTCGATGAAGTCGGTGTACTTGCCGACCACGGCGATGCGCACCCGTCGCGCCGGCTTGGTGATGCGCCGCACGATGTCGCGCCACTGTGACAGGTCGGGTTCGGTACCCTCGGGCAGGCCGAGCCGTGCCATCACGCGCGCATCGAAGCCCTGCTCATGGAACGAGAGCGGGATCTGGTAGATCGTCGGTACGTCGCGACTCTCGATGACGTTGCCGAAGTCCACGTTGCAGAAGAGCGCGATCTTGCGCTTGGTGTCGTCGCCAAGCGGGCGTTCGGTGCGGCAGATGAGCACATCGGGCTGGATACCGATCTCCATCAGCTCGCGCACCGAGTGTTGCGTCGGCTTGGTCTTCACTTCGCCGGCGGCGGCGATGTATGGCACCAGCGTGAGGTGCACGAAGATGGCGTGCTCCCTGCCCACGTCGTGCCGGAACTGGCGGATCGCCTCCAGGAAGGGCAACGACTCGATGTCGCCCACGGTGCCGCCGATCTCACAGATCACGACGTCATTCTCGGGCGCGATGCGCTTGATCGCAGCCTTGATCTCGTCGGTGATGTGTGGGATCACCTGCACCGTGGAGCCGAGGTACTCCCCACGGCGTTCCTTGGTGATCACGTTCGAGTAGATGCGGCCCGTGGTGATGTTGTTGGCCTGGCTCAGCGACCGGTCGAGGAACCGCTCGTAGTGTCCGAGGTCGAGGTCCGTCTCGGCCCCGTCCTTGGTCACGAACACCTCACCGTGCTGGAACGGAGACATCGTACCCGGATCGACGTTCAGGTACGGGTCGAACTTCATCATCGTGACGCGCAGACCGCGTGCAACCAGTAGCCGACCCAGCGAGGCCGCCGCAATGCCCTTGCCGAGCGACGAGACGACGCCGCCGGTGACGAAGATGTACTTGGTGGGCTGCTGCGGCTGTGCGAGCACGCTCATGCGGGGCTCCTGACTGCGTAAATGGACTCCCAGTGGGCATTGGCGCGCACCAGGTCTGCTTCGGTGTCGATGCCGCCGACAGCGACGGGATCGGCGGCGGCAACGCCGATGGCGAGGCCGGCCGCGAGGGGACGCAACTGTTCCAGGCGCTCCACCTGCTCCAACGGATGCACGGGCAGCGACACCCAGCGCAGCAGCGCCGCGCGGGTGTAGGCGTAGATGCCGAGGTGCTGACGCACCAGCTGGTCGCGCACGCCCGCGTCCATGGCGTCGCGCAAGAATGGAATCGGAGCGCGCGAGAAGTAGAGTGCGCGTCCCTGGTCGTCGCAGACGACCTTCACGCAATCGGGCGCCGCCAGCGCGTCCGGCGACACCGGGACGGCCGCGGTGCCGATCGGTGCGGCACCACTGGTGACCAGCGCCACGGCACCACGAACGGCGGTCTCGTCAATGAACGGTTCATCACCCTGCACGTTCAGCACGACGTCAGCATCGGCGAATTCGGCGCGGGCGGCGACTTCCGCCACGCGGTCGGTGCCGGAGGGATGATCGGCTCGGGTCAGGACTGCCTGTCCGCCGGCCGCTTCGATGGCGGCGAGCACGGCGTCGTCATCGGTGGCGACCACCACGTCGTCGGCCACGCCGAGCGAAGTGACCCGTTCCCAGACGCGCACAATGAGGGGCTTGCCGCCCAGCAACCGGAGGGGCTTGTCGCGTAACCGCGTCGCGCCTCGGCGTGCAGGAATGATCGCGAGTACCCTCACGCGAGATTCCGCGTCGGACCGCTGGTGGCAAGAATCATTCCAGTAACGTAGGCCCTTGTCCAGCAATGGCAATGGTCGCCACCGACGTGCACCGCGCCACTACCGAAGCACGCTTCGAATTTCTACCGGACTAAGCTGAAAATTCCCCGTGTCGCTGGCGGCGACTGGTCAGAGAACGGCGGGGGTCCGCGACCGCGCCAGCCGCAGGAAATTGCGCAACAGGTCGCGCCCGGATTCCGTCAGCACCGACTCGGGGTGGAATTGCACCCCCCAGACGGGATGCTGGCGGTGGCGCAGGGCGTGGATTTCGTCCGCGGAATCGGTGGCGCGTGCCGTGACCTCGAGCGACGCCGGCAGCGTGGAGGGCTGCACCACCAGGGAGTGATAGCGCATCACGCGCAGCGGCTGCGGCAGCCCCTCGAAGAGGTCGGTGCCATCGTGCGTCAGCAGCGACGTCTTCCCGTGCATCACCCGCGCGGCACGCACCACCCGACCGCCGTACGCCTCGCCGATGGCCTGATGGCCGAGGCAGACCCCGAGGATCGGGATGGTCGCCCCCCAACGCTGGATCACCGGCACCGTGATGCCGGCCTCGCTCGGCGTACAGGGGCCCGGCGAGAGCACGATCGCCTCCGGCGCCAGTGCGCCCACCTGTTCGACCGTCAGGGCATCGTTGCGATGCACCTCCAGCACTTCACCCATCTCGCCCAGGTACTGCACGAGGTTGTAGGTGAACGAGTCGTAGTTGTCGAGGATCAGGATCATGCGCCGCGGGGATGGAACTGTCGGTGGATCTGCTGCAGGTAGCTGCGATCGACGTGGGTGTAGAGCTCCGTGGTGGCGATGTCGGCGTGGCCCAGCATCTCCTGCACCGCGCGCAAGTCGGCCCCGCCCTCCAACAGATGCGTGGCGAAGGAATGGCGCAAGGTGTGCGGCGTGACGTGGGTGGTGATGCCGGCGGCTTCCACGTACTTGCGCAGCAGCTTCCAGGCGCCCATCCGCGACAGCGATCCACCGCGCGAATTCACGAACAGCGTGGCAGTCGGTGACCCGCGCACCAGCGACGGACGCAACTCGCGCGCGTAGATGGCCACCGCGGCCAGTGCGCGTCGCCCGATCGGCACCAGCCGCTCCTTGTTCCCCTTGCCGATGACGCGCACGATGCGCTCGTCCATGTAGATGTCGCCGATGCCAAGCGTGATCCATTCGCTGACGCGCAGCCCCGCCCCATAGGCCACCTCGAACAGCGCGCGATCGCGGAAGGCCAGCCGTTCGTCGAGCGAGATCGACCCGATGATGCGATCCACCTCGTCAGGCGTGAGGATGTCCGGCAGCGTACGCCACTTCTTCGGCGTTTCGAGCTGTTCGCTGGGATCGTGCCGGATGTACGACTCGCCCACCAGAAACCGGTAGAAGCCACGCACCGCGCTCACCATCCGGCTGATCGACGCCGGCGCGAGGCCGAGATCCACCAGGTGGTGAATGAAGCCGCGCAACATCCGGGCATCGATCGTCGTCGGCGACGGACTTCCGTGCAGCTGCAGGTACTCGTGCAGTCGCCACAGGTCGCGCCCGTAGGCCTCGATCGTTCGCGGAGACGAGCCCTGCTCCAGCGCCATCGCGTCGAGCCACGCCTCGGCGTGCTCGAGCGGGTGTGGCGTGATGCCGACGCTCACGTCGGCCTCGCGCTCCGGCGGCGCCACCAGATCACGGCCACTGCGATCACGACGATACCGACGGCGATCAGCCCCGACGTGCGCGTGGCCGAGCCGATCAGCTTCTGGAGTTGTTCCATGTTCTGGCCGAATCGGAAGCCGAGCCAGGCGATGATGCCATACCAGATTGCCGACGCCACGCCCATGGCCGGGATCACCTGCCGCAACGGCACTTTCAGGGCGCCGGCGAACGGCGGCACGATGGCGCGCACCCCGGGCAGGAAGCGGCTCACGAAGAGTGCCCACACGCCGTACGACGAGTACATCTTCGCCACCCGCGCTTCCGCATCGGCACCGCCGAAACGTCGCATGAGGGCGGCACTGCCGTACTTCCGGCCGACGAAATACATGCCGATGGCGCCCAGCATGTTGCCGACCCAGATGGAGGTCGCGGCCACGATCAAAGACCCTTGTCCGCGTGCGGCCAGAAAACTTCCGACGGCCACCACCGTGTCGGCGGGCAGTGGTGGAAAGACGTTTTCGGCCGCCGCGGTGAGCGCCAGCGATGCATACAGCGCCCACGCCGGGAGCGACGCCAGCCACTCCAGGATGGCGTTCACGCGCGACTCAAGCGCGGCGCCGCATCAAGTGGCCTTGCGGACCGGGATCAGCGTCGCGACCGCCATACAGGCCAGTCCCTCGCCGCGTCCGACCCAGCCCATGCCCTCGTTCGTCTTCGCCTTCACGCTGACGCATTCGGCCGGTAGCCCGAGCGCCGTCGCCAGCGAGGCGCGCATTGCGTCGCGGTAAGGCAGCAGCTTGGGACGTTCGACGATGACCGTCACATCCACCTGCGCCACGCGCCAGCCACGCTGCTCCGATGCCGTGCAGGCCAGCCGCAGCATCTCGATCGAGTTGCGTCCCTTGTTGCCGGGATCCGTGTCCGGGAAGAGTTCCCCGATGTCACCGGCGCCGGCGCCACCGAGGATGGCATCCGTCAGCGCATGACAGACCGCGTCTGCATCGGAGTGGCCCACCAGCTTGATGTCACCGGGAATCTCGATGCCGCCGAGGATCAGCGGTCCGCCCACGCCGAACCGGTGCGAGTCGAAGCCGATGCCGGTGCGCACGGGCAGCGCCGGTGCGAAGGTCGGCGGAAAGGTGACGTCGAGCATCTCGATGCCAGCCAGCGGATCGGGTGCGCCGGGTGCACGCAACACGCCGCGAGCCTCAGGAAATACGCCCCACAACAGTGGCGGCGTGACACCCGAGGCGGCCAGCAGCTTGCCGGCCCACGTACGCTGATCCTGCGCCGCGGCCATCAGGATGTCGGCATCGGAGATTTCGGTGGCGCCACACTGCTCCGAAATGCGACCGGCGCGTTCCAGCACCAGTTCGGGTGCATCGTCGATCTCGGGCGACTTGGCGCCGGTGCGGGCGAGGTGGATGTCGCGCCGTGCATCCAGCTGCAACGCGGCCGGGTTCACGCCGAGCAATCGCAATGCGGCCAGCGAGCCCTCGGCCGACGGCTCGAGCAGGCCGAGCAGCAGGTGTAAAGAGGAGAGCGCTGGATCGCCGATACGCTCCATCTCGACCATCGCGAAATCGATGGCCTTGCGAGCGGCGGCCTGGAACCTGACGGGCATGTGCGTCGGGAGTAGTGAGGGCGTCGGTACGGCGGCGGTCACGCGGCCACGGCGCTCGAAGCGAGGGGCAGGATCGAATAATCCTGCCGTCGCCGGGCCGCGGTGAAGCCGGCGTCTCGGATCAGTCGCTCGAGTTCATCGGTGGTGGTGCGATACGTCGTGTTGGCGGCGGACACCACGTTCTCCTCGATCATCAACGACCCGAAGTCGTTGCAGCCGTAGCGCAGCGCCATCTGGCCCACCTTCATGCCCATCGTGACCCAGCTGCTCTGCAGGTTGGGCACGTTGTCGAGCACGATGCGACTGATGGCCACGGTGCGCAGGTACTCGGTGGCGTCGGTCTTCTGCATGTGCGAGAAGGTCGGCGTGTTCTCGGGCTGCAGCGGCCAGGTGATGAAGGCGGTGAAGCCACCGGTGCGCGCCTGCAGCGCTCGCACGCGATCGAGGTGCTCGATGCGCTCGGCGAGCGTTTCGCCCAGGCCGTACATCATCGTCACCGACGTCTTCATCCCTTCCTGATGCGCGATCTCCATCATCTCCAGCCAGCGATCCGCGCCTGCCTTCTTCGGTGCGGCGTAATCACGAACGCGCTGCACCAGGATCTCGCCGCCGCCCCCGGGAATGGAGTCCAGGCCGGCAGCCTTCAGCTCACGGATGACGTCACGCGGTTCCATCCGGAAGAGCGTGGCAAAGAAGTCCACCTCGCTGGGGCTGAAACCGTGGATGTGGATCGGGTGGTTGCGCTTGATGTAGCGCAGCAGGTCGAGGTACCACTCGAACGGGATGTACGGATTGTGCCCACCCTGGATCAGGATCTGCACGCCACCCAGCGCCTTAGTCTCCTCGATCTTCTGCCCGATCTGCTCGAACGAGAGCGTGTACCCTTCGCCGTGCTTGGGCCGTCGTGCGAAGGCGCAGAAGCCGCAATCCGCCACACACACGTTGGTGTAGTTGATGTTGCGGTCCACGATATACGTGACCACGCCCTCGGGGTGCAACCGCTCGCGCACCCGGTCGGCCTCGAGGCCGAGTTCGAGCAGCGAGGCGTTGGTGTAGAAGTCGAGAATGTCGCGCATGAACCCTCAGGCCGCCGACAGGAACACGAGCGGTCGCGCGGTGACGCGGCCGGTCGCATCGAGGCGCCGGTAGAACTCGGTGAGTCCCCGCAGGTGCGGGAGCGAAAGACGGTAGTCCAAACCACTGAAGTACAACTCGCACGTGTCACGCGGCACGCCGGTGGTGTCGGCGGCCTGCGCCGCCAGCACCGGGAGGTTGGCCATGCCCCAGTCACGCGAGGCGATGAGGCCCGCGTGCACACGGAGCGCATCAGCCACCGGCGTGGTGCGCTGCGCCACCCACACGGCGAAGACGAACGGCAGCCCGGTCCACTGCTTCCACTCGAGACCGAGGTCCACGTGATGCGGATACCGGCGGCTGACGCTGCTGGTGCCGGACGAGAGCAGCAGCGCCGCGTCACCGATCACCAGTCGCGCGTCGTGCGGTTCGTCTGCGAAGTGCGCGATGTCAGCGCTTTCGGCGTCGCTGGGCACGAGGCGAGGCGTGACGCCCCAGCGCTCGCGGAAGAGGAGGCCAAGCAGTTCCACCGAGGTCATGCTGCTGCGCGACACCAGCACGGTGGCGCCGTCGAGATCGGACACCGGTCGCTTGCTGAACAGCATCACGCTGCGCACGGGGCCATCGCAGGTGATGGCAAGATCGGGCAGCAGCAGATACCGCTCGGCATGCAGCGCATACTCCACCGCGCTGACCACGCTGACGTCCACGTCACCCGCGGCCATCGCGGCGTTCAGCGCACTCGGCACACCGTCCACCATCGTCGCGTCGAGCGACACGATCCCGCGATCCACCGCCCCGTAAACCGGGTAGGTGTTGATGTACGGGATGCGGCCGACACGCAGCATCTCAGGCCGCCGCGCCGATGGCCGTGGCAGGTTCGGTGTCGAACGTGCGAATGATGCGGTAGAACGAATCGCGTTCCGCGGGCTGCTTGCCGGCGCCACGGATCAGGCGCAGCAACTCGTCCAGCGACATCCCCTGCTGCGTCTGCGCGCCGACGGCTTGGTAGATCTTCTCCCGCACCACCGTGCCCTCGATGTCGTTCACACCAAAGGCCAGTGCCACCTGCGTCAGCGACGTGGACACCATGATCCAGTGCGACTTGATGTGCTGGAAGTTGTCGAGGAAGAGGCGGCCGACGGCGAGGTTGCGCAGGTCGTCGAAACCGGTGGTGCTGGTGCCCTGCCGCCCGAGCGTCTTCCCGAGTTCGTTGTCGTCGGGGTGGTACGCCAGCGGAATGTAAGCCAGGAAGCCGCCCGTCTCGTCCTGCAGGTCGCGCAGCATCGTCAGGTGCTCGACGCGATCCTCGATCGTCTCCACGTGTCCGTACAGCATGGTGCAGTTGCTGCGGATGCCGAGGGCATGCGCGGCGCGGTGCACGCCGATGTAATCCGCGCCACCCAACTTCTTGTCGGCGATCACGTCGCGCACCGCGGCACTGAACGTCTCGGCACCACCGCCAGGCAGGGTATCGAGGCCCGCCTCCCGCAGCGCGATCAGCACGTCGGTCCAGGACAGCTTCTCGATGCGCGCGATGTGCGCGATCTCGACCGCCGTCAGCGCCTTGATGTGGACCTGCGGATGCGCCGCCTTGAGCGCGCGGAACATGGCCGTGTAGTACTCCAGCCCCGCCTGCATGTCGAGGCCACCCACGATGTGGAACTCCCGCGTCATGCTGTCGGTGGCCTGCGCCGCCTCGGCCAGCACCTGCTCCAGCGAGTAGCGATAGGCGCCCTCTTCCTTCGGCAGGCGCGCGTAGCCGCAGAAGACGCAGGTCTTCCGCAGCACGCAGACGTTGGTGGGATTGATGTGCTGGTTGGACGCGAAGGTCACCACGTCGCCGTGTTTCGCGCGGTTGGCCGCGTCGGCGAGGTGACCGACGCCCAGCAGGTCTGGCGTGCGGAAGAGCGTGATGGCATCCGCCGCCGTCAGTCGCTCGCCGCGACGCACCTTCTCCCCGATCGGGTGGAGCGCAACATCGCGCAGGCGGTCGAGATGAATGTCCGGCACGGCAGTCATGCGATTGCTACTCCTGATATCGTCGGACGGCGATGGACACGTTGTGGCCACCGAACCCTGAACTATTGCTAACCGCCACGTCCACCTGGCGTTCCCGGGCCACGTTCGGCGTCACGTCCAGATCGCACTCGGGATCGGGTGTGGTGTAGTTGATCGTGGGCGGAATGACGTTGTCCCGGATCGCCAGTGCGCAGGCGATGAACTCCACCGAGCCGGCAGCGCCGAGCATGTGACCGGTGGCCGACTTGGTCGAGCTCACGCTGAGCGACTCGGCGTGCTCACCGAAGACCGCACGGATGGCGCGGATCTCGTTCGAGTCGTTGAGCGGCGTGGACGTGCCGTGGGCGTTGATGTACTGCACGTCGGACGGCGACAAGCCCGCGTCCTTCAGTGCCAGCTTCATCGAGCGCTGCAGCCCCTCGTGCGCATCCGGCTGTCCGGTGAGGCTGTGTGCGTCGCCAGTGGCGCCGTAGCCCACCAGTTCCCCGTAGATGTGCGCGCCGCGCCGCCTGGCGTGCTCCAACTCCTCGAGCAGCACCACGCCGGCACCCTCGCCCAGCACGAAACCTTCGCGCGTGAGGTCGAACGGGCGCGACGCATGTTCCGCGTCGTCGTTGCGGCTGGACAGCGCGCCCATGCTGGCGAACCCACCGATCGACATCGGCGTGACGGCAGCCTCGGAGCCGCCGGCCAGCATCAGGTCTGCATCACCGTACATGATGGTGCGCATCGACATGCCGATCGCATGCGCGCTGGTGGCGCAGGCGGAGACGGTGGCGAAGTTGGGGCCGCGGCAGTTGAACTGCATCGACACCACGCCGGCAGCGATGTCCACGATGTACATCGGCACGAAGAACGGCGAGATCCGCTTCGGACCGCCGGTCATGTAATTCGTGTGCTGGTCCTCCATCGTCTTCAGTCCGCCGATGCCGCTGCCGATGATCACGCCGCACCGGTCGGGATCGAAGCCGCCCTCGGCCAGCCCAGCGTCGCGCATGGCCTGCACCGACGCCGCCACCGCGTACTGGGTGTAAAGGTCGGCCCGCTTGGCCTCCTTCCGGTCCATGTACTGCAGCGGATCGAACTCCTTGACCTCGCACGCGAAGCGCGTGGAGAACTTCTCCGCATCGAACCGCGTGATCGGCCCCGCTCCGCTGACACCGGCACGGAGCGCGGCCCAGGTCGTCGCCACGTCGCTGCCGACGGCCGTGAGGCACCCGAGCCCGGTGACGACGACCCGACGTTCCCTCATCAGCCCTGCACCTTGGAATTCAGGTAGCCGAGCGCATCACCCACCGTGCGCAGCTTCTCGGCATCTTCGTCCGGGATGTCGATGTCGAACTCCTTCTCGAATTCCATCACGAGCTCGACGATGTCGAGGCTGTCGGCCCCGAGATCCTCGATGAAACTCGCTTCATTGGTCAGCTTATCGCGCTCGACACCGAGTTCGCGCTCGATGATCGTCTTAACCTTCTCGGTCTGGTCTGCCATTTCTGCTCCGTGCGCTGGTTGATGCGTGGGTGGGTCTGACGAGGCCGTCGCTGCGGCCCATGGGCGAACTTTACATCACCATCCCGCCATCCACCACGAGCACCTGACCCGTGATGTAGGCCGCATGGTCCGACGCCAGGAATGCCACGGCCGACGCAATGTCGGACGGACTTCCAAGCCGTTCGAGCGGGATCTGGCCCTCGAGGGCCTTCCGCTGGTCGTCGCCGAGGGCAGCGGTCATGTCGGTGGCGATGAACCCCGGGGCCACCGCATTGCACAGGATGTTGCGCGAGGCGAGTTCCTTGGCCACCGACTTGGTGAGGCCGATCAGCCCCGCCTTGCTGGCGGCATAGTTGGCCTGCCCGCGATTGCCGATCACGCCGACGACGCTGCTGATGTTGATGATCCGACCGCTGTGCCGCTTCATCATGCCGCGCGACGCGGCCCGGATGCTGGCGAACGCGCCGCGCAGGTTGGCATCGATCACCGTGTCCCAATCCTCGTCCTTGAGCCGCATGATCACGTTGTCCTTCGTGAGCCCGGCGTTGTTGACGAGGATGTCCAGCGTGCCGAATGCCGCCTCGACGTCGGTCACCAGCGCGCTGACCTGCGCGGTGTCGCTGACGTCGCAGGCGAAGCCACGCGCGCCGTGTCCGATCTCGGCGGCTGCGGCTTCCGCGCGCGGCAGGTCACGACCCACGATGGCCACGCGCGCGCCGGCGCCTGCCAGCGTTTCGGCGATGGCGCGCCCAATGCCGCGTGTGCTGCCGGTGACGAGCGCCACCTTCCCACTCAAGTCGATCTGCATCAGGCGCCCGGCTGTGAGAGGATGGCTTCGATGTGCGCCGCCGTGCCTGCCGGCAGCACGACCGAGTCCGGTGCGATCTTTCGGATCAGCCCGCTCAATACGTGGCCCGGACCAAGTTCGATGAACGTGATGCCAGGATGATCTTCCACGATGTTACGGATCGTTTCCGTCCAGCGCACCGGTGACGTCATCTGCACGCCGAGCAAGCGGCGCGACTGCTTGGCCGCCATCACCTGGCGTCCGGTGACGTTCGCATACACCGGAATGCTCGCGTTGTGCATCGTCACGTCGGCCAGCGCGGTATCCCAGCCCGGTCGCGCGGCGTCCATCAACGGCGAGTGGAACGCGCCACTGACCTGCAGCCGCATGCACTTGCGTGCGCCGTGCTCGTTGGCGAGCTGGATGAGCCGTTCCACACCTGCCACTTCACCCGACACCACCACCTGCCCTGGCGAGTTGTAGTTCGCTGGCACCACGGCACCGGCCTCGCGGGTGGCCTGCTCACAGAGTTCGCGCACACGCACGTCGATGTCGCCGAGGATGGCCGCCATCGCGCCCGGTCGCGCCACGCCGGCCTGCTGCATCAACTGGCCGCGGGTGCGCACCAGTGCCACGGCGGTCTCGAAGTCGAAGGTGCCCGCCGCGACGTGGGCGGTGAACTCACCCAGCGAATGTCCCGCAGCGCACACCACCCGCGCCCCGAGATGCTCGCGCAACAGGCGCCAGACCGCGACACCGTGCGTGAGAAGAGCGGGCTGCGCGTTGTGCGTCTCCATCAACGTGTCGGCCGGCCCCTCGAAGCAGAGCGTGGAGAGTGCCATGCCGAGCGTTGCGTCCGCCGCGCGGAACACTTCGGCCGCGACCGGATACGCGTCCACCAGATCCTTCGCCATGCCGGGCTTCTG
>JANMON010000262.1:0-3554 GCA_031369265.1 Gemmatimonadaceae bacterium | reverse complement strand
CGGTTCCTGGCCGAGATCGAGGTCACGGCCAATCTCCAACACCCGAATCTGCTTCCGCTGTTCGACTCGGGCGAGGCGGACGGCCTGTTGTATTACGTCATGCCCTTCATCGAGGGCGAATCATTGCGGGCGAAGCTCGATCGTGAGAAGCAGCTGCCGATCGATGAGGCACTGCATCTCGCCATGTCGATCGCGGCGGCGGTCGACTATGCGCACCGATGCGGCGTCATCCACCGGGATCTCAAGCCGGAGAACATCCTGCTGCACGAAGGGCAGCCGCTGGTTGCGGATTTCGGCATCGCACTCGCCGTCAGCAAGGCTGGTGGTGAGCGCATGACGCAGAGCGGCTTGTCACTCGGCACGCCGCAGTACATGTCGCCGGAGCAAGCCGCCGGGGATCGCGCCATCGATGGACGCACCGACATCTACTCACTGGGCGCGATGCTGTATGAAATGCTGACCGGCGATCCTCCACACGTCGGGAGCACGTCGCAGGCGGTCATCGCGCGCGTCATCACGGACACGCCGAGACCAGTCAGCGCGAGCCGGCCACACGTGTCTCCTGCGATCGACGCGGCCGTGGCGCGCGCGCTGGAGAAGCTACCTGCGGACCGCTTCACGACGGCGAAGGCATTCGCGACCGCACTTGCCTCGCACGAGGGCGTGACGACCGCGCCCGCAGTGCGATGGGGCGACAAAGCCTCGGCCTCGGCCACGACGAGTCGTTGGCCGAGACCGGTCGGCCTCGCGTCCGCGCTCGTCGCCGGGATGGCGATCGCCGCGCTTGTAATCGTCGCGGCTGGGCGTGCCGCCTCTCCGGCGCACGACGGTCGGTCGGTGACGTTCGCCATCGAACCACCGGCTCGCGATAGTGCTCAGCCATACATCGAGACGTTCTCCGTGTCACCCGATGGCGAGTCAGTCGCGTTCGTGGCCGACATCGACTCGACCTCGAAGCTGTACGTGCGGCGCCTCTCCGAGCTCGACGCGCGACACGTCGCCGGCACCGATGGCGCCTCGTACGCCGTCTTCTCGCCCGACGGCACGTCGCTCGCCGTCGGCATGCGCGACGGGCGTGTGCTCAAGGTCAGCATCGACGGTCGCGCTGCGCCCATCACGCTTGCGGAGGGTATCGATCCCTACGGACAGGCGTTCTGGTCGCGGGACGGGATTGTGCTCGGTCGGATCGAACCCGGCCTGGGGTTGCATCGCGTCGCGTCCACCGGAGGCACGCCACGGCGACTCTTCAAGCCGAAATCCCCCTCGTGGGATCATGGGCTTCCCGTGGCGTCCGCAGATGGCGCCACGATCCTCTTCGAGGACTGGGGCCCTGGTTTCACCGAGGACGATTTCCTCGCCATCGGCTCTGCGGAGTCGGGAGAGTACGAGCGGACGTCGCTGCTCGCGAATCAACCGCTCGGCATCGTGGACGACCGGATCATTTACCTGAGCGCAGGGGCGATCCTGGCGGTCCCCTTCGACCGGCAGCATCTGCGCATTACGGGAGAGCCCGCACGGGTTGTCGAGGGAGTGAGCCGATACGACACGCGAAACGCCGTTCTCTCGCCCACGGGCACCCTCGTGTTCCGAAAAGGTGAGCTGACGGCTCGGCTGGCGATTCACGAGCCTGAGGGACATTTCTTGCCGCTCACGGGCGAGCTTCAGATAAGCGACTTTCAGACGCCGCCGCGATTCTCTCCGGACGGCCGCCGAATCGTGATGGTGCGCGGCGCGATACGTGCCGACACGCTGTCATCGGACGTGTGGATCTTCGACATCGCTACGAAATCGTTGACGCGACTGACGTCCGTCGGGGACGCCAGCGCAGCGGAGTGGACTCCGGATGGGCGATCGATCGTGTTCGTACGGGGCAATCAGGGGAACTGGAAGCATTCGGGTGTGTGGCGCCAATCCGTGCACGGGGAGCGAGCACCCGAACCCCTGCTCGAAGTGCGGGAGGGCGAGATCCTGACCGGAGGCAGCGTCACGCCGGACGGTCAGGGCGTGCTGATCTGTCGGTTGACGTTCGGTCCATCATCGATGAGAGAGGTCCAACTCTCGTATTTGCCGCTGAACGGCGGTGGCCCGGAACAACCCGTGTTGCGCGGCGAATCAATGGAATCACGTTGTGACGCGCGCGTGTCTCCAGACGGCAAGTGGTTGGCATACTCGGCGACGGAGGGCAGCGCGTCCGGGGTCTATGTGCGCCCATTCCGCAGGCCCGGCGGGCGTGTTGCGGTTTCGGTGGGCGCGGGGAGCTGGCCGAGCTGGTCTCCCGATGGGAGCCGACTGTACTACAGTCAGAGCAACGGCTTCCTCTCTTCTGCGGTGCTCGTCGCCCTTCGCCTCGACCGAGCGGCCGATCACGTCATCGTGCGGGATCGGACGCGAGCCGCAATGCTGCCAAGCAGCACGTACGACATCGCCCGGGATGGCCGGATCCTCGGACTGCAGGTCAACGCGAGCGGCATGAAAATCGTTGTGACGACCAACTGGCTGTCCGAGCTTCGCGCGCGCCTCGCGGGTGTGCGATAGCTGCTTCAGACTCGGCGCGGAGCCGACCGTGCATGCTCGATGTTGGCAGGGCGGAGTGAAGTCCGTCGCTCTCGCCGCCCTTCCCACAGCGGGCAGTGTGGGCTTTTGCCGTAGTCGAGGAGGCGCATCAGCTCGTACTTGTGCGTGTTGCGGAGGACCGCCGCCGCAGTCCGCCTGAGCCCCGCCACCTTCGCCCGCTTCATCGGCGACTTCCGGAACGCCGCGCTGAAGTGCTCCTGATCCAGCGCGAGAATGTCCCGCGCCAGCGTTACCGCATTCTTCCCCGCAATGAACGCCCGCGGCCGAAACGGCGAATCTTCCGCCAACTCAACAGAAAACTTCCGGTTCCACGGGCACACGTCCTGGGAGGTGTGTCGTTATAACCGTTTTGAAATCGCGCTTGCGACGGGTCAGCGCACGCGCTCGCCGCGTGGTCGCTAATCGGCAGCGGCCACGCGTGACATCAGCGGAAAATCCGAGGGCTGCCTGATCGACGCGACGGCAAGGTCGACGTCCAGCAGCGGCCAATACAGGTGATGTGCTGATGGCCACTCCACCGTCGTGATCTGCTCGATGGACGCCGCGCGGAACCACGGGAACTCGGCGAAGGGGACATGCAACTCCTCGTTGCCGAGCAGGAGCCAGAACCCATGTCGCGAGATGTGGGTGACCTCAGCGACCGAAGTGGCGGACCCAGGCATCACGGATCTCCTCCAGATGACGACAGACAACATCCTCGGCCTCGGCGACCTGCCGCGGTGACATGCCGACGACCACGCTGGTCGCCAGCTCGGGCTCGATCCAGAACTTCGCCTCACCGTCTGGATGCGACACGTGCACATGCATGCGCGGCTCCTCACGGGAGAAGAAGAACAGCCGGAACGGACCCTCGCGGAGGATCGTCGCGGACATGCCGGGAGGCTAGCGATCCAAGAGGTCACCCGCCGGTGGGCGGCGCTCCGCCACCAGATCTTCGAGGTCGACCCGCGCGCGTGTCCCACCTGCCACGGCGCGATGCG
>JANMON010000252.1:0-15635 GCA_031369265.1 Gemmatimonadaceae bacterium | reverse complement strand
CCGCTCTCGGAGTTTTCCGGACTGATGCTCGGCGCTGGCGTGGCACGCAGCGATTACGAAGTGACCTACAACTTCGGGCCCAGCGCGCTGCTCGGAGTGCGCACGGTCATTCGCGGCCGTTATGCCTTGCGCTCCGACCTGATTTTCAACCGGCTACCGGCCAGCGGTGCCACCGAGTTCGGCTTGCGCACGGGTCTGCAGGCCGTCATCGGTCCGTTCGACGGCCCGACCACCGCCGACCGCCGACGCGGCAACCTTACGATGCAGGAACCGGGCAGCATCGAGTTGGGCTTGTTCGGCCAGCAGTGGCAGCTGTCGTCGCTCTGGAACCTGCACAGCGGGCGCGCAATCGGCACGCGCGTCGGCACCTTCCTGACCTCGCGCTCGGAACTCGAGGTCGAAGCCACCTACGGTCGCCAGCAGGTGCGCGATGCAGATCAACCCGGCTCCACCGGCGGCCTGCTGAGCGCTGGCGAGACGTATCGCGTGACCACGTTCGCATTTCGCTACACGCACAACATCCCCGTCGGCACACGCTACGCGCTTCTGGCCGGCGTCGGTCCGTCACGCACCTCGTTCGAGTACATCGATCACTGGGGCGCCTCCGGCATCGCCGGTGCACGGCTCGCACTCACGCGCGACCTGCAGCTGCGCGCCGACGGCGTGGCGCATTACCTGCCCGCCGAGCAGACAGTGGACTTCGCGGCGCGCCTCGGCCTCAGCGCGGTGCTGCGCCTCGGTCGCTGAACGCCGACGGGGCGCCACCGAAGATCGGTGGCGCCCCGCAGCATCGGGCTGATCGCGTGCGTCGCACGATGCACCCTACTTCTTCTTTCGATCCTTGCGGTCGCGCGGCTTCGGCTCGGTCGAACGCGGTGGCGCCAGCTCCTCGGGCGGGATGTCCTCGAGGATTCCAAACGCGTTGTAGCGCTTGGTCGGCGCCGCCCCATTCTGCAGTGCCTGGCTGGTCGGCTCGGGTGGGATCAGCGACGCGATGTCGCGCAGCGGTTCCGGCTCCGGTTCGTTCAGCACCAGCTGGGCCTTCATGAAGCGTTCGGCGAAGGTGTGATACACATCCTGCATGAGGTCCACGAACATCGTGTAGGCCTCCTGCTTGTACTCCACCAGCGGGTCCTTCTGGCCCCAGGAGCGATAGTGGATCGCGTTGCGCAGCTGGTCGAGATCGTACAGATGATCCTTCCACTTCTCGTCCAGCACGTTCAGCATCACCAGGGACAGCATCCGACCCGAGAAGCCGACGCCGGCATCGTCGATCACCGAGTCGAGTTCCGTCAGCTTGGCATCGAACGTGTCCATCGCGGCCGTCACCGCCGCCGCCTGCGCTTCGGGCAGGTCGCCGGGCTTCGGCGATGCATCGTCGGCGAACGCCGGCACCTGCAGCAGGTACTGCATCAACAGGTCCTGCTGCAACTGCGCCAGGTCCCACTGTTCGGGTGACTCGTAGTCGGCCAGCCCGGTCTCGACGCGGCGCCCGACGGCCTTCTCGACCATCTTGCGCGCCTCGCCACGCAACTCCTCGCCACCCTCGAGTGCGAACGAGCGCAGCGAGTACACGACCTCACGCTGCTGGTTCATCACGTCGTCGTACTCCAGCAGCCGCTTGCGGGCCTGGAAGTTTTGCAGCTCGACGCGCTTCTGGGCCTGCTCGATGCTGCGCGTGATGAGCGGGTGCGTGAGCATCTCGCCCTCCTGCGCGCCAAGGCGATCCATCAGCTTGGCGATGCGCTCCGAGCCGAAGAGTCGCATCAGGTCATCCTCGAGCGAGAGGAAGAACTGGCTCGACCCCGGGTCGCCCTGGCGGCCGGCGCGACCACGCAGCTGGCGGTCGATGCGGCGGGACTCGTGCCGCTCGCTGCCGATGATGTGCAGGCCGCCGATCTCGGTGATGTCGAGCACCTTGCCGTCGATGTCCTTCACCTGCGACGGGCGGCCCTCGGTGACCCCGGCGCCGAGTTTGATGTCGGTGCCGCGGCCCGCCATGTTGGTGGCGATCGTGATCGCGCCCGGCTGGCCGGCACCGGCCACGATTTCGGCCTCGCGCTGGTGGTACTTCGCATTCAGCACGTTGCACTTCATGCCGGCGCGCTGGATCAGCCGCGCGATCGTCTCCGACACCTCGACGTTCACGGTGCCGACGAGGATCGGGAATCCGAGTTCGTGCAGCCGCTTCACTTCCTCGACGATCGCGTTGTACTTCTCGCGGCGCGTCTTGAACACCAGGTCCTGGCGGTCGTCACGGATGATCGGCCGGTTGGTCGGGATCACCGACACTTCCAGCGTATAGATCTGGTGGAACTCCGTCTCTTCCGTCTCGGCGGTACCGGTCATGCCGCCGAGCTTTTCGTACATGCGGAAGTAGTTCTGGATCGTGATCGTGGCCATGGTCTGGGTCTCGCCCTTGACCTGGACGCCCTCCTTGGCCTCGACCGCCTGGTGCAACCCTTCCGACCAGCGACGGCCCGGCATGGTGCGGCCGGTGAACTCGTCCACGATCAGCACCTGCGCGTCCTGCACCACGTAGTTCACGTCCTTCTCGTACAGCGCGTAGGCACGCAGCAGCTGGTGCACGATGTTCAGTCGCTCGCTGCGCATCGCGTACTCGCGCTGCAGCAGCGCGCGCTGCTCGAGCTTCTGCGCCGGCTCGAGGTCCGACGCATCGAGACGCCCGATCTCGACCGAGATGTCGGGCAGCAGGAAGTCCTCGCTGGTCATGCGTGACATCAGGTCCACGCCACGATCGGTGAGGTGCACCGTGTGGCCGCGCTCGTCGAGCACGAAATGCAGCTCGTCCTCGATGTCGGCGTACTGCTGCTTGCCGGCCGGCAGCTTGCGATCGGCGAGGTGCTCGAGCTCACGCTTCTGCACCAGCGACTTGACGCCCGTCTCGCCGAGGATCTTGAACAGCTTCTTGTTCTTCGGTCCGCCCAGCTGGGCCTTGTAGAACAGCAGGCTTGCGCCTTCGGCGTCCTTCTCCATCATCCGTTCGCCATCGGCCACGAGCTGGTTCACCAGCGCGTCCTGCTCACGCACCAGCTTCGCCACCGACGCATTGTGCGCCTGGTACATGGAGTCGTTCTCGTTGCCCACCGGGCCCGAGATGATCAGCGGCGTCCGGGCTTCGTCGATCAGCACCGAGTCCACTTCGTCCACGATCGCGTAGTAGTGCTTTCGCTGCACCCGCTGGTCCAGCGAATGGACCATGTTGTCGCGCAGGTAGTCGAAGCCGAACTCGTTGTTGGTCCCGTACGTGATGTCGGCGTTGTACGCGGCGCGGCGGTCCATCGACCCCGGCTCGGTGTCATCGAGGCAGGCGACGTTGAGGCCGAGCCACGAGAACAGGTGCCCCATCCACTGCGAGTCGCGGCGGGCGAGGTACGAGTTCACCGTCACCAGGTGCACGCCGCGCCCCGACAGCGCGTTCAGGTAGAGCGGGAGCGTGGCGACCAGCGTCTTGCCTTCACCCGTCGCCATTTCCGCGATGCGACCGAGATGCAGCTGAATGCCGCCGGCCAGCTGCACGTCGTACGGGACCATGTCCCAGACCTGCGACTGTCCGGTGACGCTGGCGGTGGTGCCGCACAGCCGTCGCGCGGCCTCGCGGACGGTGGCGAAGGCCTCCGGCAGCAGCTCGTCAAGCGCTTCGGACACGGCGGTCCGCAGAGCGCCCTCGGCGCCGCTACGGCCGTCGGCGCCGGTCAGTTCATCGTCGATGCGATCACGCTCGGCACCGTCGGCGGCGGCGCGCTTGGCTTCCTTGAGCTCCGCCACGCGGGCTTCCAACACCCCCGTGCGCTCGGCCAGGATCTCGCGGAACTTCGCCGTCTGCGCCTGCAGTGACGCATCGTCGAGGGTCGCCAGCGTCTGCTCGTGACGATGGATCTCCTCGATGATCGGCTTGACCCGCTTGGCTTCACGCTGATGGCGCGTGCCGAACAGCTTTCCCAGCACATCCTTGAGCATCGCTCTCCCCTATCGGTACAACGCCTGTGCGCGGATCTGCTCCGCCACGGCGTCCAGGACGAACCCTCGCAATGAGCGCCCCTCGCCCGCGCGACGGCGCACCTCGGTGGCACTGACATCCACCCGGCGCGTCGCCAGCACGAGCGCATCGCGCCCGAGTCCCACCGGAGCGAAGACCTCCGCCCCGCGGGTCAAGACGACCAACTGCACGAGGCGTAGCAAGCGCTCCGGCTCCTTCCACCGGTCGAGCTGCGCAGCCGCGTCCGTACCCAGCAACAGGAACAGCGAATCCTCGGCGCCGGCAACCCGGTAGGCTGCGGCGGTATCAACCGTGAAGGATAATCCCCCGCGATCGATTTCGACCCGATTGACGGCAAAGCGCGAGTCACCATCGACCATCCCTTCCAGCATCCCGATTCGTGCTGCCGCCGAGGCCGTGTGGCTGGCCGGCTTCAGTGGCTGCTGCGCCGTGGGAATGAAATCGAGCCGGTCGAGCTGCAGCGCCTCGAACGCATCGACCGCCGCCAGCCAGTGGCCGACATGCGGAGGATCGAAGCTGCCGCCGAAGAGCCCGATCCGCATCGCCCGTCAGGGCTTACGCGCGGGGGCCACCGGCGCCGGCGGTACGACGGCCGACGTGTCCTTCGGTGCCGCCACCGGCGGACAGAGCTTCTGCACCTCGGCATCATCACCGAAGCGCTTCTTCACCGCCTCGCACGACTCGGCCGCCTCCTCGAGGTACCGGATCGCGCGGTACGACTCGATCATGCGCAGATACGCGTCACGCGCCTTCGCCGTCTCCGAGAAGGTGGTCACGACCGTCTTGAAATACAGGATCGCCGGATCGTATGCCTTGCGGCGATAGTAGTAGTAGCCCGCCAGGTACTCCTTGCTGGCGAACATCTCCTCCAGCTTCAGCAACTCGCGTTCGGCGTCCTTCTTCCGCGGCGAATCGGGATAGACGGCGAGCAGCGTGCGATAACTCGCCTGCGCCGTCACGCCATACTGCGAATCGAGTTCCGGTGATCGCCAGAGCCGCTGGTATTCCCGTGCCCCCTCGTACATCGCATCGTCGGCCAGCGAGTCGTCGGGGAAGTTCTCCGACACCTTGCCGTAGGCCTGCGCGGCGAGCAGGTGCTCGGAGTTGCCGCTGCGCGCGCGTCCGAGATTGAAGTGCGACAGCGGCAGCAGCGTGTCGCGCGCCGGCAGGTCGGTGGTCAGCTTCTCGAACGCCTGAATCGCGTTGCCCCAGTGCTTGAGTGACAGTTCCTGCACGCCAGCCGTGAAGAGCGGGCCGCTCTCGCCACCGAACCGCTCGACGCGGAACCCGCCGCGGCAGGCTGCCAGCAACACCAGCGACGCGGCCAGCACGCCGGCGCCCCGGACGAGACGGGTCATCAGCACCACCCGCGCGAGTTGCGACGTGGCGGGCCGCTGGGTCCCTCGGGCATGGTGGCGTGCCGACGGGTGGAGAATTCGGTGCATGGGAGCGGGAAGCGCGACAATCGCCCGGACCGGGCGCCAACGGCGGAAACGAGCGGTACTGCCGGAGCTATAGACCCCGGACTCTGGAGCGGGTTCAATCCGGCCGCGCCACGGTATCGGCGAGGCTCACGATCCGGGCTGCCGCCGGCGTGGTGCGCCCGGTGGCATTGCGGGTGTCGATCACCAGCGTGGCGTGATTCACCACGAACTGGAAATCGTACGCCGTGTGGTCGGTGACGATCACCACCGCATCGGCGCTGCTGAGCGCCTCGGGTGTCAGGTCGATGCTGCGGTACTCGTGGCCATCCTCGCGGAACTGGCGCACGTGCGGGTCGTGGAAGGTGACCGTCGCGCCCCGCGCCTCGAGCAGCCGCATGATGTCGAGCGCCGGGCTCTCGCGCATGTCGTCGATGTCGCGCTTGTAGGCCACGCCGAGGATCAGCACCGCGCTGCCCCGCACCGCCTTGCGGTTGTCGTTCAGCGCGCGCGACACCTTCTCCACCACGTAGTCCGGCATGCCGGAGTTGATCTCGCTGGCGAGATCGATGAAGCGCGTCTTGTAGTTCAGCGTGCGCATCTTCCACGCCAGGTAGTGCGGATCGAGCGGGATGCAGTGGCCGCCGATGCCGGGACCGGGCGTGAACTTCATGTAACCGAATGGCTTGGTGGCGGCGGCGTCGATCACTTCCCACACGTTCACCCCCAGCTTGTCGCAGACGATCGCAATCTCGTTCACGAGACCGATGTTGACGGAGCGGAACGTGTTCTCGAGCAGCTTGACCAGCTCCGCCGTCTCGGTCGACGACACCGGCACCACGGTGTCGATCACCGCGCCGTAGAGCGCCGTGGCGACCTCGGTGCAGGCCGGCGTCACACCGCCCACCACCTTGGGCGTGTTCTTGGTGTGGTAGACCGGATTGCCCGGATCGACGCGCTCCGGGCTGAAGGCGAGGAACACGTCGCTACCGATCGTGAAGCCCGCCGCCTCGATCGCCGGCTGCAACACCTCGCGGGTGGTGCCGGGATAGGTGGTGCTCTCGAGCACGATCAGAAGTCCGGCGTGCGCCTGGGCGACCACCGCCTGCGTGGCCGCGTGCACGTAGGTCATGTCGGGGTCGCGCGTCTTGCCCAGCGGCGTCGGCACCGCGATCGAGATCGCGTCGGCGTCGCGCATGCGCGTGGCGTCGGTGGTGGCCACGAAATGCCCCGAGGCCACGTGCCTGGCGACCATCGCCGCGGCGATGTCCTGGATGTGCGACTCCCCGCCGTTCAACAGCGCCACCACCCGCTCGCTGACGTCGTAGCCGATGACGCGAAACCCAGCCTCCGCGAACTCCATCGCGAGGGGCAGGCCGACGTAGCCAAGGCCCACCACGGCCACCACGGCGTCGTGCGACTGGATACGGGACAGCAGCTGGTTCTTGTGCATCAACGAATCAGGACACAGGTGGAATGAACGGCCGCACTGCGATCAGCGGCCGTAGAAAGCGCGCACCGCCGTCACGACGGCGTCGCGCTGCGCGGCGGTGAGCTCGGGGAACACTGGCAGCGACAGCACCTCGTGCGCCGCCCGCTCCGACTCCGGGCACTGCCCTTCCTGATAGCCCAGATAGGCAAAGCAGGGCTGCAGGTGCAGCGGCAGCGGGTAGTAGATCGCCGAGCCGATGCCACGCTCCTTGAGGTGCGCCTGCAGCGCATCACGGCGCTGCGCCCGCACGGTGTACTGGTTGTAGATCGACGTGTTGGCCGGGTCCACGTACGGCGTCACGAGGTCCGGCACGTCGGCGAACGCCTGGTCGTAGAACGCCGCGTTGGCCCGGCGCGCCGCACTCCAGGCCTCGAGATGCGGCAGCTTGGCCATCAGCACCGCCGCCTGCAGCGCATCCAGGCGGCTGTTGTAGCCGACCAGCTCGTGGTAGTACGTCTTCATCGAGCCATGCGTGCGCAGCTTCATCAGCCGCGTGTACAGCGCCTCGTCCTGCGTCACGATCATCCCGCCGTCGCCGTAGCCGCCCAGGTTCTTCGACGGGAAGAAGCTGAACGTGCCGATCGTCGCGTCCTCGCCCGCCATCACGGTGCGGCCATCGATCACGCGGCTGGCGCCGATCGATTGCGCCGCATCCTCGATGATCGGCAGTGTGCCGACCTGCGAGCGCACCTGCTCGATGGCGGCCATCTGCCCGAACAGGTCCACCGGAATCACGGCCTTGCTGCGGGACGTCACCGCCGCCCCGGCGGCGGCCGGGTCGATGTTGAACGTCAGCGGATCGATGTCCACGAACACCGGTCGCGCGCCGACGTTGTGAATCGTGCCGGCGGTGGCGAAGAAGGTGAACGGCGTGGTGATCACCTCGTCGTCACGCCCGATGTCCAGCGCCCGCATCGCCAGCAGGATCGCATCGGTGCCGTTGGCACAGCCGATCGCATAGCGAACGTTCGACAGGCCGGCGACCTCACACTCGAGGCGTCCGACGACCGGACCAAGGATGAACGCCTGTTCCTCGATCACTGCGTGGAGCTGTTCCAGCACGGCATCCTTGATCGTGGCATGCTGTGCCTTCAGGTCGAGCAGCGGGACGGGAGTCTGAGTCATCGCAATCGGGGAAGATGGCACGCCGGTCACGCGGGAAGGGCGGCGCGGCCGGCGGCCAGCATGGCGTGCCAGTCCTGCAGCGGCCGCACGGTCGCCTGTGAGCCCGCCAGCGCCTCGATCGCATCGCAGGCGGCACCGGCCGCCGAGAGGGTCGTCGTGTACGCCACGCGGTTCGCGATTGCCGCCTGCCGGATCGAGTAGTCGTCGCGCTGCGCGTGCTTGCCCATCGGGGTGTTGATCAGCAGCACCACCTCGCGGTTCACGATCAGGTCCAGCGCGTGCGGCCGGCCTTCATGCACCTTGAAGACCTTCTCGGCCGGAACGCCCTGCTCCTTCAGGAAGGCCGCCGTGCCCGCGGTGGCGATGATCTTGAAGCCCATCGCATGAAAGCGCTTCACGATCGGCGCCACGGCCTCCTTGTCGCGGTCGTTCACCGTGACGAAGATCGCGCCGCTGCGCGGCAGCGCATTCTCGGCCGCCAGCTGCGCCTTCGCGACGGCCAGGCCGAACGACTCCGAGATGCCCATCACCTCACCGGTGGACCGCATTTCAGGACCGAGCACCGGATCGAACTCGCGGAACTTCTTAAACGGGAACACCGCCTCCTTCACGCTGAAGTAGCTCGGCACGATCTCCTCCGTCAGTCCCACCTGCGCCAGCGTCTCACCACACATCACGCGCGCCGCCAGCGATGCCAGCGGCACGCCGATGGCCTTCGACACGAACGGAATGGTGCGGCTGGCGCGCGGGTTGACTTCCAGCACGTACACCTCGCCGTCGCGGATCGCGTATTGCACGTTGATCAGCCCCACCACACCAAGCGCCTTGGCCAGCGCGAGGGTGTGCTTGCGCATCACGTCCTGGTATTCGGCAGGAATCCGCACCGGAGGCAGCACACAGGCGGAGTCGCCGGAGTGGATGCCGGCATCCTCGATGTGCTGCATCACGCCGCCGATCACCGTCGTCTCGCCGTCCGAGATCGCATCCACGTCGGCCTCGAACGCATCCTCGAGGAACCGGTCGATCAGCACCGGCCGCTCTTCCGACACGCGGGCCGCGCGCTCGAAGTAATCGCGCAGCGAGGCATCGTCGTACACCACCTGCATCGCACGGCCACCCAGCACGTAGCTCGGACGCACCAGCACCGGATACCCGATGCCGTCGGCGATGCTGACCGCTTCCTCGACACTGGTGGCGGTGCCGTTCTCCGGCTGCTTGATGCCCAGGCTGCGCGCGATCGCGTCGAAGCGACGACGATCTTCGGCCACATCGATGGCATCCGGTGAGGTGCCGAGGATGCGCACACCCGCCGCCTCGAGGCCGCGGGTCAGCTTCAGCGGGGTCTGGCCGCCGAGCTGCACGATCACGCCCATCGGCTGCTCACGCTCCACGATCTCCAGGACGTCCTCGAGCGTCAGCGGCTCGAAGTACAGCTTGTCGGAGACGTCGAAATCGGTGGAGACGGTCTCGGGATTGGAGTTGATCATGATCGTCTCGTATCCCTGCTCGCGCAGCGCCATCGCCGCGCGCACGCAGCAATAGTCGAACTCCACGCCCTGCCCGATGCGGTTGGGACCGGAGCCGAGGATGATCACCGACTTGCGTCCGGTGCGCGGTGCCTCGCTCTCCTCGTCGTAGCTGGAGTACAGATACGGCGTCTCGCTTGGGAACTCACCGGCGCAGGTGTCCACCATCTTGTATGACGGACGCAGGCCGATCGCATGCCGGCGCGCGCGCACGTCGCTCTCGGTCTCGCCACGCAGCGCAGCCAGCTGACGGTCGGAGAAACCCATGCGCTTCATCCGACGCAGCAGGGCCGGCGTCACCTCGGTCAGTGCGGCGTACTCGAGCTCCGCGTCGAGCAATTCGCGCATCTGCGCGATGAACCAGGGATCGATGGCCGTGATCTCGAACAGCTCGGCGTCACTCATGCCCGCCTGCATGCCACGCTTCACCTGGAAGATGCGCTCCGGCGTCGGCTGGCGGAGCATGCCGCGCAAGGTTTCGATCGAGTCGTCGGCCAGGCGGTCATCGATCAGCCGCGGCCCGATCTCCCACCCGGAGCGACCCGTCTCCAGCGCGCGCAGCCCCTTCTGGAACGCCTCCTTGAAGGTGCGCCCGATCGCCATGCTTTCACCCACGCTCTTCATCATCGTGGTCAGTCGCGCATCGGCAGCCGGGAACTTCTCGAACGCGAACCGCGGGCACTTCACCACCACGTAATCGAGCACCGGCTCGAAGCTGGCCGGCGTGGTGCGCGTGATGTCGTTCGGGATCTCGTCCAGCGTCATGCCGACGGCCAGCGTGGCACCGATGCGCGCGATCGGGGCCCCGGTGGCCTTCGACGCCAGCGCCGACGAGCGCGACACGCGCGGGTTCATCTCGATCACCAGCAGTTCACCCGTGGTGGGGCTGACGGTGAACTGGATGTTGCAGCCGCCTGCCTCGACGCCGATCTCGCGGATGATGGCGCAGGCCGCATCGCGCATCGTCTGGTATTCGCGATCGGTGAGCGTCATCGCCGGTGCCACCGTGATCGAGTCACCGGTGTGCACACCCATCGGGTCCAGGTTCTCGATGGTGCAGACGATCACCACGTTGTCGGCACAGTCACGCATGACCTCGAGCTCGAACTCCTTCCAGCCCAGCAGGCTGCGCTCGATCAGCACCTGCGTGGTCGGGGACTCGTCCAGACCGCGACGCACAATCGCCTCGTATTCGTCGCGGTTGTACGCCACACCGCCACCCGATCCACCGAGCGTGAACGACGGGCGGATGATCGCCGGATAGCCGGTGTCTTCCAGCAGCGCGTTCGCCTCGTCCCAGGTGTGTGCGAAGCCACCCTTCGCGACGGCGAGCCCGATGCGCGCCATCGCGGCCGCGAATTCCTGGCGATCTTCGGCCACACGAATCGCACGCGCGTTGGCGCCGATCAGCTGCACGCCGTACTTGTCCAGCACGCCGGTGTCGTACAGCGTCAGCGCGACGTTGAGTGCCGTCTGGCCTCCCATCGTCGGCAGCAGTGCATCCGGTCGCTCGGCCGCGATCACGCGCTCCACGAACTCCGGCGTCACCGGCTCCACATACGTCCGATCCGCCATTTCGGGATCGGTCATGATGGTGGCCGGGTTCGAGTTCACCAGGATCACCTCATAGCCTTCCTCGCGGAGCGCCTTGGTGGCCTGCGTGCCGGAGTAATCGAACTCGGCGGCCTGCCCGATGACGATGGGGCCGGAACCGATGATGAGGATACGATGCAGGTCAGTGCGCTTCGGCATGGACGCAAAACGGGCGGAACGGGAATGGCTGACGGTCAGCCATCAAATATAGTCGCGACGGAGGCCCGTCTGGGGCGGCCGGGCGCAGGAAATCGCGTCGCGATGTCGCCGTCAGCGCGCGCGTGGCGACGGGACCGCCAGCGCTTCGCGCGCGGCGTCGAGCAGTTCGTCCAGCAGTGCCTCGAACGTGGTGGTCGGGGTCCAGCCCAGCCGCGTCCTGGCCAGCGTCGCATCGGCCACCAGCGCCGGCACGTCGCCGCTGCGGGCGAATGCGGCATCCACGGTGACGTGCGCCGTCCAGTCGAGCCCGACCCGCGAGAACGCCGCGTCGCAGAACTGCGCCACCGTGCGGCCGACACCGGTGCCGATCACGTAGTCCGCCGGTACGTCGGCGTCGGCCATCAGGATCAGCGCCGCCACGTAGTCGCGCGCATGCCCCCAGTCACGAATCACGTCCAGCGCGCCCAGCGTCAGCGGTGAGGCGGTGCGGTCACCGGACGCGATCCGCACGGCGGCACGGCAGATCTTGGTCGTGACGTAGTCCGCAGGCCGCCGCGCACTCTCGTGATTGAAGAGCAATGCGGTGGAGGCATGCAACGCGCGACCATCACGAAACGCCGCCACCAGCATGGTGGCGTACGCCTTGCCCGCGCCGTACGGCGTGACCGGGGTGAATGGCGTGCTTTCACTCTGCGGGGCCACCGATCCCGGGCCGAACACCTGGCACGATCCCGCCATCACGAAACGTGTGGTGGGCACGTGGCGACAGACCGATTCCAGCAGGCGCGCCGGCACGGTGCACAGCGCATCGGCGGCTTCGGCGGGTGACTTCCACGCCAGGTTGGGCACGGCCGGTGCGGCCAGGTGGTACACCTGCTCCGGCCGTACTTCGTCGATCAGCGCATCGATGGCACGCGCATCACGCAGGTCGAGTTCACGCAGCTGCACCCCTTCGGCAGCTGCGGAGAGCCGCGTCTTGGCGTCGAGCGGATCGCCGCGCGTGGTGCCCACCACGCTGTCGCCGCGCGCCAGCAACTGCTCGGCGAGATAGACACCATCCTGTCCGGCTATGCCGGTGATCAGTACACGCGCCATGACTTGGGACCGGGGAGAAAACACAGCGCGGGGGAGCCCTGGAAGGACTCCCCCGCACCGACAACATTCAGCACGACGTCAACGCCGTCGCAGGTCAGGCGACCGAAGGAACACCGCGCGGGGCGCGATGGATCTTGCCGGCCGACATGCAGGACGTGCAGGCCTTGACCTTGATGATCTTGCCATCGGTGTCGAGGATGCGCATGACCTGCAGGTTCGGACGCCAGGTGCGGCGGACGCGGTTGTTCGCGTGCGACACGTTGTTGCCGAAAGTGACGCCCTTGTTGCAGACGTAGCAGCGGCTGCGATTGATGGCCATGACTCAGTTCTCCACGAATTCGATGCGAGCCATCTCCGCCCCGTCGCCGAGGCGATGGCCGGTCTTCAGGATGCGCGTGTAGCCGCCGGCGCGGGTGGCGAACTTCGGCCCCCACTCCTGGAACAGCTTGTCCGCCGCACCACGCTTGTGGATGTGCCGACCGGCGAGCCGGCGCGCGTGCACCGTGCCTGCCTTGGCCTTGGTCACGAGCTTCTCCACGAAGGGACGGAGCTCCTTGGCCTTGGCTTCGGTTGTTTCGATGGCCCCCTGCTCGATGAGCGAGGTGGCGAGGTTACGCAGCAGGGCGAGACGCTGCTCGCTCGTGCGGCGGAGTTGACGACCAGCCTTCCGATGGCGCATTTGGGATTACTCCTGCGAGGACTCGACGGGATCGTCCGGCGCGTTGGCGGCGACCTTCGACGGTGGCGTGCCCCAATCGAGCACCCGTGCGAAGTCCCCCGCTTCCTCGTACCGCATCCCAAAGTTCAAACCGCGATTTTCGAGGAGTGCTGCCACTTCCTCGAGGGACTTCTTGCCAAAGTTCTTGACCTGCAGGATCTGCGATTCCGTCTGCCGCGTCAGGTCGCCCAGCGAGCGGACATTGTTGTTCTTGAGCGAGTTCACCGAGCGCACCGAGAGACCCAGCGCGTCGATCGCGACGGCCAGTTCGGAGAGCAGGATGCCCTTGCCGTCCACGTCGCCGGCGCTCAGGCTGCCAGCAGTGCTGGACCCGAAGCTGGCAAAGTACTGGAAGTGCGCCTGAGCCAGTGCGGCCGCGTAGCTGACGGCTTCTTCCGGCGCGATCGTGCCATCGGTTTCCACGGTCAGGGTCAGGCGGTCGTAGTCGGTGCGCTGCCCGACGCGGGTTTCCGCGACGGTGAAGTTGGCACGACGAACCGGGTTGTAGATCGCGTCGATGCGGACGAGGTCCACCGGCATGCCGCGTTCCACGGTGTGCTGGTCGGCGTCCACGTAGCCACGACCCACATTCACATACAGTTCGACCGAGATGTCGCGGTCGTCCTGCATGGTGAAGATGTGATGGCTCGGGTCCACCACACGCACGCCAGCCGGCAGCTGCAGCGCGCCGGCCGTGAAGGCACCGGCCTGCTTCAGCGAGGCGCGCAACACGGCGTTCTCGAGATCGTCGTCGAGCATCAGCACCAGGGACTTCAGGTTGCCGATGATCTGGTGCACGTCTTCCACCACGCCCGGGATGGTCTGGTGCTCATGCACCACGCCATCGATCCGGAAGCCCCAGACGGCGGCGCCGCGCAGGGACGACAGCAGCATGCGACGCATGGCATTGCCAAGCGTGTGGCCGAAGCCACGCTCGAGCGGCTGGAGGCGGAATTCGGCGATGAACGGGTTGTCCTCGCGCTTCGTCGCTTCGACGAGCTGCGGACGGACGAGCCCGCGGAGATCGATTGATGCCATAGGAGAGCTGATTGCGAAAAGGAGGTCTTGTCAGGCCACCGTGGCCGACAACGCCTTGCCCCGCCTCTCACGCGCGGCAAGCTCGTAGGGGAGTGAGAGTCCCGACCCAACATCCCCACGCGGCACCGTGGTGCGCCGTGAGTGCTGCACACCGGCGTGCGGCCACCCCACCAGGGGGCGGCCGACGTCCGGCTTACTTCGAGTACAGTTCGACGACCAGCTGTTCCTGCGCCGCGACCGGGATGCTGGTGCGCTGCGGACGCTCGAGCATGCGACCGCTGAACGACTCGGCATCGACCGCCAGCCAGGCCAGCGACGGCTGACGCTTGGCGTTCTCCAGTGCCTCGGCGACGACGGCCATCTCGCGCGACTTCTGCCGGACGCGGATCTCCTGACCCGTCTGCACGATGAAGCTCGGGATATCGACGCGCTTGGCATTGACCTCGACGTGCTGGTGGCGAATGAGCTGACGCGCAGCCTTGCGGCTGGCGGCGAAGCCCATGCGATACACCATGTTGTCGAGACGGCTCTCGAGGTTCGCCAGCAGGTTGTGGCCGGTGATCCCGGGCTGCTTGGCGACCTTCTCGAACATGTTGCGGAACTGCTTCTCGTTCATGCCGTACATGCGCTTGATCTTCTGCTTCTCGCGCAGCTGCTTGGCATACTCGGACACCTTCTTGCGACGACCCGTGCTCTGGCCATGCTGGCCCGGAGCGTAGGGACGGCGTTCCACCGGGCACTTCTCGGTGAAGCACTTGGTGCCCTTGAGGAACAGCTTCGTGCCTTCACGACGGCACTGACGGCAGCTGGGACCTGTGTATCGCGCCATGGTCAGACCCTCCGGCGCTTGGGAGGACGACAGCCGTTGTGCGGAATCGGCGTGACGTCCTTGATCGACTTGACGACGAGGCCCGTCGAGGCGAGTGCCTGGATCGCGGACTCGCGGCCGCTGCCCGGGCCCTGCACCTTCACGTGCACCCGCTTCATCCCCATCGAGAGCGCTTCCCGCGCGCACTGCTCACCGGCGACGGTGGCGGCGAACGGGGTGCTCTTCTTGGAGCCCTTGAAGCCGGCCTTGCCGGCGGATCCCCACGAGACCGCGTTGCCGCGGGCATCGGTGATCGTGATCGTCGTGTTGTTGAAGGTCGCGCTGACATGCGCGACGCCTTCCGCATCGACGATTTTCTTGGTCTTCTTTCCGGTCGCCATCGGTTACTTGGTTACCTTCTTCTTGCCGGCGATCGCGCGGCGCGGCCCCTTCTTCGTGCGGGCGTTGGTGTGCGTACGCTGGCCACGGACGGGAAGCCCGCGACGGTGGCGTGTGCCCCGATAGGACCCGATGTCCATGAGGCGCTTGATGTTCATCGCGACTTCGGTGCGCAGCGCACCTTCCACGCGATAGTCCCGCTCGATGATCTGGCGGAGCTTGTTGACGTCGGCCTCGACC
>JANMON010000237.1:0-7298 GCA_031369265.1 Gemmatimonadaceae bacterium | reverse complement strand
CGGCCGAGAAAGTGCGCGGCTTCCTGCTCGACCAGCTGAAGCCCGACCTGGCCGGCGCCCGCGTGCTGGACCTCTTCGCCGGCACCGGCGCGCTGGGCCTCGAGGCGATCTCGCGCGGCGCGAAATACGTGGACTTCGTGGAGACGCGCCCCAGCAGCCTGCATGCGCTGAAGGCCAACGTGGCCCTGCTCCGCCAGACCACCAAGTGCCGCATCTACAAGAAGGACGCGGTGCAGTTCGCCGAGGCGCTCACCGAGCAGCGCTGGGACATCGCGTTCGCCGATCCGCCGTACAACTCGAAGATGCTGGACCGTGTGCTGACGGCCTGGCAGACGACGAAGTTCGCGAAGCTGCTGGCGATCGAATACGCCGTCGGGCACGTCCTGCCGTCGCCCGACTACCGCCACACCATCGACGACACCTCGATCGCGATCTATCGGGCGTAGCGCGCGCCGTCGTGGCTCGCTGCGAACGGCGAACGGCGAACGGCAACAACTTGACACAAAGGCGCCACGACACGAAGGCGCAAAGCGGTCGGTGTCGGACGTGGCATGAGAGTCGTAGCGACTCAACGTTGTGATTCGAGGTTGTCAACAACAACACAATGAAACACGTGCCGGGTGCGGAGGCTCGAGCGCAAACGGTCTCTTTGCGGCCTTGTGTCTTTGCGCCCTTGTGTCATGCAGTTGCCGTTGCTCTTCGCCGTTGACGTTCCGGCGAACATAGTGGGAACGACGCAGCGCGCACCGGTACGAGCGTGCGCGCTGCGAGTGACGTGCGAACTGCGGACGGCGAGCTAGGCCATCTTGGCCTGCAGGCGGCGATCGATGGCGTCGAGGAAATCCTCGGTGGACAGGAACGGTGAGTTGCGGCTGATCAGGATCGCGAGGTCCTTGGTCATTTCGCCGGCTTCCACCGCCTCGATGCAGACCGCTTCCAGCTTGTTGGCGAAGTCCACCAGCGCCGGCGTGCCATCCAGCTTGCCGCGGTGGGCCAGGCCACGCGTCCAGGCGAAAATCGACGCGATCGGGTTGGTGGAGGTCTTGTTGCCCTTCTGGTGCTCGCGATAGTGCCGCGTGACGGTGCCGTGCGCCGCTTCGGCTTCCATCGTCTTGCCGTCGGGCGTCATCAACACGCTGGTCATCAGGCCCAGTGAGCCGAAGCCCTGCGCCACGATGTCGGACTGCACGTCGCCGTCGTAGTTCTTGCAGGCCCAGACGTAGCCGCCTTCCCACTTCAGCGCGGCGGCGACCATGTCGTCGATCAGGCGGTGCTCGTAGGTGATGCCGGCCGCCTCGAAGTCCGTGCGGAACTCATCGTTGAACACCTGCTCGAAGATGTCCTTGAAGGCGCCGTCGTAGGCCTTGAGGATCGTGTTCTTGGTGCTCAGGTACACCGGATAGCTGCGCTGCAGGCCGTAGGTCAGGCTGGCGCGCGCGAAGTCACGGATCGAGTCGTTGTAGTTGTACATGCCCATCGCCACGCCGCCATCGGCTCCGTACTTCGCCACCTCGAACTGCGTCGGCTCGCTGCCATCGTCAGGCGTCCAGGTCATGGTGACCTTGCCCGGACCCGGCACCTTGAAGTCGGTGGCCTTGTACTGGTCGCCGTGGGCATGGCGTCCCACCACGATCGGCTTCGTCCAGCCCGGCACCAGGCGCGGGATGTTCGACATGATGATCGGCTCGCGGAAGATCACGCCGCCGAGGATGTTGCGGATCGTGCCGTTGGGGCTCTTCCACATCTTCTTCAGCCCGAACTCCTTCACCCGCGCCTCGTCGGGCGTGATCGTGGCGCACTTCACCGCCACACCGTGCTTCTTGGTCGCTTCCGCCGAGTCGATCGTGACCTGGTCGTTGGTCGCATCACGATGCTCGATGCCGAGGTCGTAATAATCGAGCTGGATGTCCAGATATGGCAGGATCAGCTTGTCCTTGATGAACTGCCAGATGATGCGGGTCATCTCGTCGCCGTCCATCTCGACGACCGGGTGTACCACCTTGATCTTGGCCATGACGCAGTCCTGAGCGTGAGTCGGGCACGCCGCGGAAGTGGGCGGCGGCAGGTGTGCTGGGAGCGCATTCTAGTGGAGTGCGCGGCGACTGTCGAACGGACGAGTTCGCCGTCAGCGCGCGACGGCGACGCAGCATTGGACGCTGCGCCGGTACCGCGCGACGTCAGCGCGAGACTGCCGACTGCCGCGCCAGTTCCTTCTCGAACGCCGCCTCGAGCGTCGTCGCCAGCCGTGGCAGTGCCGTCGCATCGATGAACGGGTTCACGCTGCCGGCCGACAGTCGTGCACGACGCGCGGCGAGGTCGAACAGCTCCGCATGCGGCGGCAGGAACACGTCGGCATCCAGTGCCTTCAGGCGCGCGAACGTGCGACGATAGTCGTCCACGATGCCAGGATACTGTGGATGCGGTGCCAGACGATTGGCCGCCACCGACGCACTGCAGAAGAAGGCCGCCGTGTGCCGCGCACCATCGGCCTGCAGCGGCAGAGTCCAGGTCGTGCACCCGGCGGAATGACCCGGGGTGAGGTTGGCGGTCAACGTCACACCGCCGAGGGTGACCGTCGCCCCATCGGTGATGACGCTGTCGACGCGCACGGCCGGGAAGCGAAACGCCAGCACCGATTCCGAGCCCACGTACACGCCCCGTTCGAGGGCAGTGCGGTCACCGGCCATCGCGAACAGCTTCGCGCCGGTGCGACGCTTGAGCGCAGCCAGTCCGCCGGCGTGATCGAAGTGCGCATGCGTGTTGAGCAGCACCTTCACATCAGCCACGCGGAAGCCGAGTTTCGCGATGTTGCGCTCGACCATGGCGGCATTCTCCGGCATGCCGACATCCAGCAGGATATGTCCCTTCGGCGTGGTGATCAGCCACGCCGACAATCCCGCGCTGCCGACGTAGTAGACGTTGTCGATCACGCGGAACGGCGTGAACGGTGCGGTCCAGTTGGCCGGATTCTGCGCAACGGTCACACTCGGCATCACCAGCGACGCGACGAGCAGCACGGCGGCGATGCGTCCCAGGAACGGCGCACCGCTCACCACTGCGGCCTCGTGCTGATGCCACCATCCACCAGCAGGTCGGCACCCGTGATCCAGCGCGACGCCGGCGACGCGAGGAACAACACGGCATCGGCCACATCCTCGGGTTGCCCGAGTCGCTCCAGCGGCACCGCGCTCGTCCAACGGGCCACGCCCGGCGGCCAGTCTGCCGCCAGCCCCGGACGATCGATCAAGCCCGGCGAGACCGAGTTCACGCGGATGCCACTGCGTCCGTACTCCAGCGCCGCCGCCTTGGTGAACATGAGCTGGCCGGCCTTCGACGTGGCGTAGTGACCATGGCCCGACGCCGGCACATGCCCTTCGATCGAGATGATGTTCACGATCGCACCGCCGGCACCGCGCGCGAGCATCGACGCCGCAGCGATCTGCGTGGTGAGGAACACACCATCGAGGTTGGTGGCCATCATCGCCTGCCAGCCCTGCAGCGACAGGTCGGCCAACCCGGCCACTCCCTGGTCGGCGGCGTTGTTGACGAGGATGTCCACCGGGCCGAGGGCACTGGTGACGGCGTCGAACATCGCGGTGCAGGCACTGGCGTCGGCGATGTCGGCACCGATCGCCAGCGCCTGACCGCCGGCGGCGCGGATGGCGGCCACCGTGGCCTCGGCCGATGCCGCACCGGTGCGGAAGTGTACCGCGACCCGCGCACCAGCTTCGTGCAGCCGCTGGGCGATGACGCGACCGATGCCACCTGAGGCACCGGTCACCAGTGCGACCTTGCCATGCAGGTCGAGCAATGCACTGACTGCTGGAATCGTCATGGGGTCCGTGTCATCGATGCTGAGGTCCAGCGGGTGTCGCACCTGTCTCGCGCCGTCGCAGACATATCGCTGCACCGGCGCGTTGGTCCTGCTCGTGACTCACTTGCCCGGCTGATAGGATCGCTCGGTGTGCCCCGTCAGCTGCGGGCGGTAGAAGTACACGTCGCGGAGGTTACCGGCGGCGTACCGTTCACCCTGATCGTTGAAGTGCCTGGAGGCAGGATTGCCGTTCACGCCGCCCGCGGTGACGGCCTTGGCGCGTACGCTGTCGCCGAACTCCACCACCGCCACGAAGCTGTTGCCACTGGTGCCGTACAGCTTCTTCGTGCCCGGATACGCGCGCGCACCGAACGAGGCCAGCGATCCCCACTGCGCGGATGCGAACGGCACTGGGCTGCTCGGCGCCGCATCGCTGAACTGCTGCACGATGTCACCGGTGCGACGCTGGAAGCGGTTCACGTCACCCCAGAACGTCTTCCAGGTGCCGAAGCTGGCCGTCAGCGTGTCGGAGGCCGCCGCCAGCATCTGCAGCTTCTGCGCCGGGGTCAGCTTGCGCGCCATGTAGTCGTACACCGACAGATCCTCGGTGTCGTCGTCGGCGCGAGCCGCGCGAACCATCTCCTGCCCCCACCACACCGCCAGCGTGGTCGCCACCGACTGCGCACCCCAGCGATAGTCCCAGGTGCGGAAGGTGGCGATCTGCTCGCCCAGCCGCGCGCGGAGCGGATCGTTCATCGGCATCCCATCGTACGCCTTCACCACCAGCGGCACCAGGTCGGCAAAGGCCGGCAGGTAGCTGTCGTACGCCGCATCGCGCAGGCTCTCGAGGGTGAAGTCCTTCTTGCCCTCCAGCACACGCATGGCGTGCACGCCGCGCGGATTTTCGGTGGAGCGCTCCATGTAGTTCGGATACGCCGAGCGCTTCGGGCTGGCGCTGCCGGAAACGGAGTAGGGCCAGTTGTTGGTGTTCTGGATCCAGCCGGTGGCGGGATTGAGCACGTTCGGGCTTTCGTCGAGCGAATGCACACCCTGGTGCAGCGTCGCGGCGCTGCTGCCATCCACCGGCTTGTCCCAGTCGAACTTCGGGTTGCGCTTCGGCACGTGGTTGGCGTGGAAGTACGCGATGTTGCCTTCGCGATCGGCGAAGATGGTGTTGTTCGACGAGTTGGTGTGGATCTCCATGGTGGCCCGGAACTCCTAGTAGTTCTTCGCCTTCGTGCGCATGAACGACTGCGTGAGCGCCTTCACCGGCTCCTGCATCAGCGTGACGCTGATCCACTTGCCACCGGCCGTGCGCACCACCGGACCATGTTCGGTGGCGTAGACGGTGAATTCGCGAGACGACATCCCGGCATCCCCTCGCACGGCGAGGCGCACGGTGCGCGCCGTGACGGGCTTTTCAGCGCCACCGATGGTGTACACGAACCCGCCGGCCCTGGGTGTCACGGTCTCGGCGAATTCGTCGATGACGTCGGCGCCGCTGGAGGTGTGCATCCAGCCGGAGTTCTCGTTGAATCCCTGGTAGATGAAGAACTGGCCCCACGTCGCCGCACCGTAGGCGTTCAACCCCTCCTCGCTCACCATCTGTGCTTCCTCGCGGAAGAAGAACGAGGTGTGCGGGTTGATCAGCAGCAATGCGTGCTTTCCGGCCGTGTTCTGCGGCGCGATCGCGAAGCCGTTGGAGCCGGTCGGTTCGTGCTGCGGGGCGAACCGCTCACGACGCCGTTCGACATCCAGTGCGCTGGCGACCTTCGGTGCGGCCGCGGTGGAGTCGTAGAAAGCGCGCAGGTCGCGCAGCGACACATCCTCGATGTCACCACCGATGCTGCCCTCGCTGAACGACAGCGCCATCCACGGCTCGAAGGTGGTCAGCACCTTCGGCTTCGTCTCCGGGTGCATGTGCAGGTAGTAGTTCAGGCCATCGGCCCACGCGGTGCAGAGCGCCTTGAGCCACGGCTCGGTGCCGTCGTACTGCTTCTTGAGGTCTGCGGCATCGATGAACAGGTGCTGGCGGAGGTCACGCCAGAGCTCCTTCTCGCCCTCCGCCTCGGCCAGCCGGCCCAGTGCGGTGAGGTAGTTCATCTCGATGCGGTTGAAGTCGTCCTCGGCCTGCGCGTAGATCATGCCGAAGACGGCATCGGCGTCGGTCTTGCCGTAGATGTGCGGCACGCCCCAGTCGTCGCGGACGATGGTGATGCGCCCCGCCTGCTCCTCCCACGCCTTCACGGCGGTGCTGCTGGCGGCGCCGGTGCCGGCGGCCCCCGACGGCGCGGTGTCCCGGCCGGAGCAGGCGGTGAACGTCAGAAACAGGAGCAGGGCGGTCTTTCGCATGCAGGCCTCGTCAAAGCGGGAGAGTTGTCCAGCGGGGATGCTCGCCACGTGACCGCCGTTGTGCAACCGCTGGGGCAGCGGTCGGCGTGCCGCCCTTTCGCGTGGGAAGCCACCCCGGCACGTTTCGTCCACGCCTCTCACCGTCAGCCCGAGCTCCGATGTCGCCCTTGATGCTTGCACACCGTCGTTTCCGCAGCGCCGCACGCGTCGCCCTCCTGTCGGCCGCATGGCTCGGCAGCGCCTCCGTCGGCACGGCGCAGATTCCGCAGGCGGAGTACAACGCGCGACGCGATTCGCTGGCGGCGAAGCTCGGTGAGGGCTTGCTGGTGGCGTTCGGCGGACGCACGCCGGTCTCGGATTTCGGCCCGTTCTTCCAGCTCCCCGACTTCCGCTACCTCACCAACTACAACGAACCCGACGCCGCATTGGTGATCGTGATCCGTGGTGGCAAGGCGCAGTCCACGCTGTTCATCACCGCGGCCGGTGCGCGGCAGGCGTTCTACTACGGCAAGCGCCCCGACTCGCTCGAAGTGGAGCGCACGCTCGGCATGCGGGCCCGCTCGGCCGGTGTCATCGAACAGGTGATCGACTCGCTCGCCACGAACGTGAAGACGGTGTACACCGTGGCCGACTTCGCCGCTGCCGACTTCGCGACACAGGACTCCACCACGCGCGGCCAGCTGTGGGAGCGGCGCTTCGCCGCCGCGCACCCGCAGATCACGATGCGTGACGCGCACCCGTACATCTACCAGATCCGGGCAAAAAAGTCGGCCGCCGAACTGGCGTTGATCCGGAAGGCGGCCGAGATCAGCTCCGAGGGGCACCGCGCGGCGATGCGCCTGGCGCAGCCGAGCAAGGAATACGAGCTGCAGGCCGCGATCGAGTATGAGTTCACGCGCGGTGGCGGTGCACGGCCGTCGTACGGCTCGATCGTCGGCGGCGGCATCCGCGGCACGCAGTTGCACTACATGCGGAATCGCGGTGACCTGAAGCCCGGCGACCTGGTGGTCATCGACGCCGCCACCGAGTACGAGGGCTACGCCGCCGACATCACGCGCTCGATCCCAGTCAGCGGCACGTTCTCACCGGAGCAGCGGCTGATGTACCAGCTGGTGCTGGATGCGCAGCTGGC
>JANMON010000209.1:0-14011 GCA_031369265.1 Gemmatimonadaceae bacterium | reverse complement strand
TGGCCGAGGCTAGCGCAAGCGGCGCTTCCGCACGTGCACTGGTGCAGCACGGAACGAAACCGCCGGGGTGGTGCGGACGAACAGAGCTCGCAATCGGGATCGAACCGATGACCTCATCCTTACCAAGGATGTGCTCTACCGACTGAGCTATGCGAGCATGCCCGACGCAGCAGCGGCGCTGGGCAAGTCTGTGAAGGTAAGCGGGGCAGGACCGGGACTCAAGGGCACGACTCCGAGAACACGAGTGCCGTGCACCTCCCGCCGAGTCTGCTCCGTGCCAGTCGAGGCTCAGGCCGGCAGATGTACCGCAAAGCAGGTCCCATCAGCCGCGGTGGACGACACCTCGATCCGGCCGCCATGGGCCGTGACGATCTGGTCGGCGATGTACAGCCCCAGTCCGAGGTGCGCCGGGTCGACTTCCGGCTTGGCCTGCCCGGCGCGAAGTCGCTTGAACGGGCCGAAGATCGAGCCCATGTCTCGCGGTGCGATGAGCCGTCCCATATTCCGGACCTCGATCACGGTCTCGCCCACACCGGCCCAGGCCGCGATCCGGATCGGCGCCTCCACCAACCCGTGCTCGGCGGCATTACCCAGCAGGTTGGACAGCACCTGTCGCAGCCGCCCCGCATCGCCGCGGCCCGGGAGCGACACGCCGGGTTCGAGTACGAAGTGGTGATCCGGATACGCCACCACCACTTCCTCCACCGCCTCCCGCACCAACGGGCGCAGGTCGAGCGGCACCACCTCGACGGCGATGCCCGCCCCCATCCGGCTGCGGGTGAAGTCCAGGAGGTCGTCGATCATCTCGTTCATGCGCAGCGTGCTCCGCACCACGCGCCCCAGCACGACCGCCTGTCCGTCCACCATCATCGGTGCGTCCAGGAGCTGCTGCGTGGAGAGCAGCACCGTCTGCAGCGGTGTGCGCAGGTCGTGCGAGAGGATGGCGATGAACATGTCCCGCGCCCGATCCACGTCGCGAGTGAAGCGTGCGATCGACTCGGCCACAGCCTGGTCCACCGCCTCGTTGAACCGCATCATGTCGTGAAGGTCCGCGCTGTCCAGCACCCCGCGCTCCGCGATCCACAGACGCAGGATACTGGCCCGCAACGCACGGAACTCGGCCACCATGTCGGCCACGGTGAAGCCGCTGCTGGCGCGATCGGCCCCGTGGGTTTCCGCTGCGGAGTCATCGCTCGCATCGGCGCTCGGATCCAAGTGGGCGGCATCGACGTCATCCGGGCCCCGCGATTTCTCGAATTGCTCCTGCGAGGTCTGCGGCGTGCCGAGATCGATCGCGATCTGTGCCAGCATGCCTGCGGCGTGATCACGCAGGGCCGCGACATTCATCCCTTCCGCCCCGGTGCGCGTGCGCGCAAACGAGACCCACTCGGCGAGGATCCTCTCTGCGTTGGTCTCGATGAACTGCTGCAGCCGCACCGGCGCTCCGGAATCCCGTGATGCTTCGACTCGAGCCGAAACATACCACAGACCGAACGCGACAGCACACGGTCTCGCCGATTGCATCGATCGCCGCGCGGTGCGTCGAGACGGTTGCAGCGGAAACACCGCAACAACGCCCCGGAGCCTGAGGCCCCGGGGCGTTGCGTGTGGAGCGATGCTGCAACCGTCAGCGCGTGACGGTCACGGGCAGACGGGCCGACCGCGCGGCAGCGCCAGGGTGCACTGCTTGGTTGCGCCGTCCTTCGTGATCGCGATCCTGGCCGTCGCGGTGCCGTCGTACGTGATCACCTCGCGGCGCGAGGAGCTCACCGGTGAGCCGCTGGCGTACGTCACCGTCACCGACATGGCGCGGATCACGGTACCGGCGGTGGGATACGGATAGCCGCTGGCGACAACCGGAATCACAAGGCCCGTGGTGGTGTCGCCCATCACGCGCACCGAGGTGAATGCGCCAGTGGTGGCGGTGCCCTCGGTGGTCTCCTTGCCGGCTGACGCGCCAGTGACGGTGCGCTGTGTGGAACCGGACGCCAGACCGGTGGTGATGCGCGTACTGGAGCTGTTCACGGTGGTCCGCGCCGTGGTGATGTCGAGGCGCGCACTGTCGGCGCCGCGCGGACCAAATCCGTGTCCGAACCCACCGCGACGACCCGGCGTGAAGGTGGTGGTGCCGCTAACCGTGCGCACGGTCTCGATGCGATCGGTCGTCAGCGTGTCGCGCGCCGACTGCGCCGCACCGGCCGCGGTGCTGAACTTGAACCTGCGGGTGATGCTGAGGCTGTCACGCACCAGCGGCGTGCAGGTGACGATGCCGGTGGCCGCGTCGAACGCCGTGCAGGTGGAGAGCGAGAAAGCCTCGCCGAACGGCCCACGACCCATGCCCGGTTCCATGCCGATGCCGCCGCTGAATTCATCGCGCATGCCACCGCCCATCAGTTCACCACGACCGAGGCTGTCGCCGCCCATGCCGCGCGGGCCGCCGCGATGCCGTGGACCGAAGACTCCCGTGTTACCGCTCGCGCTGTAGCTGCTGGAGAGCGAGTCGTAGCCCGGCGCGGCGGTGGTGAAAGCGGCCGACACCAGCGAGGTCTCGGCGGTACGCGGTGTGGTGGTGCCATCGGCACACGCTGCCGCCACCAGCAACAACGCACCGGCCGCGGTGCGGGACGTGAGGGAAGACATGCGCATGGATCTCCGGCATGACGTGAGTGCGAACCGTGCGCAGTGGCGAAGTCCAGCCGCGATCGATCCGTCACCGCAGCAGACACGCTGGCCGCGCACGCCCCCCACGTGTGTCAGCCGTCGCCGCCCGGCAGCCAGGCTGCGAGCGCGACGCGGAGCATGCGGAGCGCCTTACTCATCTGGTTCTCGACGGTCTTGGGGGCGATGTCGAGCGCGTCGGCGATCTGCGCGTAGCTCATACCGTGTCGCCGCGACAGCTCGAATACGGCGCGACAGCGATCCGGCAGCGTGGCGACGGCCTGGGTGATCGCGACCTCGAGCTCCGCCGCATCCACCAGTCCCGGTGCGGCGGCGGCGTGGGCTGCTTCGCTCACGTCACGGGCGGCGGCGCGCGCGGCCACGGCCCGGTGCCGCACGTGGTTGAGGGCGCGATTGCGCGTGGCGCGCATCAGGTAGCGGCGCGGTTCCTGCTCGAACGCCAGCGTCTCGCGGCGGCGCCACACCTCGAGCAGCACGTCCTGCACCACCTCCTCGGCGATGCCTCCATCGTGCAACAGGTAGGTGGCCACCCGCACCAGCGGCGCGTACCAGGTGCGGAAGATCGTGTCGAACGCCGATTCATCGCCGGCGGCCAGCCTGGCGAAGAGGGCACGCTGCACATCCTCCGTGGGCAAGCCGCTCCCGAGGCTGGAGAAAGCGTTCACGGACACGTCATCACGTCGCAGGACGTCCTTGACCCGGGGAAGCGGCGACGCCCAAGTTGCGACGTCGGCGGGAGCGATAGGGGTAGCGGACCCCGGCTGTGTCTACAAGGTATATGAGCGATGATCCGACCGGCCTCGGGCCGGATGAGACGACCCCGGTGCACGATGCCGCGCTCGACGCCGTGATGGCGCAGTGGGTCGCGACGTCGCCCACCGATATCGACGTCGATGGTGCGCTGGCGCGGGTGACGGCCCGCCGACGTGCGGGTGCCACTGCGGGTGTCGATGATCTCGCCACTCGGCGGGCGGCCACGCTCGATGACACGCGCGTCGTGCCACTCTGGCGGCGTGCCGGTTTCAGAGTGGCAGCCGCGTTGCTGATCGTGGTGGGCGCAGCGGCGGTGTGGCGCGGCGCCACCGCCCGCACCGGCGCCGCATCGTACGTGACCACCACGGGTACGACCCAAATGATCCGCCTCGCCGACGGCACCGACGTGCGCCTCGGCCCGGCGTCGTCACTGGAACTGGCAGCGGGCTTCGGTCGCACGCATCGTCACCTGACGCTGCACGGTGAGGCCTGGTTCAAGGTCACGCACAACGACGCGATGCCATTTGCAATCAGGGTCGGCGCGGCGACAGTGGAGGACGTGGGCACTGCGTTCCTGGTGCGCGAGTCGGCCTCGCGCGAAGTGAGCGTGCGTGTCACCGAAGGCGTCGTGACACTCACCAGCCCTGCCGCGCAGCGCGATTCGGTGGTCACGCTGCGCGCCGGTGACGGTGCAGTGGCGAGCGTGCGCGGCATCACGGTCGCACCGGGCGCCGTCACGGCAACCGAAGGTGTGGCGCTGGCCGCCGGCCATCTCACCTTCGCCGACGCCTCGCTGACGGAGGTGAGCGATGCCCTGCGCCGCTGGTACGGCGTGTCGCTGATCATCCGTGACAGTGCCCTCGCCGCGCGACGCGTGACGGCCGACTTCACCAGCGAGCCGGTCTCGCGCGTGGCCGCGGTGCTGGGGCTGACTCTCGGCGTGACGGCCGAGACACGCGGCGACACGATCGAATTGCACAGCACGACGGGGACGCCTTCACGGCCATGACCCGCGTCTCACGCCACGGGGGAGGCGGGCTGCTGCTCATCGCCAGCCTGCTGACCTGCGGCCGACTCGGTGCACAGGGGGGGCCCTGTCCCGCGTTGGCCCGCGACAGCGTGCGCGCATGGACGCCACCTCTGGATCGCATGGTCACGCTGCAGTCGAGCGGTGCATCCCTGCGCACGGCCCTCGACCTCGTCGCGGCGCGCGCCGGCGTGCGCCTCTCGTACGCCAGTGATGCGCTGCCGCTGGACCGCGAGGCGTGCGTGCCGCAGGGCGCGATGCCATTGGGCGCCGCACTCGGCGCGCTGCTGCACGATTTGCACGTGATTGCAACGCCGAGTGGTGGGATGCAGGTGGTACTGGCGCCCGTGCGCGCGTCGGCAGCGGAGGCGACGCGCACGGCGACACTGGATCGTGTGGTGGTGACCGGCAGCGCGGCCGGTGCGGCGCAGCGCGGACTGCCGTATGCGGTGGACGTGGTGCAAGGCCGCGACCTGCGCGGTGCCGCCGCGCCGACGCTGGCCGGCGCACTCAATGGCTCGATTCCGGGCCTCTGGATCTGGGCCGACGCGCCGACCACGCTGCTGTCCCGCTTCGGCAGCATTCGCGGGGCGAGCTCGTTCGGCGTGAGTTCGCCGAAGGTGTTCGTGGATGGCATCGAACTCGCCAATCCGTTGCTGCTGACGCGCATCGCCGCCGACGCCATCGACCGGATCGAGGTGATTCGCGGACCGCAGGGCGCCGCGTTGTACGGTGCCGACGCGATCAGCGGCGTGGTCAACGTGCAGTTGCGCCATGACGGCGCCAGCGACGGCCGGGCCGATGCCACGCTGCGCTCCAGTGCTGGCGCGGCGCAGTCGGACTACGCCGCGGCGGAAGCGTTCACGCAGGAGCACGTGCTCTCGCTGCGCGCGGGCAGCGCCGAACGCTCGGCGGGTGCGGTGGTGGCGCTGACATCCACCGGCGCCATCGTGCCGGGTGGCAGCACGGTGCAACTGAGCGTGGACGCCGGTGCGCGGAACGTGTCGGCGCGCACGATTCTTTCCACCACCGCGCGGCTGTGGGTGGCACGCGCCGACTCGCCGTCCAACCCGGTGATCTCCAGCCTCCGCGCGTCGGCGCCGGGGGCGCAGCCGTTGCGCGAGGACTCCAGCCAAGCCGTGTCGCAGTACACCCTCGGCGGCACCATCACGCATGCGCCGGATGCCGCCTGGACGCACACGGTGACGGCGGGCATCGATGGCTACCGGCTGTCGGGGCTGTCGGTGGACTTCGTGCCCGTGCCATCAGCGCTCGACTCCGCGCTACGCTCCACCGCCGGGGGCGCCGACAAGGGCACGTTGCGCGCCACAAGTGTGCGACGCGTCGGCATCGGCGAAGCGACCAGCGCCACGTTCACGTTCGGCGGTGATGCGGCGTTGCTGCGCGACGCGACGATCAGCACGCTGCCGATGCAAAAGCAGCAATCACCCGACGGCGGGCCGCGGCCAGGTGTTGCGAACACGGCGCCTCGTTGGCTGAGCACCGTCGGCATGCGTGTACAGGCCGCAATCAACGTGCGCGAGACGCTCTTCCTCACCGCCGGGCTGCGCAGCGAACGCAATGACGGTTTCACCGACGCCAGCCGCTTCGCACTCCTGCCCTCGATCGGTGCCTCGCTGGTGCGACAGGTGGGCGACGCGACCTGGAAGGGTCGCGTCGCCTACGGCGCCGGCATGCGACCGGCGCGCAACCCGATGCGTGAGACCGCGTGGCGCGGCATCGGATCCGGTGCCGTAAACAGCGGCCTGCTGCCGGAGAAGCAGGAAGGGGTGGAAGCGGGCGTCGATTTCTACTGGCGTCGCACCTTGTCGCTGCAGGTGACGCGTTTCGACCAGTTGGCATCGTCGCTGATCCAGCAGGTGCCGATCCTCGACGTGGGCGCGGCCTACGCCGACACGATGGGCGGCCACATGGGCTACGCGCGGCCGGCGCGCTACGGCTACAGGCTGGAGAACCTCGGCGCCATCACCAATCGCGGCTGGGAGTTTGCGGTCCGTCAGAGCGTCGGTTCGGTGAGCATCGCCGGATCGATGTCGCTGGTGCAGAGCCGCGTGAGCCAGGCGGCACCGGGATACGCCGGCGACCTGCGCGAGGGCGATCGCATGCTGGCGGTGCCGGCACGCACCACCGGGCTGACGCTCACCTGGACGCCGCCGCGCTGGCAGATCCAGCTCGCGGGGACCCAGGTGGCCGACTGGATCAACTACGATCGCCTGGCGCTGGCGGGCACCTACCTGCGCGGCGGCGTGTCGTCGCGGAGCCTGTCGGGCGCTGCGCTGCGCCCCTACTGGGTGCAGTACGGCGAGGTGACGCGGCTGCGCGCCTCAGTGGCCCACGACCTGATCCGCGGCCTGTCGCTGCGCCTGATCGGCGACAACCTGCTGGATCGCCAGCGTGGGGAGCCGGACAACGTCACGATCGTGCCGGGACGCTCGGTGTCGTTCGGGATCGCCGCCCGGTTCTGAACGGCGCGCGCCGCCCGCATGGCGCCAGACACGTGGAAGGAACGCAGAAACGGATGGATGCGACCGAGACTCACCGACGTACTCACGCATCGCCGTTCCGCTGATCGCGGCACGGACCTGTTCCGGTCACGCCAGCCATGCCCATGCACCACTCGCTGCTGTATGCGAAGTCGCTGTCGTTCTTGCTCGAGGAGGTGCAGTCGGCCGCCGACATGACGATGGTGCGCAGCAGCCTGCTGCGCGTGCGCCGGTTCTCGCGCTCGCACGGCCTGGCGCTGGAGTGGAGCGACGGACGCCTCGCGATTGACGGGTTGCGGATGACACGCCAGGTGTCGTCACTGATGCGGCTGACGAGCGCGATGTCGGCCCATGGCGTCGCAGTACTGACCCTCGGCGCCGGTGCGGTGCCGCGCGAGTTGCTGACACTGGCGATGCTGCTGGTGCGGGCGCCGGTGGCCGACAGCGAAGCGCCGACGATCTTCGAGGAACTGCGCGACGCGGCGCTGTGGTACGTGCAGGCCACGCCAGCGAGGCGCAGCGATGTGCCGTCGGAGAGCGCATCACCCTCGGACGACGTCGAGGCCGAGCGCCTGATCCAGCAGTTGTTGACCTCGGACTCGATGGCGGTGCGTCGGGCCTGTTTCGACGCGTTGACTGCGCTGCGCCGTGGCGTGGATGCGCTGGTGCCGCTGCTACAGCATACGGAGTGGTTCGTGGTGCGAAACGCCGCCTGCCTGTTGGGTGCCATGGCAGCACACTCGACGGAGCACGCGCTGACTGCGACCCTCGCCCATATCGACGAGCGGGTGCGGGCGGCGGCGGTGACGGCACTGCTGCAGCTCGACACGCCAACGTCACGCGCTGCCGTCCGCGGCGCGGTCCGGGACGAGTCAGCCGAGGTGCGGCGCCGTGCGGTGCGCGGGTTCCTGGCCGAGCAGGGCACGTGGGGCAACGTGGAGCAGTTGCTGCAGGCCTTCGAACGCGAGCGCGACCTCGACGTGCAGCTCGAGTTTCTCTACGCGCTGGGCACGCTGGCGACCCCCGATGCGGTGCAGCGCCTGATCCGCCTCTGTTCGATCGAAGGCGCGCGCCGACCGGCGGAGTTCCGCATTGCGGCCGCGGAAGCGCTGGCCACGGCGCGACTCGGCGCTGCGATGCCGATGCTGCGTGCGATGCTGCGCGATCCGGACATGCACGCCCGCGCCGCGGCCCGGCACCTGATTCGCGCCGTGAGCTGATCACGGCGCGGCTGGCCGCTCAGAAGAAGTAGCGCCGCCAGCCGGTGACGTTCATGCGCCGCATGCGCCAAAAGACGGCGATGCCGGAGATGGTCAGCGCCATCAGCGACAATGCCCAGAACATCGCCACCACCAGGCCACCGTCGCCAAACGCCTCACCGCTGTGCAGCCGCACCAAAAACGGTTTATCCACGTAGCTCTCGGTGCGCAGCAGCGCGCCGGTGGCGAGGCTGACGACGAACTTGCGATCCTCACCACCGGTGGGCTTGCCGGTGAAGATCGACACGGTGGGTTCGTCGCCCTTGAGCTGCAGCTCGATCTTGTCGATCGGTGCGGCGGGGGCCTGCGCTGCGACGGTGGCCAGTGCACGCGCCAGTGGCTCGCCGACGGCCGCCGGTGCAGCGACGGTATAGGTGCTGACGAGGTCGCGGGTCGCCTCGCGCAGTGCCTCCTCCTCGCCGAAGAATTCTGTACCAGCGAGGAAGAAGCCGGTGCCGGACGCGAAGAGCAGGAAGACGGCCGCTGGAACACCGATCCAGCGGTGCCAGCGACGCCAGACGGCAGGGGTCATCGATGTCGGAAGACTGAAGGCCGTGATGAAGTGACGCCGCGAGCGGTTCGTTCGCTGGCGAGTGGAAGCCGGCTCACGGCGCCGTGATGGTCAGTGCCGTGCCTGCGTAGCGCTGCGGCACCACGTTGCGGAGTCGCGTGACCTTCCGCCTGCCGCGCGACGGCCAGGTGACCTCGACGTCCACAGTGCGCAGGCGCGCGAGTCCGAAGTGCACCGGCATGTCGTTTTGCGCATTGTAGCCGGAGCCGGTGTCGAGCAGCTGCACGCCGAGCAGCGTACGCGTGCCTGCCGCGTAGAGTCGTACCTCGGCACCGGCACGCGTGGCGCGCCCTTTGGCATTTACCACGCGCACGAAGAGCGAGCGCCGCGCACTGGCGGAATCGAGATCGTTGCGCAGCACCAGATGCATGCCGGTAGCCTGCGCGCCGGTGAGCGACAGATCGAGGTCGCCGTCACGGTCGATGTCAAACCAGAGCACGCCGTGGTCCGCCTCGAGCGCCTTGACGTTGTCCGGTGTGACGTCCTCGAACCGCGTGCCGGCGTTGTGATAGAGGAAGTCAGGATAACTCTTGCCACCGGTGACGGTGCCATTCACGTAGAGATCCAGCGCGCCGTCGTGATCGATGTCGGCGAACGCACAGGCATCGTAGCGGCCGTCGGCCGCGATGCCCCAGGCACTCGACACATCGGTGAACGTGGCACCCGTCTTGAGCAGCAGGCCGTTGGGCCCGTAGTTGGCGAAGAAGAGGTCGAAGTGACCATCGTGGTCCGCATCGGCGGCGCAGGGACGCACCGTCCCGTTCGTCGCCAGCTTCGGCGCGCGTCCGCCCCATGCCACCCCCATCGCCTCGGCGACGTCGGTGAAGCGCCCACCGTCGTTGCGGAAGAGCGCGTTCGGATCGCCGTCCTGATTGGCGACGAGGTAGTCCAGGTCACCATCCTCGTCGGCATCCACCCACAGCGCGCCCACACTCTTGCGCGCATCGGCCAGTCCCACGCTGTCGGCCATCTCGGTGAAGGCACCCTTGGTGTTGCGGAACAGCATGTTGGCGCGGTCGCGGAACGCAACGGACAGATCGAGATCGTCGTCGCCGTCGAAATCCACGAAGCTGAACTGGCGCACTCCGCCGGTGGCCACCGACACACCAGCCGCCGCGGTGACGTCGCTGAACGTGCCGCGATCGTTGCGGTAGAGGACCAGCACCGACGTGGGACCGGGCGCGAAGCCGACCAGCAGGTCTGCGTCACCATCCCCGTCGTAATCGGCCCACGCCGCCGACCGCACGCCGCGCGCTGCATTCACGCCGGCCGTCGCGCCGACGTCCACCAGCACGCCGCCGTCGTTGCGATACAGGCGATTCGGTGTGCCGCCGAAGCCCACGAACAGGTCGAGGTCACCATCGCCGTCGTAATCGGCGACGGCGTTGGTGAAGCTGGTGCCGAGACCGAGCAGGTCGGGCTGCAGCGCCGTGAAACGTGGCGGGGGCGGTGCCACCGTGGTGGGCAGCAGGAACAGCGGCGCGAGCAGCGCAAGGCGCAGGGACATGGCGGCGGTATGTGGTGGAGGGCGTGCGCGCGTTATTGACGCATGGTGGCGGCGGAACTGGCGGCGACACGCTCCACCTGCTCCATCACGCGCAGCAGGTTGCCACCCCACATCTTCGCGATCTCGGCTTCACTGTAGCCGCGGCGCACCATCTCGAGCGTGACGTTGAAGGTCTCGGTCGCGTTGCGCCATCCCTCCACGCCACCACCGCCGTCGAAGTCCGACGACACGCCGACGTGGTCGATGCCGATCATCTTCACCACGTAGTCGATGTGATCGACGTAATCCGACACCGTGGCTGGCGTGTCACCCAGCGTCCGGCGCGACACGATCTCCTCCTGCCGCGCCAGGTAGGCGTTCTTGCGTTCGGTGGGCAGGGCGTCGATCTGGGCACGCGCCTCGGCCTGACCGGTGGCGGTGATGCCGTATTCCTTGCGCAGCGCGGCGATGGCGTCGGTGCGGATCTGGTTCCGCTCCGCATCCTTCGCCGGATCGCACTTCACGTAATTATTGAAGGCGACGAGCTGGATCACGCCACCGTTCCTGCCCATCGCGCGGATCTGCTCGTCGTCGAGGTTGCGACTGTGGTTGCAGATCGCGCGCACGCCGCTATGGCTGGCGATGATCGGCGCGCGCGTCAGCTCAATGGTCTGCATCATGCTCGCCTTCGACGGGTGCGAGATGTCGATCATCATGCCGAGCCGGTTCATCTCGCCGATCACCTGCCGACCGAGCGGTGAGAGCCCGTTCCAGCGCCACACGCCATCACGCTCGCCGGTGTTGGAGTCGGAGAGCTGGCTGTGCCCGTTGTGTGCCAGCGACATGTAGCGGCCGCCCATCTCGTAGAACTTGCGCACGTTGGTGATGTCGGCGCCGATCGGGAAGCCGTTTTCGACACCGATGAACACCACCTTGCGCCCGCTGGCGTAAATGGCGCGTGCCTCGGCGGCGGTGGTGGCCAGCCCGACACGGGTCGGCGCCAGTTGTTCGGCGAATCGATGGACCGCCGCGAACTTCTCCAGTGCCTGTGCATTGGCTCGGGCGAAGGCGGCGCTGTCCAGTTCCGGCGTCTGCCCGACGTAGACGATCAGGAACGCGGCGTCGAGGCCGCCCTCCTCCATCTTCACCAGGTCCACCTGCGTGCGCGGCAGTCGGGTGGCGTAGTTGAGCGTGTCGGCACGGAAGTTGGCCGGCGCGATGTCCACATGGGTGTCGATGGTCAGGACCCGTTCGTGGATGCCGCGGGCTCGCGCAATCATCGCCGCATCGGGCGTGGCCAGCATGGCGCGCGACCGCGCGCAGCCAGCGAGGAGCAGCAGCGAAAGCAGGGCGGCGCGCGAAGTCATGATGGCGGCGGGAAGGAAGTGGCGTGCGGGCGTGACTGCCGAATAGAACAGCATCCCCGGCATTGCGCACCACGCGCCACGACCGTTGAGGTGCGCGGGACGGCATGGCAAGTTGCCGGGATCCCCGCCTCGTCGGCGCAGCACGGCACTGGCCGGCGCGCGTCCGTCGCCCACCCGCTCTCCCCACGTCGCTCATGGCCCGCACCCTCGAAGTCCCGCTGGACTCGCTCGACTCGGCGATCCTCGCCGCCCCCGTCGCCGACCGGCTGGAGCTCTGTGACGACCTGCCGAGCGAAGGGTGGACGCCGTCGATGGAGCTGATCAGCCAGGTGCGCGCGTCGATCGACACCTCGCGAACGAGCCTGGTGAGCATGATCCGGCCGCGGAGTGCGAACAACAGCCCGCGGCTGGACGTGGCGGCGTTCACGACGACGCCGCGGATCCTGGCCGACTGCCTGCGCGAGATCGAGGCCAGCGCCCGCGCTGGCGCCGATTCGGTGGCCATCGGACTGCTGACGCCCGATGGCCACGTGGACATGGAGGCCGTGGGGCAGATGACGACGCTGGCGCGCGAGTGCGGCCTGGTGGTGGCCTTCCTGCGGTCGTTCGACCTCCTGACCGATCGCGAGCGCGGCATGCGGGACATCACCGCGCTCGGCATGACGCGTGTGGTGACGGCCGGGGTCCTGGGGTGGGATGCGTCGGTCCTGACGCTGCCCCAGCGCCTGGCGGTTTTGGCGGAGGATGCGCGGATCGCTGAGCAGGCGGCGCAGGCGCACGGCGTGCCGGCGGTGGAGGTGGTGCCTGGTGGTGGGGTGCGCGCCGCCAACGCGGCGGACTTCCTGACGGTGTCGCCGCACCTGCACGCCTCCTGCCGGCGCGACGGGGCGATCTCGGCGGCGGAACTGGCGGCGCTGCGCGGTGTGCTCGACGAGACGCGCTGAGGCACGCTGGCGGCCGGAAGGCGAGTGGGACGACACCGTTTGCCCCTGGCTCGCGTACACAGGTAGCGTTCGCCCGTGCGCCAGCCAGTATTGGCAGCGCAGTCCATCCTTTTGCGGAGTGCTCTCGTGATGAAGAAGGTGTTGCTGGCGGTGGCGTTCAGCCTGTCTGCCCTGACCACGGCGGCGGCCCAGTCGGTGGCCGGCGAGTGGGATGCCTCGATGAACACGCCGGGTGGTCCGCGGCCGTTCAAGATCCTGTTCGTGCAGGAGGGCGAGAAGCTGACCGGCACGGTGAAGCGCGCCACCGGCGACGTGCCGCTGGAGGGCACGATCAAGGGCACGGCAGTGAAATTCCGCTACATGATCAGCTACAACGGCAATCCGCTGTCGATGGAAGTCACGTCCACGCTGGACGGCAATGCGATGAAGGGCTCGATCGACATCGCCGGCCAGATGCAGGAGGAGTTCCTGGCCAGGCGCGCTGGTGCCACACCGCCGTTGCACGAGCCGCAGCCACCGCAACACCGCTGAAGTACCGCGCCGCGCGTCGCCACCATCCGGCGACGCGCGGTTTCACATCTCACCGGGTCACTCAGATGTTTCGATTCCTTCGCTCGTACGCGCTGCCGCTGGCCATCGCGGCCACCAGCGGACTCACGCTGATGCCGCAGACTGCCTCGGCACAGGGCCTGATGGCCGACATGCACGCCGATGTCGGCGACGTGCAGAAGAAGTTGCTGGATCTCGCCCGTGCGATTCCCGAATCCGCCTACAACTGGCGGCCCGCGGCGGGCGTGCGCTCGGTCGGTGAAGTGTTCAAGCACGTGGCCAGCGACAACTACCTGATTCCGATCAGCATGGGTGCGCCGGCGCCGGCGTCGAGCGGCATCTCGGCCACCGACATGAAGACGGTGGCGGCGTACGAGGCGCGACCGATGACCAAGGACCAGATCATTGCCGAACTGGAGGCATCGTTCAACCACCTGCATGGGGCGATGCGCCTGACGACAGACGACAACCTGAACGAGACGGTCAAGTTCTTCGGCCAGGACTGGAGTCGCCGGAAGGCGATGGTATTGACCGTGACGCACCTGCACGAGCATCTCGGCCAGCAGATCGCGTACGCGCGCAGCAACAAGGTGGTACCGCCGTGGAGCAAGTAGGTCGCGACTGATCGGCACAACGAATCGCCCCGCTGCACAGGAATGCAGCGGGGCGATTTGCGTTCTGGAGTGCATCACGTGAGCGCTTAGCGCGAGGTGGGCGCAGCAGCGGCAACGTCGACGCGCGGCGGGCCGCGCGCGAGGCTGTCCCGCCGTCACCCAGGCCGGCTCACACCACGCCCAGCTGCAGCGCCGCGCAGTACCAGTAGCCCTTCGGCAGCAGCGCAATGAGCGGCTGCAGCAGCGAGGTGACGTGCG
>JANMON010000206.1:0-11041 GCA_031369265.1 Gemmatimonadaceae bacterium | reverse complement strand
AAGGCTGCCGGTGACGACGTCGCCGACGTGCCGATCATCGGCAGCGACCGAGATCCGGGCGCGATCCGCATGTCCACCGAGAATGCAGAGCGTGCCGGCGTGGGCGCGATGGTGCAGTTCGAGCAGAAGACCCTCGACGAGATCACGCCGCTGGCCGAGTCGGGCACGTGGTGCAGCAACGCCCCCTACGGCCGTCGCGTGGGGAATGCGGATGCGCTGACCGGGCTGTTCGTGCAGATCGGCAAACTGGCGCGCGGGCCGTTTGCTGAGTGGCGGGTGGCGTTGTTACTGGCCGAGCAGAGTCATGTGAAGGCGCTGCAGTCACCGACCACCGAGATCCTGCACACGCGTGTGGGCGGGATCCAGGTGGGGTTTCATGGGATTGAGGTTTGAGCTCGAGCGCTGCATCACAACTGCGAAGTGCAACTGAGAACTGCGCCTGCGAACTGCAATTGGTTGAGACAAGGGAGCCAAGGTACAAGGACGCAACGCGTTCACTTGCGGAGCGGCATCTGCGCCGGGAGCCCACATCATTTCTTTTGCAGTTCTTTGCGCCTCTGCGCCCTCGCGCCGTTGCGTCAGGCAGTTGTAATTGCTTTGAGCGGTGAAACCGTCACCCGGAAGCGAACGCGTTGTGCCTTCGTGCCTTGGTGACTTTGTGTCAGGCAGTTGCCGTTGTTTTTAGCGGTACGAACTACCGCTCACGAGCGAAGGCGTTGAGTCGCTCGCCTTCGCGACGCCTTTGCGGCTTCGCATTAGGCGGTTGTCCGAAATTCAGGATCAGCCGGACCGCGCACCCGAGCTGCGACACCGGTCAGAGCAGTATTTCACCTGCTCCCAATCCCGCTCCCACTTCTTCCGCCACGTGAACGGCTTTCCGCACGTCACGCAGATCTTGGCGGGCCGCTCGGACGGCGGACGGGCTCGGTTGGGGCGCTTGGGGGGCATGTTCCGACAAGCCGCCGGAACGGCGCCCGGTTCCCGCCCCGCTCCCCCCACGGTGGCTCGGGCGCAAACCGGACGCCAGCCACAGTAGATTTGCCCGCATGGCTGACACCACGATCACGACCAGCGCCTTCAACGACGGCTACATCGCCGAACAGTTCGAGGCCTTCCAGGCCGACCCGTCCAGCGTGGACGAGTCATGGCGACAGTTCTTCCGCCTCGCCGCCCAGTTCGCGGGCGGGAGCAGCGCGACGGTGGCAACGGCCGCAGCGGGCGATCCCGACCTGCCGCGCCTCGCCGCCGCCGCCGCCTCGCTGGCGCAGAACATCCGCATCTTCGGGCACCTCGCCGTGCCCCTCGACCCGCTCGGCACGTCGCCGCTCGGTGCCGCCGAGCTGACGCCGGAATACCACAACATCACCGCCCCCGACCTGGCCCGGGTGCCGGCGTCGTCACTCGGCTACAACGATCCGCGATTCCGCACTGCGGCCGACGTGATCGCGATGCTGCGCCGCCGCTACTCGTCGCGCCTCGCCCTCGAGGTGATGCACCTCCCCGACGAGACCGAGCGCCTCTGGTTCCGCACCATCCTGCGCGAGGAGCAGCTCACGCGGCAGCTCACCGCCGCCGAGAAGGTGGAAGTGCTGAAGCGTCTGACGCAGGTCGATGGTCTCGAGCGATTCCTCGGCCGCGCCTATCAGGGAAAGAAGCGCTTCAGCATCGAGGGCACCGACACCATGGTGCCGATGCTCGATACCGCCATCACCGAGGCGTCGCAGCAGGGCACCACGCAGGTGGTCGTCGGCATGGCACATCGCGGCCGCCTGAACGTGCTCACGAACTTCATGGGCAAGCCGTACGAGGCGCTGTTCTCGGAGTTCGAGGGGCGCCACGGCGCGGCCCCGGACAGCGAGACCGGCGACGTGAAGTACCACATGGGGTACGAAGGCTCGCGCACACTCCCCGGTGGCGCGAAGGTGGACCTCACGCTGGTGCCGAACCCCAGCCATCTCGAGTTCGCGAATCCGGTGATCAACGGCGTGGCGCGCGCCCGACAGCGATTGCACGACACGACGCTGGGGCGCGATCCGAAGTCGGTGCTGACCATCTGCGTGCACGGCGACGCGGCGTTCATCGGCGAAGGGGTGGTGGCCGAGACGTTCAACATGAGTCGCCTGCGCGGCTTCGAGGTCGGCGGCACGTTGCACATCATCGCCAACAACCAGGTCGGCTTCACCACCGACCCGATCGACGCCCGTAGCACGCACTACGCCAGCGACCTGGCCAAGGGCTTCGACGTGCCGATCGTGCACGTCAACGCCGACGACGCGGAAGCCTGCGTGATGGCCGTGCGCATCGCGATCGCGTACCGCACGCGCTTCGGCAAGGATTTCCTGATCGACCTGGTGGGGTATCGCCGCTGGGGACACAATGAGACCGACGAGCCGCTCTTCACGCAGCCGGAGCTCTACGCCCGCATCAAGGCACACCCGACGCCGCGCCAGGTGTGGGGCGCACGGCTGGTGAAGGAAGGCGTGCTGACGAAGGCCGACGTCGATGGCATCGATGCCGACTTCGCGAAGCAGCTGGAAGGCATCTTCGACCAAGTGCGCAAGCAGGTGGATTCGCACGACGAGCACCTGCCCAATCCGCCGGCTCCGGCGCCCGTTGACACGCGCGTGCCGGCCGAGCGTCTGCGTGCGCTGAACGAGGCGCTGCTGACGTGGCCGAAGGACTTCGTGGTCAATCCGCGCCTCGCGAAGACGCTCGAACGTCGCCGCGAAGGGCTCGAGAAGTCGATCGACTGGGGCCACGCCGAGGCCCTCGCCTTCGGCACGCTGATCCAGGATGGCGTGCACGTGCGCCTCACCGGTCAGGACGTGGAGCGCGGCACGTTCAGCCACCGCCAGGCCGTGCTGCACGATGCGAACAACGGCACGACGTACACCGCGCTGCAGCACGTGCCCGAGGCGAAGGCCACGATGGAAATCGCCAACAGCCCGCTCAGCGAGACCGCCGTGATGGGCTTCGAGTACGGCTTCAGTACCGCCGCACCAGACACGCTGGTCTGCTGGGAAGCGCAGTTCGGTGACTTCGCCAACGTCGCGGCGCCGATCATCGACCAGTTCATGGCCGCCGATCGCGCCAAGTGGCACCAGGATTCCGGGCTCACGCTGCTGCTGCCGCATGGCTACGAAGGGCAGGGCCCGGAGCACTCGTCGGCCCGACTCGAGCGTTTCCTGCAGCTCTGCGCCGAGGGCAACATGACGGTCGCCTATCCGTCGTCGCCGGCCCAGTACTTCCATCTGCTGCGTCGCCAGGCGCTGCGCACGTCGCGTCGCCCGATGGTGCTGATGCAGCCGAAGTCGATGCTGCGCCTGCCGGACGCGATGAGCGGGATCGCCGACCTGGCCAATGCGCAGTTCCAGCCCGTCATCGATGATCCGACGACAGCTGGCCGCGAATCGAAGGTCACGCGACTGGTGATCTGCAGCGGCAAGATCTATCACGAGATCCGCGCCGCGAATCCGGGCGAGCAGGTGGCGGTGGTGCGCGTCGAGGAGCTCTATCCGTGGCCCAACACGGAGATCGGTGCGGTGATCGATCGCTATCCGAACCTCACCGACGTGGTCTGGACACAGGAAGAGCCGAAGAACATGGGCGCCTGGTCGTTCGCCGAGCCGCGCCTGCGCATGGCCACCGGCAACGCGCTCACGTTGCGCTACGCCGGTCGTCCCGATCGCGCCAGCCCGGCCGAGGGCTACGAAGCCTCGCACAAGGCCGACCAGGCACGCATCATCGCCGAGGCGCTGGCACCCGTGCCGGCACCTGCGGCACCGAAGGGGCGCAAGGCATCGGCTGCCCGCTGATCGCTCGTACTCCGCACGCAGCACGACTCGGCGCGCTCGTCACAGGGTCATGACGGGCGCGCCGACGTGCGACACTCCCTGCCGTCGCAGGGCGTGACGTTTCCCCACAGTCCCACGCGGTTCATCGTGCGTCATTCCCTCCGTTCCGCGCTCGTCGCGTTGCTCGCATTCGCTGCGCCCGTCATCGCGCAGGCACAGGGTGCCGTGGTGTTGAACGACCTCGCCTCCGCACTCGGCGGCGCCGGACGCGTGCTGATGATCGGTGCCCATCCCGACGACGAGGACACGCAGCTGCTCGGCTGGCTCGCGCGTGGCGCCAAGACCGATGCGGCCTACCTCTCGCTCACGCGCGGTGACGGTGGCCAGAATGCGATCGGCAATGAGCTGGGCGAAGCACTGGGCGTGATCCGCACCGAGGAATTGCTGGCGGCGCGTCGCACCGACGGCGCGCGGCAGTTCTTCACCCGGGCCTACGACTTCGGCTTCAGCAAGACCGCCGACGAGACGTACCGCCACTGGCCCAAGGATTCGGTGTTCGGCGACGTGGTGCGCATCGTGCGCGCCTTCCGCCCGCACCTGATCGTGGCGGTGTTCAGCGGCACGCCGCGCGACGGGCATGGACATCACCAGGTGTCGGGCATGCTGGCGAAGGAAGCGTACGAGGCGAGCATGGACACGATCCGGTTTCCGGTGGCGATCTACGGCGCACCGTGGACGGTGTCGAAGTTCTATCGCGCCGCGCGCTCCAACGCCGCCGGTGGCACGCTACGCATGGATGTCGGCACTTACGACCCGATCCGCGGACAGGGATTGGGTGAGATCGCCGGATTGAGCCGCAGCCAGCATCGGAGCCAGGGATTCGGCGTCTCGCAGCCGCGCGGGTCACAGGCTGACTACGTGAAGCGTGAGGCGACGCGTGTGAACGAGGCAACGCCGGCGGAGAAGGAGGTGTCGATGTTCGATGGGCTCGATCCGTCGTTCGGTCGATTCGCTGCCATCACGCCGGTGGCGCAACGCGCGGTGTTCGACAGCCTCAGGAACGCGCTGACGGTGCTGCGCACGCAGGTGGACCTGCGCACACCCAGCAACGCGCTGCCGCTGATCGATCGCGCCCGCCACCTGCTGGACCGCTGGTGCACGCGTGGCGACTCAGGGCGAAGCGGCATGTGCCGCGGCGACGACACGATTCCCTCCGCCACCGCACCCGCCGACGCCGACCTGGTGTTGACGGCGTCACGCACCTTCACCCAGTTGCAGCAGCTGGGCGCCGCGGCCAGCGGGTTGCTGCTTGAAGCGACGGTGAATCGCGAGCTGGTGGCGGAAGGCGACACCGCCACACTCACGCTGCGCGTCACCAACCGCGGCACGCGCGTGGCGCGAGTCTCCGTATTCACGCCCAGCACCGCCAGCATGGCGCCGTCGGACAGCGTCGCGCCGGGTGAGGCATTCGTGACCACGCTGCCGCTGCCGTCGTACCCGCGCTCCGCGCCGTGGTGGCTGCGTCGCCGGTCCGACGACTCGCTGCTGACACTGGGCAATGCGATCATCGAACCGGTGGCGCGTCGCGGCGACATGATGGTGGAGCCGGCCTCGGTGCTCGACGACGAGGTGCGTGCACGACGCCCCGATGCGTCGGTGCCCGTGCTGGTGGACGGCGTGGCGGTGCAGCTGACGGCGCCGATCGTCTACCGTCGAATCGACGAGGTGCGGGGCCAGCTCGACACCCCGGTGATGTTCGTGCCGCGCGTGACACTCACGATCGACGGTGGCCCGGCTGGCTACGTTCGCGCGAACACTGCGGTGGATCGTACCGTGATCGTGCGCGTGACGGCGAACGGTCCGGTGGATGGACCGGTCACCGTGCGCCTGCTCGCGCCGCGCAGCCTGCGCCTGGACAGCGCGTCCCGCACGATCACGCTCGGCAACGGCGCCGAGGTGGCGGTGCCATTCCGGCTGCGCGGTACGCTGCCGCGTGGGCGGTTCGTGGTCAGCGCCAGTGTCGAGAGTCGCGTGGCCGGCAAGCCGGTGACGTTCGCCAGCGGGTACCAGCGCGTGGAGTACGAACACGTCCGCCCGCAGCACATGTATCGGCCGGCCGCGGTCGCGATCGAGGCGGTGGAGACGGGCGCGATGCCGGCGGGTCCCATCGGCTACCTCACTGGTCTCGCCGACAACGTGGCGCCGATGCTGACGCAGCTGGGTGCCGAGGTGGAGTCGCTGAACGCGAAGACGCTCAGCGAGTCGATGCTGGCGCGGTATCGCGTGATCGTCGTCGGGCCGCGTGCCTTCGAGGCACAGCCGGCGCTGAGCGCGAAGATGCCGATGCTGCAGGCGTGGGTGCGCAGCGGCGGCACGATGGTGGTGCAGTATCAGCAGACCGACATCGCACGTCCGGGCATGGCGCCCTTTCCAATGACGTTCGCGCGTCCTGCTGCACGCGTGACCGAGGAAGATGCCGACGTCCGTGTGCTGCGCGCCGACAGCCCGTTGCTCGCCCGCCCCAATCGCATCGATCGCAGCGATTGGACCGGCTGGGTGCAGGAACGCGCCACCTACATGCCCACCACGGCAGACTCAGCGTACACCCGCGTGCTCGGCATGAACGATCCGGGCGAGCCGGAGAATGCGAATGCCCTGCTGACGGCGAAGATCGGCAGGGGGACCTACGTGTTCACCACGCTGGCGCTGTTCCGGCAACTGCCGGCGGGTGTGCCCGGTGCCGCACGGTTGTTCGTGAACATCCTCAACGCCGGCGAGGCTGCACCACCGGTGCGGCGGCGGCCGGTACCGTGAGCCGTTGTGATGGTGGTGTCGCGAGTCCATCGAACTGCGCGAGCAGCTTTTTCGGCGCCACCTGGCGGTAGCCATCCTCCAGCAGCGACGCGATCTCCTTCCATGGCGGTCGCTTGTCGAGCCAGACGCCGATCCATCCCGACGGCCCGACGTACGGCGGCTTGAAGAAGCGATCGGGGTCCGACTCGATCACCAGCGACTGGTTGGCCGGCATCGCCTTGATCCACACCGCCGGCCGTCCTGCCCCGTGATGGCTGGATGCGGCGGCGTGCATGGCGAAGATCTTCGGCGCCCGGAAGGTCGGCTCACCCCACGCCTCCTTCTCCACCGCGCCGGGAAATGCGAGGCACAGCGCGCGCAGCTTCACGACCGGATCGGCAGCCATCGGGCCTCCTGAAAGACGGATCGGCGATCACCGACAGCATAACGCTGTGCCACGCAGAGGTCAGCGACCGCTGGCGGGAGCGCGTTTGGGAAGGCATGGTCTCTCTACTCGTCCACCCTGGAGCCCCGATGTCCCGTGTTCGTCCCTTCCTGATGCTTGCCCTCGCGGCCAGTACCCTCGCCGCGCAGCCCAGCCCCACCAGTGGCGTCACGCATGGCACACGCGTCAAGCGTCTCGCCATCCGCAACGCCCTCGTCATCGACGGCAACGGGACCCCGACGCGCGGCCCGATGGACATTATCATCGAGGGGAACGTGATCACCGAGATGGTGTCGCTGGACCCGGTGGCGTTGCGGGCAGGACGGAGCAAGCGCCCGGCCGCTGACGCCGAGATCGACGCCAGCGGCAAGTACGTGCTGCCGGGGCTGATCAATGCACACGCGCACATCCAGTCGCAGCGCAGCGGGCAGTCGATGGGCGGATTCGAGTACAACAACAAGATCTGGCTCGCCAACGGCATCACCACCGTGCGCGAGGTCGGCGCCGAGTCGGAGACGCTGAGCGTGGCTATGCGCGGTCGTTCGGCGCGTGCCGAGATCGTCGCACCGCGGATGTTCATCTATCCGTTCTTCGACAACGGCAAGATCAACACGCCGGCCGAGGCGCGCGCGCGGGTGCAGCAGATGAAGCGGATCGGCGTCGATGGCATCAAGATCGGCGGCATCCAGCGCGACATCATGGAAGCCATGATGGACGAGGCGAAGAAGCTCGGCCTCCGCGTCGCGCACCATGTGGGCGTGGAAGAAACGAACGCCTGGGACGACGTGAAGTTCGGCACCACCACCATCGAGCACTGGTACGGCATTCCCGACGCCGCGATCCCCAACCTGCGGCAGAACTTCCCCAGCGACTACAACTACTCCGACGAGACCGATCGTTTCCGCTGGGCGGGGCGACTGTGGCGAGAGGCGGACCCGAAGATGCTCGACTCGCTGTTCGACGCGATGGTGAAGGCAAAGGTGGGCTGGGTGCCGACCATGGACATCTACGAGGCCAGTCGCGATCTGCAGCGGGCGCAGAACCAGCCCTGGTTCCGCGACTACCTGCACCCGTCGTTGGCCAACTACTTCAAGCCCGATGCCGCCAATCACGGCTCGTACTTCATCGGCTGGAGCAGTACCGACGAGGTGTTCTGGAAGGAGAATTACCGCATCTGGATGAATGCGCTGCGAACGTTTGAGCGGAAGGGTGGCCTGATCGGATGCGGTGACGACGCCGGCTTCATCTACGAGCTGTATGGCTTCGCATTGGTGCGCGAGATGGAGCTGCATGCCGAAGCCGGCTTCCATCCGCTCAAGGTGGTGGAGCACTGCACGGGCAACAATGCACGCATCCTCGGTGAGGAGTCGCGGCTGGGCCGCGTCCGTGTGGGCTGGCTGGCCGACCTGATCGTGGTGGACGGCAACCCGCTGGAGGACATCAAGGTGCTCTACGCCGGCGGCACGTCGGCGGTGCGCGAAGGGAAGGAAGTGCGCACGCTGGGCAGCGAGTGGATCATCAAGGATGGCATTCCCTACAACGGGCCGCAGTTGCTGCGCGAGGTGAAGGCGATCGTGGACGCGGCCAAGCAGAACGTGCGGCAGTAGGTAGGCGACCCCCTCCGATGGCGGCGTGGGGGATGATCCCGCGCCGGGTGTCTGATGCACTGGCCAGTCGCGCGCCGCAGACAACCATGGAGGAAGGTTCGATGACATCGAAGCACAGACAGGGGCAGCTGCTGACGGCGCTGCTCGTCGCCGGCGCGGCCGTCGGCCCGCGAGTCGAGGCACAGGTGACGGAGGTGTCGCGCCGGCCGATCGCCGACATTGCGCATCTCACGTTCGGCTCGCTCTGTGAGGATCGGTTCGTGATCCGGAACGACGGGCCGAATCCGGTGACGGTGGAGTACGCAGTGACGAAGGGCACCGAGCACGTGCCGCTGACGCTCGAGGGGCGCGAGCAGGTGGAGCTGGAATCGAAGTCGAAGGAGCCGCTCGAGTTGTGGATGGCCGGCAAGCTGGTGGCGCGCGCCGAGAAGGAGGGTCGCAAGTGTCGCGACATCCAGGGCAACGCCACGGTGGCAGTGGCACCGCTGGAAGTGGCGTCCAACCAGCGTGACGACAACGCACAGCGCGGCGGCATGCGCATGGGCGTCGGTTTCGGGTATGGCTATCCGTTCTACGATCCGTGGTTCGCCCCGTTCGGGGCGTACGGCTGGGGCTACCGGCCGTTCTACAGCGGATTCTATGGTGTGCCGATCGTGATCGGTGGCGGTGGTCGTGGTGGGCGGCGACGGTAGGTTGGTGGTGTGTCCCGCCTGACCGCGAACGGCGGAACGCGCGATCGACAAGCGGCGATGAAGCGCAGTGCTGGTGGTCGTGTCGACCAGCGCTGCGCTTTCGTGTTGCTGTAAGTTGATGTCGTGCGCTGGCATCGCGACGCCCGGGCGCAACCGGTGCGCATCGGCACCGACCTCAGCTTTTCGCACTTTGGTAGCGATGTGGCGCTTGGCGCCGGACACACGTACGATAGTGAAGCCGCCAGCCCGAGCTCGCCGTGCTTCCAGAACTGCCGTGTGACATCGAGGGTCGCTACACCGTCGTCGCGGAACTGGGGCGCGGATCACACGCGATCGTGTACCAGGCGCACGATCGCGTGCTGGAACGCGACGTGGCGATCAAGGTGCTGCGCGAGGAATTGGTGGATTCGAGTGTGAGCGAGCGGTTTCGCCGCGAGATCCGGCTCACCTCGAAGCTCGATCATCCGCACATCGCGCACGTGTACGGCACCGGAGAGTGGCGCGGGGCGCCGTATTTCGTCATCGCGCTCGCCCGCGGACCGTCACTGGCCGACCGGCTGCAGCGCGAGCATCAGTTGCCGGTGGACGAGGCGCTGTCGATCACGCGGCAGGTGGCGGCGGCGCTGGGCCACGCGCACACGGCCGGCATCATCCATCGCGACGTGAAGCCGGCCAACATCCTGCTCACACCGGATGGTGCGTTGCTCACTGACTTCGGCGTGGCGCGGGCGCTCCAGTACTCGGCCGGCACGCTTGCGACGTCAACGGGGATGGCGGTGGGCACGCTGCAGTACATGAGTCCTGAGCAGCTCTGCGCCGAGAAGGGCATCGATGGGCGGAGTGACCAGTACGAGTTGGCGCTGGTGCTGTTCGAAATGCTGGCCGGCGTGCCGCCGCATGTGGCCGCGAACACCGAGGGATTGCGCGCGCTGCGGCTGGTGGGGCAGCAGGTGCCGGTGCGGACGCATCGGCCGAGTGTGGCGCCCGCGGTGGAGGCGGCCATCGAGCGAGCATTGTGTCCGACGCCGGCGGATCGGTTCGGGTCGATGGGGGAGTTCGTGGTGGCGCTGGATGGGGGTGATTCGGGGTCGGGGGCCTTGCGGGTGAGTGCGGCGCGGCGGGCGCTCGTGGGGCCGGCGACCGATGGCGGCGCCGCGAGCGCCAGCAGAGCGCGACGGTGGGCGATTCCGGGTGTCGCGGTGCTGGCGGTGGCCGCTGTGGGCCTCTTCGCCGCGCCGGAGATCCGGCGGTTGTCCGCGCCCACGCCGGTCGCTGCCTACGCGCCGCTGTCGTCCGCGCCGGCGTTTCGACTGATCGCGGCCGGCGACACGACGCAGTCCGCACCGATCGCAAGGGCGTTCAGCGACGAACTTGCGGCATGGCCGGATGTGCAGGTGGCGATATCGACGTCGCCGAACGCGCCGGATGGTGGTGTTCCTCTCGAGGTTCGCACCACGAGCATCGATGGTGGACTGTTGGTGACGGCGCAATTGACAGCAGGGACGGCTCCGAGACGGGTAATGGTACGCGTGCCGACCGCCGGCGCTGCGCGAGGTGATTCGCTTCGGTTGCTGGCGGGCCGGGTGCTGATGGCAGGGATGGTCACGCCGGATTCGGCGGAAGCGCTCACCTTCGTGCGCGATCGACCGACGGCCGCGGTGCGGAAGTTCGGAGAGGCGTGGGGAGCGCTTCTGGCGGGACGGCTCGCAG
>JANMON010000144.1:0-6513 GCA_031369265.1 Gemmatimonadaceae bacterium | reverse complement strand
CCGTCGCGGCCGACGACATCCTGCCGTCGCACCTGCTCGATCGCACTGGAGGGCGTCCCGTCGTACACCAACGCGTCAGCGCCCGCTGCGTCCACGAACCGCACCGTCGAACTGTCGCTCGCACCGCAGGCCGGCTTCGCTGCACACGCCATCAGCGCCTGAATCGACGGGCGCTCGAACGCTGGCGACAGCCCGAAGAAGTCGATCATCGTGGGCGTCAGCTTCGTGGACAGCGGGAACGGATCGGCCGACTCGGCGGCTCGCACGCGCGCCGGCGTCAGGATCACCGTGATGCCGGCGATCGCGATCAGCGCGAGGGTGAACAGGAACGGCTTGGTGGGTTTCATCGTCGCGGGAGGGATTGTGTCATGTGCCCTCCGCAGACGACTCCCGGCGATGGCAGGTCACGCCGGGCGCACCGCGCCGACGACGCTATGTCCGATCAGCGTGGGGCAGGCAACTCCTGAAAATGCATGTCTGGATATCCCACGATGCGCCACCCTGCCGACTGCCGCGCAAGCGTCACGCGGCCGGCGGCGCGCTGCAGGCAGCGAGTGCGACGGCGCTGGCGAGACGCAGCAGTGGTGATTTCATGGCAGGCAAAGCGAGGTCGTGGACGACTCGCGCTTACAGCGGCTGGCCGAAATAGAGCGTGTGCCCCTGATCGTCGCGAATCACGAATTCCAGCGTCTCCCATGGCGTGCGATGTAAGCTCCGGAGCAGCGGGACGCCCGCCGCGGTCACCGCGTCCGCAGCGGCCTGCGCATCCGGCGACTCGAAGTACAGGTGCAGGTGGTCGTCGAGCGCCACCACGTCGATCGATGGATCCTTGGCGTTGACGCGCTTGAGATGAAAGCGCTGGCCTCCAACCTGAATGCCGGCGTAGAAATCCTCGTGCTGGAACGCCAGCGTGAATCCGGGAAGCGCGGTGTAGAATCGGATCGACGCCGCGAGATCGGTGGTCCGCAGTTGCGGCGTCAGACCGGACACGGGAATCGGACGCACGATCGGCGAGTCGAGTGCTTCAGTCACGGCGGTACCCGCAGGTGATGAGAGACGTGCCTCGGCCACGATCTGTGCGTGGCGCAGTGGCAAAGCCGCCGCGTCGCTCATGCGAGGCGCGGAGAATCAGTCAGGCCTTCGATCTTTTCACCGACTTCGCCTTCGCGGCAACGTTGAACTGGATCGCCTCACGAATCAGCGCCGTGAATTTCGCCGCGTCGAGCGTCTCACCCTCACGAATGTCGATCGCGCGACGCGCGTTGCCTTCCAGGCTGGCGTTGAAGAGCCCCGCCGGATCTTCCAGCGACGCACCCTTGTGGAACGTCAGCTTCACCACCGCCTTGTACGTCTCACCGGTGCAAATGATGCCGTGGTGCGACCACACCGGCGTGCCCATCCACTTCCACTCCTCCACCACGCCAGGATCGGCGGCGAGGACGAGCTTTCGTACGTGGCCCAGCATCTCTCCACGCCAGTCATCGAGGTCCTTGATGCGCTGCGTGATGCGTGTCGAGGCGGCGGCAGTCGCGGGCGATGCTGTCTGCTTCATGATCTCCTCGTGCCGAGGGAGGTGGATATCCGTGTCCCGCAATTCTCACGCGCCCGTCCCATCACCCGCGCCGCGCCGCCTCGATCGTCGCCACGTCGATCTTCTGCATCTGCATCATCGCGTTGAACGCGCGCTTGGCCACGGCCGGGTCGGGATCGGTGATCGCTTCCGACAGCACGACTGGCGTGATCTGCCACGACAGGCCCCACTTGTCCCTGCACCAGCCGCAATCGCTCTCGGCGCCACCGTTGCCGACGATCGCGTTCCAGTAGCGATCCGTCTCTGCCTGGTCCGCCGTGGCGACCTGGAAGGAGAACGCTTCCGTGTGCTTGAAAGCCGGTCCACCGTTCAGGCCGAGGCATGGAATGCCCAGCACGGTGAAGGTGACGGTCAGCACGTCACCCTCCTTACCGGAGGGATAGTCCCCCGGAGCCCGGTGCACGCCGTCGACCGATGAGTTCGGGAACGTCTCGGCATAGAATCGCGCCGCTGCTTCAGCGTCGCGGTCGTACCAGATGCAGATCGTGTTCTTGGCTGGCGTCATGGTGACACTGCTCCATGCTGATGAACTGCGCACGGCGTGCGTCCGCGATGTCGTCGCCGCCGACTCGCATCGTACCGGTGGGGATTGGCGCGTCAAGGTGGAATGCGGTCGCACACGGCTCGCAGACCGCGACGCCGACTGCCGCCGAGTGTGCTACTGCTTCGCCAGCGCGTACGCGACGATCGCGTTCGCGTGGCCGTGACCCAGCTGATGTTTCGTCTTGAGCAGCGTCACCAGTTCCATGTGCTGCAGCGGACCCACCCTCTGCACGACGTCGAACCAGAACGCCATCGGCTTGCCGTACTTCTCCTCGATGGATGGGAAGTACGATGCCGGTCCGGCTTTGGGCCACTCTGCTCCCATTTGCGTCTCCTCGTCAGTGTGTCGTCGATGCAGCGCGTGATGGCATCAGCAGGGGACGAGTCGCCAGCCGCCGTCCAGCAGCGGCACGGTCGCGGCGGCCGCGCCCCCATCCTTCGCGGTGCCAGCGATCCGGGCTTCCAGGACCTGCGTCGGCTCGGCGTCCCACGCAGCGGCAAGTGCAGCGGACAGGTCCGGCAACGGCACCTTGGCGCGGCGACCACCACCGATCGACGACGCGCCGGCGTACGAGCCGCTCGCGGCATACACGAAGCGCGCGCCAGGCTTTCCCTGCACGGCCGCGCCACGGCACGGTCGAGTGCCATCCTGCGCCGCCGGACCAAGCGACACGTGCGTCTCCAGAACGACCGCATCGGCGTCCACGCGCGTCGGCGCCACCAGATGATCGCGACCCTCCTGCACCGCCCATCGCACGTTGGCGGGGGGTGCAACCAGCACGATGCGGAGGCGCCGCAGCGGCGGCGAGTCCTTGGTGGATCTCCGCTTCATCACGTCAGTCCCAGAGCACCGTGCGGTCCACCGCCGCCAGCGACGTGCGCCCCGTGAGCGCCATCGCCATCTCGAACTCCGTCCGCAGTATCTGCAGCACGCGCGTCACCCCCGCCGAGCCGTTGACCGCCAGCCCGAAGAGATACGGTCGGCCGATGGCGACGGCCGTGGCACCAAGCGCCAACGCTTTCAGCACGTCGGTGCCACGCCGGATGCCACCATCCAGCAGCAGCGGAATGCGCCCCCCGACCGCCTCGGCCACTCGCGGCAACGCCGTCACCGTGGCCGGCACCGTGTCCAGGTTGCGCGCGCCATGATTCGACACGATGAGTCCAGACACGCCGGCTTCGACGGCGCGTTTCGCGTCTTCCGCATCCAGCACACCCTTCAGCAGCACCGGCACCTTCGCGAACCCGCGCAGCCACTCCACGTCCTTCCACGTCAGGCGCGGCTCGAGCACTTCACTGTAGATCGCACCCTCCGGCGGCCGATGCGCTGCACTCGCGGTGGCCACCGACAGTCGTTCGAGGTTCGCGCGCGTCATGCCCGGCGGCAGCTGGAACGCCGCGCGTGCCTCGCGATTGCGCGCACCGAGCACCGGCGTATCGACCGTCAGGCACAAGGCCTGACACCCCGCCGCCTCGGCACGCTGCACCAGCGCCTGCGTGAAGCCGCGATCAGGTTGCACGTAGAGCTGGAACCAGAGTGGGGCACTCGGCACTGCACGGGCGATGTCCTCGATGCTTTGCGTCGCGAACGAACTCACGATCATCGTGGCGTCGGCGCCGATCGCGCCACGCGCGGTCGCGAGCTCGCCATCGGGATGCACCAGCTTGTGATACGCCGTCGGCGCGAGCAGGATCGGGTGCGGCAGCCTGCGGCCGAAGAGCGTGACGCTGGTGTCGATCTTCGAGACGTCCACCAGCACCCGCGAGCGCAGCTTGATCTCGCGATACGCCCCCTGGTTCCAGGCCAGCGTCTGCTCGTCGCCGGCGCCACCGCTCACGTACTCGTAGGCCATCATGGGCATCCGCTCGCGCGCCGCCTTCTCGAAATCGGAGAGGCTGGCGAGTGGGTCTGCCGCACCGAGGTGCGTGACGGTGTGCGCGACCGTTGCTGCAGCGGCCGCGCGCGGCGCCATGGCCATCGCGGCGCTCGCCGCTGCAGCCGAACGAATCAACTGGCGGCGCGACAGGAGCGACTCGTCATTCTGCATGGGCATTGCCGAGGGTCAGGGGGGGTCAACCTGCGGTACGTGCATGGCATCCGATGGCGTTCCGATCGCTGACCGTCACCGCTCGGCCCGCTCGAGTCCGGATCACCACGCCCTAGTATGGCGCGTGGATCCGCCTTTGGCGCCCACCTTGACAACAAATCTTGTCAATGCTAGTGTCTCGTCATGTTCGACATCCACGTCATCGACGATCCGGCCGCAGCCACGGTCGCCCTCGAGCCCATCCGGAGTCGTATTCTCTCCGAGCTGGTCGCCCCTGCCTCGGCCGCGACCCTGGCCAGCCGCGTCGGCCTCACGCGGCAGAAGGTGAACTACCACCTCCACGCGCTCGAGGCGCACGGACTGGTGCGGCTGGCCGAGGAACGCAAATGGGGCGGGCTCACCGAGCGCCTGCTGGTAGCCACCGCGGCGGCGTATGTCGTGTCGCCAAGTGCGATGGGCCTGGTGGCCGTCGATCCGAAGCGGGATGTCGATCGGCTGTCCGCGAGCTATCTCATTGCCCTTGGCGCTCGCATCATCCGCGAAGTCGGTGACCTCGTGCGTCGTGCCAACGAGAAAGGCATGCGCCTGGCGACGCTGGCGGTGGATACCGAGGTGCGCTTCCGGTCGCCGACGGACCGGGCCGCCTTCACGCAGGACCTCACGGAAGCCATCGCACGACTGGTGTCGAAGTATCACGACGCATCCGCCCCCGGCGGCCGCGCGCATCGTCTGGTGCTCGTGGCGCACCCACTTCCCCTGCAGTCCGACCCCAAGGAGCTACAATGAGCGTGCTGACTGACGCCGCTGGACGCCGGTACGTCCAGTTCGAAGTCGAGGTTCCCGGTACGCCCGAGGAAGTCTGGCACGCCATCGCCACCGGTCCCGGCGTGTCGTCCTGGTTCGTGCCGGCCACGGTCGAAGAGCGCGACGGAAAAGCGGTCGCAATGACGCTGACCTTCGGCCCGGGCATGGAGTCGCACTCGGCCGTCACGGCGTGGGATCCACCGCGGATGTTCTCGAAGGAATTGCGGGGGTGGAAGCCCGGCTCGCCGTCGATGGCCAACGAATGGACGGTCGAAGCACAGAGCGGCGGCACCTGCATCGTGCGCATCGTCCACAGCCTCTTCGCCAGCACCGACGAGTGGGACGATCAGCTGGAAGCCACCAAGTACGGCTGGCCCGCGTTCCTGCGCACGCTGCAGCTCTACCTCACGCACTTCCGCGGCCAGGACGCGACCCTCATGCAGGTCATGGCGCCCGCCACGGGATCGGAGGCCGACGTGTGGCAGGCGCTGACCTCGGCCATCGGCGTGCCCGGCGTGCAGGTCGGACAGCGCTGGACGGCGCCGGCCGGTGCGCCCGCGGTCAGCGGTGTCGTGGAGTACGCCACCGAAAGTCCGTACGATGCGCTGGTCCGAATCGACACGCCGGCACCGGGTATTGCGGCCCTGGGCGTCGCGGGATTCCCCGGTGGTCCCACCATGGCGGCGCTCAACTTCTATCTGTTCGGTGATCAGGCGGCTGACACCGTGGCGCGCGAGACACCGCGCTGGAACGCGTGGTTTCAGCAACACTTCCCGGCGCCGGCGGAGGAAGGCCAGACCGCATGAGACCGTGCACCATGATGGAGCACATCGCGCGCAGCGGTGTGCTCCGCGTGAGTCGATGGCGATGGGAGGCGAACCGAGTCGCCCGTCAGCGTCGCGGTTCGTAACGCATCGGAACCAGGTCGCCTCGTGATCAATGGCGCGGTGCCGACGATCGCTACGCCGCCATGCGCTCCGCATCACCACGCCGATCAGCGCCGCCATCTGTCCCGACTTCGCGAATCGACGGAATGTCACCGGCCGTTCGATCCGGTAGCCGGGGACGGAGCTGATGGTGATGACGAGTAGGAGGAAGCCGAGCCCGATCGTGTGCCGTTGCCGCATCATGCGCGCCCTGCGGCGGTGATCTCGCCTGTTCGAGACGTCGGCACGCCGCGCCCACGACTCGAAAGCTCACGCTCTCCGTTCCGCGGATCGGGCACGCTTGCCCGAGTGGCCGCGTGCCGCATCACCATGACGAGAACTCAGGAATCCGTAGTGCCGAGCAACCGGGGGATGCAGTCGTCGTTCAGTGGGCCGCGATTCGGCTGACGTACCGTCTCCATTCGATGACGATGGTGGGCCACGGGCGATGGAGGATGCGTTCCAGGCCTGCACGCATCGCGTGAGGAGACCCAGGCGTCCGCAGATACTCGGACACCGCACCGACGCCGCCCGATTCGTGCACCATCTCGGCGAGTACGGCGCCGGTGGCATTGCGAATATCGGACGACACGCGCACGTC
>JANMON010000143.1:0-28244 GCA_031369265.1 Gemmatimonadaceae bacterium | reverse complement strand
CCGGTGCAGATCGGGCTTGGCTCGCTGATCGGATCGGTGGACCAGATGTTCACGCAGGGCAACGTCGAAACCACCGGCGTCAACACCGACCTCGCGATCCAGGGCGACGCCTTCTTCGTGGTCCGCAAGGGCACCGAGACGTACTACACGCGCTCGGGCAACTTCCAGCTCGACGCCGAAGGGCGCATGGTGTCGCCGACCAACGGCTTCATCGTGCAGGGTCGCATGGCACTGGACGGCATCCTCAACGACGCGATCACCGACATCACGCTGCCGTTCGGCCAGAAGGTGGCGGCGCGCGCGACCACCAACGTGACGGTGGCCGGCAACCTGAACTCGTCGGCCGGCATCTTCAATCCGGCTGATCCGGACGGCACTGGTCCGCTGGTGGGTGGCTTCGGTCCCGACACCCGCGCCGTGACGGCCAACTCGGGCACGTTCACCAACGGCACCATCGGCATGTTCGACGCCCTGGGCAACAAGGTGGACGTCAAGATGTGGATGTGGAAGACGGCGCAGAACCAGTGGGACTGGCAGATCGACGAGACCACGCTGCCGGCCGGCTACACGCTGGGCACGGGCACGCCGGGTGCCGATCTTGGCGGTGGCACCAAGACGCAGGGTCGCTTCACCTTCGATCCGTCCACGGCATTGCTCACGCAGTCGACGATCATCGGCGGCCCGAACGCCGGCAGCTCGATCGCCAGCCCGACGCTGACGATCAACGGCCCCGGTGGTGCGCAGATGTCGGTGACGATGAACCTCGGCGCTGCGGTGAGTGGCGGCGGTGTGGCCGGCACGCTGGGCGGCCTGACGCAGTTCGCCGGGAACGGCACTGCCGTGCTCCGCGACCAGAACGGCTACACCAGCGGCCAGCTGCAGAACTTCAGCATCGACCGCACCGGTGTGATCAGCGGCGCCTTCACCAACGGCGTGAACCAGACGCTGGGCCAGATCGTGTTCGCCGACTTCAACAACCCGGCCGGCCTGCTGCGCACGGGTGACAACATGTACGCCACCAGCGGCAACTCGGGTGGCGCGGTGCTGGGCTACGCACTGCAGGGCAGCCAGAGCTTCGTCACCAGCGGCGCGCTGGAGATGTCCAACGTGGACCTGGCGCAGGAATTCACGAACCTGATCGTCGCCCAGCGCGGCTTCCAGGCCAACAGCCGGATGATCACGACGTCCGACTCGATGCTGGAAGAGCTGGTGAACCTGAAGCGGTAATGGATCGTGATCGCCGGTTCCGCCCGAGGTCAGGGCGGAACCGGCGGCCGCAGCGGCCGCGCGTCATCCGGCAAAAATGGGTCCGAGGTGCCCGGCAGGGTTTGCCGACAGGGCCGTTCCAGCCGCCCGCCTCAGGCGCCGATGAAATCGCACAAACACTTGCCACACAAGCACTTGCGCGCAGGCTGAGACCGCCGCGCCGGCTGGCATGGGCACTGCTTTGAACAGGACCAGACGCACTCCGTCCCACGTTCATCAGGATCGCCACATGTCCGAAGCCCCAGAAGAAGCACTCGTCGAAGGCGCCGAACCCACGAAGAAGAAGCGGAGCATTCCGCCCTTCGTGATGCCGTTGGCGCTCGCGCTCGTCGGACTTGGCAGCGGCGGGTTCGTCGGGGCCAAGGTGGTGGGCCCGAAGCTCACCGCCGGCATCGTGAAGGGCCTGACCATCGAGGACCTCAACGCCCACGGCGGCCAGAAGAAGCCGGTGGCCGGTGATGGCGAGCATGCCGACGGTGAGGTGGCCGAGGGCGAGGAAGGCGGCGCGAAGGAGGGCGAGCATGGCCCCGCTGCGCCGGCGCCGCTCTACACCATCGCCGACATGGTGTTGAACCCGGCCGGCTCGGGTGGCACACGATTCCTGATGCTGTCGGTGGCCTTCGACGTGAAGGATTCCGCCGCCGTCGAGTCGCTCAAGCAGCGCGATGCCGAGATCAAGGATGCGGTGCTGGCACTGGTCGGTGGCAAGACCGTCGAGCAACTGGCCGAAGTCTCCGCCCGTGAGCCGCTCAAGGTCGAGATCCGCGAGCTGGTCCAGAAGATCACCAAGCAGAAGTTCATCAAGCGGGTCAGCTTCCCGCAGTTCGTCATCCAGTGATGCGCTGACGATGGCCAACGACACCCTCAATCAGAGCGAGATCGACCGGCTGCTTGGCGGTGGTGCCGGCAGCTCGCTCGACATGGCGATGAGTGGCCGGCGCCCCGCGCCGGTGCAGATGGAAGTGCAGCGCTACGACTTCCGTCGCCCGCACCGCATCTCGAAGGAGCGCCTGCGCACCATCGAGGCGATGTACGAGCGGATGGTGAAGAATCTCGAGAGCTACCTGATGTCGCGCGTGCGTGGCCAGGTCGAAGTGCGCCTGCAGAGCGTGGAGCAGTTCAGCTTCGGCGAGTTCACGCTTTCGCTGCCGACGCCCTGCTGCAGCTACGTGGCCGACATCAACGGCCCGAACGGCCTGCAGGGCGTGATCGACTTCGGCACCGACTTCGCCTTCTTCCTTGTCGACCGCCTCTTCGGTGGCGGCAGTGCGCCGACGGTGATGAACCGTCCGCTGACCGCGCTGGAGCAGGATGCGGTGCGCATCGTGGCCGACCGTGCCGCCTCGATCGTTCGTGACGTGTGGGCCGAGGTGATGCCGATCGAGCTGCACATCAGCGGCTTCGAGGCGTCGCCCGAGATCCTGCAGGTGTGCGCCCGCGAAGATCCCGTGCTGGTGGCCAACATCGAGGTCTCGGCCACCAACGTGTCGTCGCTGGTGATGATCTGCCTGCCGTTCGCCTCGCTGGAGGAATACTTCACCAGCGCCGACACGCGGCGGGTGTCCAGCACCGCGCGCAGCCAGGACGAACTGCGCACGCAGCGTCGCCAGACGGAGAAGTCGCTGCGACAGACCAGTGTCCCGGTCGCCGCACGCCTGCCCGAGTTCCGCCTCAGCATGAAGGACCTGGCGCAGCTCACACCCGGCAGCGTGATCAACACCGGCCTGAGTGCGAACTCGCTCCTGTCGGTCACCGTCGCGGGGCAGCCCCGCCTGGTGGCCACCGCCGGTCGCACCGGTGGCAAGCTCGCCGCGCGCATCACGGATGGGCGCATTCCCGAAAACCGCATCATCGGCACCCTCACTCCAGCGCACTCCGACACGCCATGAACCAGGACGAGATTGCAGCGCTGATCGCTGCCAAGAATGCGGGCCTGCCGCTGCAGGATGCCGGCGCCGCCGCGTCCACCAGCGAGGACTTCGGCAGCGACTACTCGGAACTCGACCACGCCATCGGCGCCAACGGTGAAGTGCCGATGAGCATGTTGATGGACCTCACGCTGCCGGTGGCGATCGAGCTCGGTCGCACCACCATGTCGGTGCAGGAAATCCTGCAGCTCGGACGTGGCTCGGTGGTGCAGCTGGAGCGACTGGCCGGTGAACCGATCGACATCTACGTCGGTGACCGACGCTTTGCCGAAGGCGAAGTGGTGGTGCTGGGCGAAAACTTCGGCGTGCGCGTGACGCGCATCGTGAGCCGCATGTCGGGACCGGAGCTGGTCGGATGACGTTTGCAGGATACGCCGGCATGCTGGCCACGCTGGCGTTCGTGCTCGGCCTGGTGCTGCTGGTCGCCAAGCTGGCGAAGCGGTTCCTGCCGGGTGCCGTGCAGGCCGCCGGTGGCACCACCTTCGCGGTGATCCAGCGACTGCCGCTGGGGCAGCGTCAGGGCATTGCGATCGTGCAGCGCGGCGACCTGCTGATCGGCGTCAGCGTCGGCGAAGGCGGCGTGCGCACGCTGTTCACCATGCAGCAGTCGTCGAACGATGCGGTGTCGCTGGTACAGGACGCGGGCGACGCGACCCAGGTGACACCGATCCGCTCCATCAGCGACATCGCCCTCGCACCGCCACGCAGCGCCAACGCCGCGTTCGACGCCACCGCGATCACCCCGCACGACGTCAGCCTCGGTGCCAGCTTCCGCAAGGTGCTCGGTGCCGCGATGCGCGGCGGTGCGATCGGCGCGCTGCTGCTGATGCTCGGCGCGCTGACCAGCGCCGTGACGGTGCAGGCACAGGTTACGCCGGTAACGCCGGTGCCCATCACCGCGACGCCGGCCACCGGTGCCGCACAGCAGCCGGGCGGATTGCGCACGCTGCCACCGGCCGCCGCGCAGCCCGGCCCGCGTGACCTGCCCAAGCGACTCGAACCATCGGTCCAGGCACCACGTCCGTCCAAGCCTGCCGCCACTGCCGCGAAGAACGGCGGCGCGGCCGAGTTTCCGCCGCTGCTGCCGGCACCGCAAGCCCGCGACATCGCGGCGATGCAGAAGCAGGCGCAAGGCGGTGGTCCGCTCACCACCGCGGAAGCACAACGCATTTCTGGTCGCGCCGACAGCATGATCGCGAAGCTGGCGCCACAGATGGAATTGAAGGTCGGCGGCAACGTCGCCGGCGAAGGACTGAAGCTGAGCGGCACCGTGGGCGTCGTGATCATGATGGGGCTGCTCTCGATGCTGCCCGTCCTGATCCTGATGATGACCGGCTTCACGCGCATCCTGATCACGCTGCATTTCCTGAAGCAGGCGCTGGGCACGCAGTCAGCGCCGCCAGGTCAGCTGCTGGCCGCGATGGCGCTGTTGCTGAGCGCCTTCGTGATGGGCCCGACGCTCAAGGACGTGAATACCAACGCCCTCGAGCCGTGGATGGAGGGCAAGATCGAGCAGGTGGAGATGATGTCGCGCGCGGTGGTGCCGTTCAAGGCATTCATGCTGCGTCAGGTGCGCGACCAGGACCTGCAGACGTTCGTGGACCTGGCCGAGATCAAGCAGCCGGAATCGCGTGAAGCGGTGCCGCTGACGATCCTGATGAGCGCCTTCGTCACCAGCGAACTGCGCACCGCATTCCAGATCGGCTTCGCACTCTTCCTGCCGTTCATCGTGATCGACGTGGTGGTGGGCTCGGTGCTGATGAGCATGGGCATGGTGATGCTGCCCCCGGCGCTGATCTCGATGCCGTTCAAGCTGCTGCTGTTCGTGCTGGTGGATGGCTGGGGCCTGGTGGTGACGGGACTCGTCCAGAGTTTCCGGTGATGGCGATCGAGCCGGCGGCGTTGCCCGACCTGCTCACGACGGGTGGCGCGGCGACGTTCATCCTGCTCGCGGCCCGCATCGGTGGGCTGATCCTGATCGCACCGGTCTTCTCGTCGAAGTCGGTGCCGATGAAGCTGCGCACCGCGATCCTGGTGGTGTTCACGATCGTGCTGGTGCCGGTGGCGCGCGCGCACGCCGGCGGCGGCATTCCGCTCATCACGCCGCTGACGGTGATGAGCGAGACGATCGTCGGCTTCGGCCTTGGCCTGGGCACGGCGCTGGTGCTGGGCGCCGCATCGGCCGGTGGCGACATGATGTCGGTGCAGATGGGCCTTGCCGGCGCCAGCGTGCTGGACCCGATGACGAACATCCAGGTGCCGGTACTGGGCCAGTTGATGACCGCCTTCGCCACGCTGCTGCTGTTCTCCAGCGGCGGGCACCTGGTGATGATCAATGGACTGGGTGCGTCACTGGACGTGATTCCCGTCGGCACCGTGCCGGACCTGAGTGCCGGCATGCTGGCGATGTCGAAGATGGGTGGCCAGTTGATCTCGCTGGGCGTGATGTTCTCCGCCCCGGTGATGGCGGTGACGATGCTCGCCAACGTGGCACTGGCGATCCTCACCCGCGCGGCACCGCAGCTGCAGATCATCACCGTCGCCTTCCCGCTCCAGATCGTGGCCGGCCTGTTCACGCTGGCGGCCTCGCTGGGCCTGATCGCGGTCTGGTTCAGTGGCTGGGCGAGTTATCACGACGGCCTGCTGGATCGCATCCTCGGCCCGATGCTGTCGGGCGTGAAGTAACGCACGATGGCTGACGGCGCCGAAGACAAAACCGAAGAACCGACTGGCAAACGCCTCGAGGAAGCGCGAGAGAAGGGCAACATCCCGCGCAGCGCCGAGCTGACCACCGCGGCGATGCTGTTCGGCGCGGCGCTGATTTTTGCCAATGTGGCACCATCGATGGGCCGCTTCATGAAGCAGGTGATGGCGACGGGACTGTACAACGCCGCCGGCAACCTGCGCGAGCCACAGGACCAGCTGCTGGACATGATCTCGCTCGGCTGGCACACGCTGGGCGAGCTCTCGCTGCTGCTCGGCTCATTCGCCGGGCTGGCCTTCGTCGTCTCGGCGCTGCAGGCGCGCGGCATCCTGAGCTTCAAGACGCTCGAGCCGTCGATGGAGAAGATCAACCCGCTCAACAACCTGAAGCGGGTGTTCGGCACGCAGGGTTTGGCCGACTTCTTCAAGAGCGTCGTCAAGCTGGTGATCATCGGCAGCGTGGTGTACAGCGCCGTGGACGACATCTGGCGCGACGTGCTGGGTGTGGCGCAGCATGGCCCGATGGGTGTGGCGGTGCTGTTCCAGCACCATGCGATCAGCCTCCTCCGTCATGCGGGCCTGGCCTTCGTGGCCCTGGGTGTGGCCGACTACGGCTTCCAGTGGTGGCGCTGGCACAAGGGCCTGATGATGAGCAAGCAGGAAGTGAAGGAGGAGAACCGCAGTGCCGAAGGCGACCCGATGATCAAGCAGCGCATCCGCAGCGCGCAGCGCGCGCTGACGCGGAAGCGCATGCTGGCGGACGTCTCGAATGCCGACGTGGTGATCGTGAACCCGATCCACATCGCGGTGGCGATCAAGTACGACCCGATGGTGGCACCGGCCCCGATCATCGTCGCGATCGGCCAGCGCATGGTGGCCGAGAAGATCAAGAAGCTGGCGTTCGAGCATGGGGTGCCGATCATCGAGAACATCCCGGTGGCGCGCGCACTCCTCGCCAGCAAGGCGCAGCCGGGGACGCAGATCCCGATCGAGCTGTACGTAGCGGTGGCCGAGGTGCTGGCCTTCGTGCTGCGGCAGAAGGCGAAGTTCGGCGGCAGCTGGATGGGCACGCACACGATCGACGACTGAGTGTGCGACGCGGGCGGGGCGCGGCAATCCGCGCCGCCCGACCACTCGGCAAAGTGTGCCGCAGAGGGCCAAACCGCCCTACAAGCGCCCTCGGCACTAAGCGTCATAAGTCATTGAAAACAAACGACTTGAACGCGGTCTAACCGACTTACGAAGACTGGCACCTGCCGTGCTTCTGCATGAGACCGTACTCCACACCCATCCCGGCTCATGTCACACGCACAGATCGTCGATCTCGCCCGAAACGCCATCCTGCTGTCGCTGCTGGTCTCGGCCCCCATGCTGGCCGTCTCCCTCGGTATCGGACTGGTCGTCTCGATCTTCCAGAGCGTCACGCAGATCCAGGAGCAGACCCTCGCCTTCCTGCCCAAGCTGGTCGGCGTCTCGGCCATCTTCCTGGTGGCGCTGCCGTGGATGGTCCAGCTGCTCGTGAAGTTCACGACCGAGCTGTTTCGTGGACTCCCCCAGTTCGCGGCCTGAGGCACTCGACATGATCGCCTCCAGCGCCCGCCGAGTCGCCACCATCGCGCAGCCTGCCGATGGTCGCACCCGCCGCTACGATGCCCCCGCCGTGCGCGGCATCACCCGCTACGACGCGCCGAGCAGCGGTGCCACGCGCCGCCTCGACGTGCCGCCGGCACGCGTGACCAGCTTCCGCGCGCCGTCGCCGCGCACCGGCACCACCTATGACGCACCGACGGCTCGCCGTCGCATGGAGATCGGCGCGTGAGTGCTGCCGCCGCCGCGCTGCCGTCGGGCGCCGCACGGCCGGCCCGCGCCGCGGAAATCGCGCTCGCCATCGGCGTGGTGGCGATCATCTCGCTGCTCGTGGTTCCGCTGCCTGCCGTCATCCTCGACCTGCTGCTGGCCGCCAGCATCGCCAGCGCACTGGTGGTGCTGCTGGTCGCACTGAGCACCAAGGATCCACTCGAGTTCTCGTCGTTCCCCGCCGTCCTGTTCATCCTGACGCTGTTCCGCCTCGGCCTGAACGTCAGCTCCACCCGGCTGATCCTCGGCGAAGGGCACGCCGGCAGCATCATCCAGGCGTTCGGCACGTTCATCCTGCGCGGCAACTACGTCGTCGGCATCGTGGTCTTCCTGATCCTGCTGGCGATCAACTTCGTGGTCATCACCAAGGGTGCAGGACGCGTGGCCGAAGTGGCCGCCCGCTTCACGCTCGACGCGATGCCCGGCAAGCAGATGGCGATCGACGCAGACCTCGCCGCCGGCATGATCGACGAAGCCACCGCACGCACCCGCCGTGAGCGCGTGTCGCACCAGGCCGACTTCTTCGGCAGCATGGACGGTGCATCGAAGTTCGTGAAGGGTGACGCCATCGCCGCGCTGCTGATCACCGGCATCAACATCATCGGTGGCATCATCATCGGCGTGATGCAGAAAGGGCTGCCGCTGGCCGCCGCCGCCAACAAGTACGTGATGCTGACCGTCGGTGAAGGACTGGTGAGCCAGGTGCCGGCCCTGATCATCTCGGTCGCCGCCGGCCTGATGGTCACCAACTCGGCCAACAACGGCCAGGGCATGGGCGACGTGATCGGCGGCCAGCTGGCCCGTCAGCCGCGCGCGATGTGGATCGCCGCCGGTGTGATGGCCAGCTTCGCGCTGATGCCGGGCCTGCCAGCGTTTCCCTTCCTGGCGCTGGCCGGCACGATGGCCTTCGTGGCCCGCAGTGCGACCGCGATGGAAGAGCGCACCGAGGCCGCCGCGCTGATCGCCGATGCACCGAAGCCGATGCTGCCGGCCACCACCGACCCGATGCAGGACCTGCTGCAGATCGACCCGATCGAGCTGGAAGTGGGCTACGCGGTGATCCCGCTGATCGACGAGAAGCAGGGCGGCGACCTGCTCGAGCGCATCTCGCTGCTCCGCAAGCAGGGCGCGCAGGAACTGGGCATCCTGGTGCCCGCGATCCGCATCCGCGACGACATCCGCCTGCCGGCCAACGAATACATCGTCAAGATCCGCGGCGCCGAAGTGTCACGCGCCGAAGTGATGCCGCGATTCCTGCTGGCGCTGAACACCGGTGGCGTGATGCAGGACATCGACGGCATGGACACCGTCGATCCCAGCTTCGGCATGCCGGCCAAGTGGATCACGGCGCAGGCCCGTGTGGAGGCCGAAGCCGCCGGGTGGGTGGTGGTCGAGCCGAGCACCGTGATCGCCACGCACCTGATGGAAACGCTGAAGATGCATGCCGCCGATTTGCTCGGCCGCCAGGACGTGCAGGAGATGGTGGACGCGCTGAAGAAAAGTCACCCGGCGCTGGTGGACGAGATCATTCCCAACCGCATCACGCTCGGCACGCTGCATCGGGTGCTCCAGCGCCTGCTGCGCGAGCGGGTGCCGATCCGTGACCTGGTGTCGATCCTCGAAGCGCTGGGCGACGCCGCCGAGCAGACCAAGGATCCCGAGCAGCTCACCGAAGTCGTGCGCCGGTCGCTGGCCAACCCGATCAGCCGCCTGTTCCTCGACATGACCGGCAGTGTGCGTGGCGTGACGATCGGGCCGCGCCTCGAAGCCTCGCTGAATGGGCTCTTCAGCCCGCGCGGCAGCCAGCAGGGCATGTCTCTGCTCAATCCCGACACGCTGGCCACGCTGCTCCGTGAACTGAACAACATCGCGACGATGCACGCGGTGGAAGGTCGTCCCCTGCCGTTGATCACCTCACCCACGCTGCGCGTCGGCGTGCGTCGCTTGATCGAGCCGGTGCTGCCGAACGTGCCCGTGATCAGTCTCGCCGAACTGCCGGCGTCCGTGAACCTCACCTCCGTCGCCACCTGGGAGTTGCCGCATGCGGCTTGAAACATTCCGTGCCCGTGACCTCAGCTCGGTCGCGCGCAACGCCGAAGCGCTCTTCGGTGACGACGCCATCGTGCTGCAGACACGCAGCGTACGCGAGAACGGCGAACAGGTGGTGGAAGTGGTGGCGGCCGCCGCCGCCGACGTGGATGCCTTCCGCGAACAGCTCACGCCGACGCACCTGCCGCTGCCCAGTGCGCGCCGCAACAACCGTCCTTACGTGATCGCCGTGGTCGGCCCCACCGGTGCCGGCAAGACCACCACCATCGCCAAGCTGGCAGCCAACGTGCACGCCTTCGGCACCTGGAACGTGGGCATGATCACGCTCGACACCTACCGCGTGGCGGGCCTCGAGCAGATCGCCACCTACGCCGAGATCACCGGCTGTCCGCTGGAAGTGGCGTACGACGCCAACGATGCCGAACGCGCCATCGCATCACTGAATGCGCTGGACGTGATCCTGATCGACACGCCCGGCCGCAGCCCGAAGGCGGGTGCACGCGAGGCCGAGTGGTGGCCGATGCTGCGCGCGATGCGCCCGGATGAAATCCACCTGGTGGTGCCGGCCGGCCTGCGTCCCGACATCGCATCGGTGGCCTGGAACACCCACGCGTCGATGCGCCCCACGCACCTGCTGCTGTCCAAGCTCGACGACGTGCCTGACGACACCGGCGTCGCCGATATCGCGGCCCTGATTGCCCTCCCCACGCGCTGGCTGACCGATGGCCTCGACGTGCCCGCTGACCTCAAGCCGGCACCACAGCGCATCCTCGCTTCACTCGGCCTCGTGGCCGGACAGGTGGCTTCATGACGAACTCCGCACGCACCCGGCGCACGATGGTGACCGCCTCGCAGCCCGTGATCGAGGCCGCCGCCAACGCCGTGATGCCCCTCATGACGACACCGACCGTCGTTGCTGCGCGCTCACCGCGCGCCACGCTGACGACCACCACGCGCAGCACCAGCGCACCTTCACTCAAGCGCAGGGAGCCCACGATGGATCCGCAGGTTTCGCTCTGGCGTGCGATGGCTTCCGGCGACCCGGCCGCCCGCGAGCAGCTCCTCAAGGAGCACCTCGGCCTCGTGCATCACGTCGCCCGACAGATGTCGAAGACGCTGGCGGTGAAGGCCGACTTCGATGAACTGGTGAGCTCCGGCTCGATCGGCCTGATGTCGGCGCTGGAAGCGTTCGACGTCGATCGTGGCCTCGCCTTCAGCACCTTCGCGGCCCCGCGCATCCGCGGTGCGATACTCGATGAGCTGCGCCGCCAGGATCATGTGCCGCGTTCGATCCGCCGCAAGACGCGTGAGATCGGCCAGGCCCGCGAGACGCTGGGTCGCGTGCTGGGTCGCAGCCCGAGCGACCGTGAAGTGGCCGAGCACCTTGGCGTGGACCTGCCGACGCTCTGGAAGTGGCGCTCCGACGTGGAAGGCGCGCATCACGTGCCGCTGGACCGCAGCCCGAGCGAGGCCGAGACGCTGGCCCCGACTCCGATCGAGATCCTGGCCGATGAAGCCAACGACTCGGTGGACGACGTGATCACCCGCGAGCAGGAAGTGCATCACCTGCGCGACGCGATCCTGCGCCTCAAGGAACAGGAGCGCACGGTGCTCAGCCTGTACTACTTCGAGGAGCTCAAGCTGCACGAGATCGCCGACATCCTGCAGCTCACCGAGAGCCGCGTGTCGCAGATTCGCTCCAAGGCGCTGCAGAAGCTGCGCACCGAGCTGAAGCCGCTGCGTGAGGAAGTGGCCTGATGCCGACGATCGACCTGATCGCGATCCGGGAGCAGGCCACGGTGATCGCCCAGCGTGTGCTGGCTGGCGAGCAACTGGACCTGGTGATCGTGGGGACGCTGTTGATGGTCGTGATCGTGCTGGCGCTGTCGTCAATCTGGCGGAATCGCGCGCGGCGCGAGGTGCCGATGGCCGCGCCGTCGAACGGGAGTGGGTTCATGCGCTGGCTGACGCCGATGGGCATGAAGTCGATTCCCGCCGCGCAAGCGACCGGCGGTGCACCGCGACCGCGACGCAACAGCGGCTCGAACAAGTTGATCCGCATCTCGACGCCGGTGTCGAAGGTGCCGCAGCGGGCGCTGAAGGCCGGTGGGGATCCGGTGGACATCGCGCGGCGCACCGGGTTGTCGCGGGATGCGGTGGCGATGATGATGGCGGCAGCGGCGCCGAAGTCCTCGGCCGCCAAGCCTGCCGTCACGCGCGGCGATGCGCGTGCACAGCAGACGACGCGCACCGTCGCCGACACGGCGATCTCGGCGCGGGCGATGTCCGCGCCCGGCGCCTACACGCAGGCGCAGCGCGTCATTCCAGCGAAGCTGGAGCGAAGCGGGGCGGTGGGTACGCGGCTCAATGCGCGGCTCGGCTGAGCAGTCCCTGACGCACGTCGCACGCGCACCACTCTCACGCGGACCCGTTGCACGTCGACCCGTCGCGCGACACGGGTATTCTTGCTGCCCCGCACATCGAGTGTGCGGGGCACAGGCCGTGTTACACCAGGAGCGCGGCGCAATCTCCCACGGGTGTGGTGCAGCACCGACGCCTGTCCTACAGGTCGACTCAGGTCGCTCCGCGCCCCGAGGTCACGCGCACCGACGCGCGCATCCACGGATGAATGCAGCACTCGAAGTTGTGGATGCCATCGCTCAGCTGCGGAATCTCGGCGGAACCACCGGGTGGAACGTTCACTGCCGTCGCACATTCCGGCGCGGGCGCGAGCCCGATGTTGAGCGGCGGCACGCGCCCGCCGCCGAACACGCGCACTTCCGTGAAGGTGTGCGCGCGACCACCGGTGTTCTCGATGCGCAGGCTCTTGCCGCTCTCGAACGAGGCGTACGCCGGCTCCATCCGCCACGCCGGATGCCCGATCAGCGCGCCATTGGCCGGAATCGTCAGCGGTGAACGGAGGTAGGCGGCGAACTCGGCGTTCGTGACGTCGCCTCGCTTCTGGAGGCAGCCACCGGTCGGTGCCCAGGTCGGATCCGACGGATCGCACGCGTCGCGGATCGCGATCTTGCGGTTGTGGTCCTCACCATCTGACTTGGCCGACACGACACCGATGTCGTGATCGCCGGGATGGGCCTGCGTCGCCGTCGAGGCGTCATTGGTGCACGCAGACGACACGAAGAGCAGAAGGGTGGCCAAAGCCATTCGCTGATGCTGCATGGACGTTCCTCACGGGATGGGTGTAGGAGACATGACCGCGCCGATAGCGCGGTGTCATGCAGACGGCATCATCGTGCGGAGCATTCGCAGGGATCAGGCGTGCTGGTGTGTGTGACACACGTGCCGGCGCGGCAGCGGGAATACGCCCGCCGCTCGTGTCGTCACGTCGCCGTCGAACGCGAGAGCGCTGCCGGAGAGCAAAGCGCGCACGACGGCGGATTCGCGGTCGTGCGCTTTTCGTGTGCGGCGTGCGGTGGACAACGCCGTCATGGCCTGACCAGCAGTTGCTTCCGTGCCCGCCACTCCAGCGCCGCAAGCCCGCCGACGAGCAGTCCTTCAGCCAGCAGCTGCGCCAGCCCGACGCCTGACGCCGAGTCGGCTAACCGGAATGCGGCCAGCAGGCAGCCGATGGCCCACAGGGCGTTGGCAATCACCAGCACGACGATCAGCGCCATCGGCCGGCGCGTGCGACTGGCGAGCAATCCGGAATAGGTGCCATACGCCAGGTTCGTGACACCCATCGCGACCAGCATCGGGCGCGGCAGGGAGTACAGGTCGCTGAGCCAGGCGGAGAGTGTCAGCGTCGTGACGCCGTTGAGCAGGCCGGCGCCGCTATCGATCCAGAGAAGGTGGCGGAGCATTGGTCTCGGAAGTACCGCTGCTGGGTCATCATGGTCACAGATCGCGCATCCACCGCACCCGGCACCGACTGCCGCCCACGGCACGCTTTGCCCAGCGCAGCCCACATCACGAAAACCGGAGAATCGGCGTAAATCGTTGATTCTCAACAGGTTACACGACAGTCAAGACTGGCCCCCCGCTTGCGCATGGACTCGGCAGACACCTGCCCACCGTCCATGCCCCCGATCCTCAAGAACACCGGTCTGACCTCCGCCGCCGCCGCCATGCAGTTCTATGAGCGGCGGCAGCAGGCGATCGCCAACAATCTGGCCAACGTCGATACCGTCGGCTTCAAGAAGGAACGGGTCTTCGGTCGCATGGTCGATGACGCCGTCACCGCCGCCGACGCCATCACCGACCGTTCGCAGGGGGACGTCACCCCCACCGGCAATGCGCTCGACGTGGCGCTGCAGGGTGAGGCGTTCCTGGTGGTGCAGACGCCCGATGGTGAACGCCTCACCCGCGGCGGCGCCCTCCGCATGGACGACCAGCGCCGCCTCGTCACGCAGCAGGGACACCTGGTGCTGGGCGAGAACGGGCCGATCCAGCTGCCGCAGGGCGACGTGGGCATCAGCCGCAACGGCGTGATCACCGTGCAGCCGCCACTCACCGGCGATGGGGCCAATGGGAAAAACGGGATCCCGACGAAACGCAACAACATCGTCCTGCGCATCGAGACCGTGCCGGCCAATGCCGTGCTGCAGCATGCCGGCGCCGGGATGTTCCTCCCCGACGCCGCGCGCAAGCCGGCCGCCGAAGCCGATCGCGTGGTGATGCAGGGCGCCCTCGAGGCCAGCAACGTGAACGCCATCGAGTCGCTCACCGAAATGATCGACACCGTCCGCGCCTACGCCGACGTGCAGAAGTCCATCTCGGTGATGGATGACATCCGCGGCATCGCCGCCAACCAGATCGGCAAGCCGGTCTGATCATGCGCCTCTCACACTCGATCCGGAGCCTCTGATGGATCCCGCACTCCGCGCCGCAGCCAGTGGCATGCGCGCACAGCAGACCCGCCAGGAAGTGATCGCCAACAACCTGGCCAACGTGAACACCACCGGCTACAAGCGCGCCCGCGCCAACTTCGAGGACCTGCTCTACCAGACGGTCACCGGTCCGCAGGTCATCGGTGGCCCCGCCGCCAACACACTCCCCGCCGTGCAGATCGGCCGCGGCGTGCGGCTGGCCAGCGTGCAGAAGGATCATGCACAGGGCTCGATCGAGACCACGCAGAATCCGCTCGACATCGCGATCGAGGGCGACGGCTTCTTTCAGGTGCAGCTGCCCAGCGGCCAGATCGCCTACACCCGCGACGGCAAGCTGCAGCTCTCCGACCAGGGCGTGCTGGTGACCTCCGATGGCAACCCGGTGCTGCCCAACATCCGCGTGCCGGCACAGGCGTCGAAGCTGAGCGTGGGTCCGTCGGGCATCGTCAGCGTGATGCGCGCCGGCAGCACCATGCCCGAGGAACTGGGCCGCATCGAACTGGCCCGCTTCACCAATCCTGCAGGCCTGATGGCAATGGGACAGAACATGTATTCGGCCACCCCGGCCAGCGGTGAGGCGATGGTCAGCTTCCCGCAGGACGAAGGCACCGGCCGCCTGATGCAGGGCGCGCTGGAAATGTCGAACGTGGAGGTCGTGACCGAGATGGTGGACATGATCACCACCATGCGCGCGTACGAGCTCACGTCGAAGTCGATCAAGACCAGCGACGACATGCTGCAGATCGCCAACGGCCTGGTGCGCTGATGCACCGCCTGGCCGTGCTCGGAGTGCTGGCCGTGTCGTCGCCGGCGCATGCACAAACCGCCACCGCGGTGGACTCGCTGGTAGCCTGCATCACCCATGCGTGGGGCCGCGCACCGCTGGGCGGCTGGCGCACGGAGTGGAGCGTGGTCCGCGGCGACAGTACGCTGCTGGATGCCAGTACGGCCGAGATCAGCGGCAGTGAACGGTCAGGCATCTACACCGTCACCATGCGTCCCGCGCGCTTTGCGGCGCCCAGCCTCGTCGGTCGGCTGCGTGTGGGCTACGAACGTGAGGAAGTGGTGGCCGCACGTGCCATCGCGCGCGGCACGTCGCTGGAGGGTGCCGACGTGACTGTCCGTCGCGCCCTCGTGTGGGGCGCCCCGATCGACAGCGCGCCACCACTCGTCCCGTCCCTCATCGGCCGCGAATCGCGCCGGGTGATCCGGGCCGGTGAGGCCATCCGTGAGCGCGATACCGAAGGCGCACCGGTGGTCTTTGCCGGCGATTCGGTGACCGCGGAAGTGATCCGTGACGGCGTACGCCTGGCGCTGGCTGGCACGGCCCTGCAGAGCGCACCACTCGGTGCGCGTGTGTCCATCCGCCTCGCACGCGGCCGGCGCTTCGCCGGCATCGCCACCGGGCGCAACACCGTGAGACTCGACTGATGACGATCACCCAGCGCGACATGATGCGCGTCACCGCCCTCATCGGGCTGACGATGTTGGTGGCGCGTCACGCGCATGGCCAGACCCGCCGCGACAGCGTGGTGGTGGCCCCAACGGCTCCCGCGTCTGCGCTCAACGCGCGACCCACGCGACTCAACTGGACCTCCGACCGCCGTTCGTTCGCGGTCGGTGACCTGATCATCGTGCACATCGACGAATACACGCTGGCGTCGGCCAACATGACCGACAACGCCACCCAGCGCCGCAAGAAGAACACCGACTTCCAGTTGATCACACCGGGCGCCACCGCGGCGACTGCGCCGGGCGCCGAGTTCTCGACCAGCAACAACGGTGAGAGTGCGCAGCGCGGCGATCGCTCACGGCAGCTGCGCCTCGATGGCGAGATCACCGCCCGCGTGATGAACATCGACCCCGTCAGCGGCGTGCTGACCATCAAGGGCACCAAGACCATCGGTGTGGACAAGGAACAGCAGACCATCAACTTCACCGGCGCGATCCGTCCACAGGACCTCGGTGGCAGCAACGCCATCGCCTCCAGTCGTGTGGCCGATGCCAAGCTCGACATCACCAACAAGGGCAACCTGGGCAAGCCGAAGCAGGGCATCTTCGGTCGCATCCTCGGGGCGCTGTGGCCATGAGCGAAGTGCAACTGCGTCGTCACTTCGCGGCAGAGCGTGGGGCGAAGCGCGTGGTGCTGGCGTGTGTGGTGATATCCACCGCGCTGATGTTCACTGCCTCGCTGCTGGCCGCGCAGTCCCGCATCCGCGACCTGGTGATGGCCGATGGTGCCGCGCCGGTGCGGGTGGTGGGTTACGGCCTGGTGGCTGGCCTGGATGGCACCGGTGATCGCGGCATGGGCGGATCACAGGGCGGCCAGACCGTCCAGAGCATCGTGAACCTGCTCCGCCGCTTCGACATCAACGTGCCGCCCGGCGTGCTGCGCTCGCGAAACGTGGCGGCGGTACTGGTGACGGCCGAAGTGTCGTCATACCTGCGGCCCGGCGGACGCTTCGACGTGCAGGTGGCGAGCATCGGTGATGCCCCGTCGCTGCGCGGCGGTGTGCTGTACATGACGCCTCTGATCGCGGAAGTCGGCGGGTCGCCGATGGCCACCGCGCAGGGCGGCGTGGTGCTGTCGGAAGGGAGTGACCGCAGCGGCGCACGGTCCTACGGCACGCGCGTCGAGACCAGTGCCCGTGTGCCGGCCGGCGGTGTGGTGGAAGTGGAATTGCCGCGCGCCAACTACGCCACCGCCACCACCGCGTTGCTGCTCCGCGAACCCGACATCGCCGTCGCCAGCCGCATCGCGGCGGTGATCGACAGTGCGATCGGCGCAGGCACGGCGCGCGTGGACGATCCGGGTTCGGTGACGCTGACGCTCAAGGACTCCGCCGGCTCCGCACGCAGCCTCGCGATCGCCAAGCTGCGTGAGCTGCCGATCCGCGTGGCGCGTGGCGCCAAGGTGGTGATCGATGGTCGCGATGGCACGGTGGTGGCGGGCGGCGATGTGACGGTCGGTGAAGCCGTCGTCACGCATGGCCAGATCACGCTCTCGATCGGTGGTAATCCTGTCGCCGCCGGCGATACGACATCCGCACCAGTGGGTGAGGTGCGACTCGCGAATGGGATTTCGGTGCAGCGCATCGCCAGTGCCCTGCACGGTGTGCGTTCGTCACCCCAGGAGATCGCGGCGATCTTCAGCGCCCTGCGCGAAGTGGGCGCGATCTCGGCCGAGGTGGTGATCCGATGACGGCGCCATCCGTTTCCGGCCTCGGTGGTTCGCCGGTCGATCCGCGCGAGAAACAGATGCGCAAGGCGGCCGCCGACCTGCAGGGCATGTTCGTCCAGCAGCTCTACAAGTCGATGCGCGACAGCGTGCCGACCGACGGAGGGCTGGTGGAGCGCAGCCAGGGCGAGGAGGTGTTCGCCGGGCTCATGGATGAGCGGCTTGCCGCCGATACTGGTACGCGGTGGCATCGCGGGCTGGGTGACGCGATCTACCGTGCGTTGCGAACCAAGGCAGGCCTCGACCAGGCGCCCGCCGTCGCGTCATCCGAAGACACAGCAGGTCCTGCAACGCCGCCCGCATCACCCGTCCGGATCCCCTGAGAATCCAATGCTGCCGACATACGCCCAGAAGTACGCCCCTGTCACTCCCCGTCGCGAAACCGCGGTGGAGGTGCTGTCGGATGTGCTGGGCACGGAGCGCAGGCTCCTCGAGGAACTGATGGTGGTGATGCGCAAGCAGCGCGCGGCCGTGGCCGCCGACGACCTGCAGGCACTGGACGACAGCGTGTTCGCCACCTATCGCGTGCTGGCCACGCTGGGTGAGGCACGGCGTCGCCGGAAGAGCGTGAACCGCCTGCTGGGCGGCGAGGAGGACATGAACGTGAATGACCTCGAGCACATCCTCGGCGAGCGCGCCACGCCCGACGTGATCCTCGCGCGCAATGCCCTGCAGGAAGCGGCGGTGCTGCTGAGTCGCGAAGTGGACACCAACAAGCAGGTGCTGCAGGTCGCGATGGACAACGGCAACGACTACGTGCACAAGCTGTTCGGCACCGCGCAACCTGCCGCGCCGACCTACGCCGGTCCGATCGCCACCGCCACCGCGCTGCGCCCCACGACTGCGCGACTGACGCCGGCGATGGTGCCCACCGCACCACGTTTCCTCGATCGCTCGGTTTGAGGGACATCGCATGAGCTTCGGCAGCCTGCTGAACATTGCGCGCTCCGGCCTGACCACGAGTCAGGCCCAGATCGCGACCACCTCGCAGAACGTCGCCAACGCGCAGACGCCAGGCTATTCGCGTCAGCGCGTCCGCATCTCGGCCGCCTACCCGCAGGTCCTGCCGCAAGGCATCTTCGGCACCGGTGTGCAGGTGGACGGCGTGGAGCGCATGCGCAACGCGCTGATGGACTCCGGCTTCCGTCGCGACTCGCAGAGTGCGTCGTACGCCGAGGAGCGTCGCGATGCCCTGCAGGCGGTGGAGGACATTCTCGGTGAACCGTCCACCACCGGACTGGCATCCAGCTTCGAGCAGCTCTGGGCCTCGTGGAGCGATCTCTCCACCAGCCCCGACTCCGCCTCCGCGCGCAGCGTGGTGCGCCAGCGTGGGCAGCAGGTGGCGGCGCAGCTGAACCAGTACGGCAACCAGATCGTGGACGCGCAGACGGTCGTGCGCACTCGCCTGCTGGAGACGGCGGACCGCGTGAATGCACTCGCGGCCCAGGTGGCCGACATCAATCAGCGCATCGTGTCGGCCGAGGCCTCGGGGCAGGAATCGCCCGACATGCGTGATGAGCGCGATCGCAAGATCGACGAGCTGTCAGGACTGATCGGCGCCACCGCCTACCCGCAGGACAACGGCGCCGTGAACGTGATGGTCGGCGGCGACTCGCTGATCGACGGGGCCAACTACAAGACCATCCGCGTCCAGGCGCCGCTGAACGATCCGACCAAGCTGGCCATTGCGCTCGGTCCGCTGTCGTCGACGGGCGGCCCCACCGAGACGATGTACAACATCGGTGGCGCGATGTCCGGGATGATCGACTCGTACAACACCGTCTTCCCCGAGGCACTGGCCACGCTCGACGGCGTCGCCTCGGCCGTGGTGACCACCATGAACACGGTGCATCGCACCGGCTTCGTGGGCACGACGGCCGCCGGTGACTTCTACGATGCCGGCCGTACCACGGCGCGCACCATCCGTCTCGACAGCACCATCGCCGCGAACTCGAACAACATCGCGGCGTCGGGTGTCTCCGGGCAGGGTGGCGACAACACGGTGGCGCTGGCGATGTCCCAACTGCGCGCCACGCAGGTCACCGTCAACGGCACGCAGGCGTCGCTCAGCGAAGGATATCGCACGGCCGTGTCCAGCATCGCGGCCAACGTGAACGCCGCCAAGGGTACGGCCGAGGCGGCGCGCACGCTCACGTCGCAGACCGACGCACGGCGCGAAAGCATCAAGGGTGTGTCGATCGACGAGGAGATGGTGAACCTGATGAAGTTCCAGCAGTCGTATGCCGCCGCCGCGCGGCTGATCTCGGTGGTGGATGAAATGTCACAGATCCTGGTCAACCTGGGTCGGTAGTCTCCAGCAGTGAGGGCGACCGCGGAGTCGGCGCCTGGCAGGACTCACAATTGAGCAGACGGGGATGCAAGGATGCTGATCCTGAGCAGGAAGGCCGGTGACGCGATCGTCATCGATGGTGGAATCCGGATCGTGGTGGTGCAGTGTGATCGCGGTGGAGTGCGCATCGGCATCGAGGCGCCGGCCGAGACGACGATCCTGCGCGCCGAGCTGGTGGACCAGGTGGCGGCACAGAATGCCCGCGCCAGCGTGACCAGCAGTGCGGTCACCCCCGCCCAGGTCAGCGACGGTTTGCTGGCTCCACGGCGCGCCCGCCCCACACCCGACTGACCACGCGCGCCGCCAATCCCGGCGGCGCGTATCGACACGCACGCCGCGCGACGCCGGGTTCCGGCCGCCGCGCGGCGTGATGCGTGCTGCCCGTCACCGCCCGATCACCACCTGCAGCTTGTAGCCCAGCAGCGCCTCCAGGACCTGCGGTTCACTCAGGTGCTGGAAGAGCGGATGTGCCGGTGCCGGCGTGTCGGGGATGTAGGGATCGTCGTACGCGAGGTGATTCCGCACCACGTACAGCTCCGGGATCACCGAGCCGATGTCCAGCACCCGCTCGCCGCGTGACGTGACGAGGTGGCGAATGGTGGCTGGATCGTAAAGGCAGACGTGTTCCAGCCCGTCGAACATGTTGCATCGTTCGTGCAGCACCTGCGGCGCCAGCGCGCCGCTGTTGGGCACCTGCAGGAACAGGATGCCACCCGGTGCGAGGCGCGCCATCACGCAGTCCAGGAACGGCTGCGGATCGGGGATGTGTTCGAACACATCCCACATCGTGATCACGTCGAACTGCACGTCGGTGGAGGTGGCCTCGATGCCGCATTCCTGCACGTCATGCCCGCGCGTGCGTGCCAGCGCCACGTCGGTGCTGTTCAGCTCCAGCCCGAACGTCTCGAACCCCGCGTCACGCGCCATGTCGAGGAAGAACCCCGATGAGCAGCCGATGTCCAGCAGGCGCGTGCCGCGGGCGTGCGGCGCGATGCGCGCCAGACCACCACCGTAGATGCGGCGGAAGAAGGCCTGCTCCCGTTCCAGGTTGCCGGCATGATCCACGTCCAGCGACGCGTAGTAGGTGTGCAGCGCAGCCTTGGTGAACACCGGATTGGTGAACACCATGCCGCAACCGCGACACTTCACGTAGATCCCGCCCGACTTCCGGAACAGCACCCGATGGGCGTCGCCATCACACACCGGACAGCGTCGCTCCTCGGTGAAGGCGGAGTTGAACAGGCCGGTCTCGTCGTTTACGTACGGCGCGTGGGCGCGGCGCACGGCGTCGTAACTGGCGGCACGCAGCTCATGCAGCGTGCGGGAATCGGCGGTGTCGGTGTGCATGGTCACGTCGGTGCGGGAGGTGGTATGGGACTGATCGGCAGCGCGACTTACCAGGCGCTCCAGCCACCGTCCACACGCAGCACCTGCCCGGTGACGTACGCCGAGAGGTCGGAGGCGAGGAAGGTGACGGCACCGGTCATGTCGTCTTCGGTGGCCATGCGGCCCAGTGGCGTGCGGGCTTCGTAGCGCGTCACGAACGACGCCGGTTGCCCGCGAGCGATGCCACCCGGCGAGACGGCATTGACGCGCACCTGTGGCGCCATCGACGTCGCCAGCCAGCGGGTGAGCTGCAGCACGCCGCCCTTGGATGCCGCGTACGCTGCCGGATTGGACATCGCTGTGCCCTCGTACAAGCTCCAGTCGGGACCGAGCTCGCCGTAGATGGAGCCGATGTTGATGATGCTGCCGTGCGACGAGGCGCGAAGCAGCGGTGCGCAGCCACGACAGAGGTCGAACACCGCCACCAGGTTCACTTCCAACGCGCGGCGGAAGGTGTCGGTGGTCTGCGACTCGAACGGTTCCGCCCACCCGGTGAGGTTGGCGGTACCGGTGAAGGCAGCGTTGTTGACGAGGATGTCGAGCGGCCGGCCATCGCCGAGCAGTGACTCGATCAGCGTGGCACGTGCCGCGTCGTTCTCGAGATCACAGCAGTGCGCTGAGACGTCCGTGTCATACGACGCGCCCAGCCGACGCACCTCCGCGTCCAGCGCATCCTGATCTCGATCCACCAGCAGCACGCCGGCACCCAGCTGTGCCAGCGCGTCGGCAATCACGCGGCCCAGATGCCCGGTACCGCCGGTCACCAGTGCACGGCGCCCCACCAGCGAGAATCGCTCGGTGATCGTCATCGGCATACGGCATCCTCCAGCGAGGCGAGGCACTCGGCCACGCGGAAGTCGAGCAGGGTGTCGATGTCGACGGCGCGCTCGGGTGGCACTTCCACCGCGCGCACGCGTCCGGCGAACAGCCCGGGCTGCGTGAGCACGAAGGTCGGGTCAGCGACGTAGGCCACCGTGGTCAGGTCGTGCACCACCGGCACGTCCTGCCGTCGGCTGAACGGGACATCCGGCACGTTCACCAGTCGTGCATGCTTGGCTGCGTCGAGTCGCACCATGTTGAACCACGGGTTGCGATGGGCCGCAGTCACAGTCAGCACCACGTCGCTCTTACCTTCGCGAAACGCGTCGATGGCCTGCGTGATGTCGGCCGGGAGGCGCAGCGGAGCCGTAGGTGGCACCACCACCAGCGCGTCGGGCAGTGCGCCAGTCTCGCGGCGCACATGCTCCAGCGCATGACGCCAGACCAGCCACTCGGCCGCCGAGTCGGTGGCCAGTGCGGCGGGGCGCATGAAGGGAACGTCGGCGCCGGCGTCGCGTGCCGCGGCCGCGATGTCGGGGCAGTCGGTGGAGATGATCACGCGCGACACGCCCGCAGCCGCACGCGCCTGCATCACCGCATGTGCGACCAACGGCACACCGCGGAAGAGTCGAAGATTCTTGCCGGGCAACCCTTTCGAGCCGCCGCGGGCACAGACGAGGGCGAGGACGGTGATCTCGCGCATCAGGAGAGTTCCGGCGCGTGACGTGTGCCGTGTGCCGCGGCGCGCACCGACTCGACGAGCTGCAACACCGCCAGCCCATCGTCGCCACTGGCGCTCGGCGTTCGGCCATCCACGACGCGGTCGAGGAAGTGCCGCCATTGCGCGTCGTAGGAGGCGTCGGGCGATGGCTGCGACGTGAGAAGCGTGCGCCAGTCGTTGGTGCCAGCCGCGAAATGCCGGATGGTCCCCGCGATCGCATCCCACTCCAGCGTGCCCAGCGCCCCGATCACGGTGCACCGTCGCGTGCGGTCGTGGCGTACGAAGTCGATCGCCAGCGACGCCGTCACGGCCTCACCGAGCTCACTGGGCGCGAACTGCATCGCCAGCAGTGCGCTGTCTTCCACATCCAGGTTCGGCAGGCCGTCGTAGCCGATGATGCTGCGCAGCTCGCGCACCTCGCCGAAGATCCAGCGCAGGTAATCCAGCTCGTGGCTGAGTTCCAGCAGCACACCGCCGCCAAGCGTCGCGTTGGCACTCACGCCACGCCGCCAGTCGGTGCCGGGTCGCCAGCTGGCGAGGTGCTGGCCGGCCTCGGCGCGCACGCTGATCACCCGTCCGACGAGGTTTCGGCGCAGCATGGCGTGGAACCGCACCAGCGATGGCATGAAGCGCAGGTTGTAGCCAGTGGCCACCATCGCACCGGCCGCGCGCGCGGTCGCCAAAACCCCCGCCACGTCGGTGCTGCTGGCGGCAATTGGCTTCTCGATCAGCAAGTGCACACCAGCGGCGGCCAATACGCTGGCACTGCTCATGTGTGCCGTGGCCGGGGATGCGATGATCGCCGCGTCGGGGCGCCAGGCCAGCGCGTCCCGCAGCGAGTTGGTGCAGGCATCGATCGCCACACCGTCGGGGACGGCGGCACCGCGGTGACGCAGCCCCATGATGGTGGCGTCGGGCTGCACGGCACGCACCACGCGCGCGTGCCGCGTGCCGATGCTGCCCAGACCGACGATCAGGATCCGGCGCGGCTTTGGATTGCGACCGCGTTGCAGTGGCGTGTTGAGTGTGCTCATGCCGCTGCCCCCAGACAGTTCCGGAGTGCCTGTGCATCCCCCTCACCCCATTGCGCCACGTCGATGCCGGCGGCCGCGATCTCCTTCCGCGCGTCGAGGAACGCATCGCCGATGAAATTCAGCAGGTTGGCCGTCGCCACGCCGTCCACGCGCGGATGCCGCAGCGCCTCCAGCACATGCCCCACGTGGCCCACGCCACCCATCAACAGGCAGGGCGCAGTCGGTGCCGCAGGGAGTAGATCCAGCAGCGCCGTGTCGAGGCCCATGCCGGTGCCATCGTGATCGATCGACTGGAACAGCAGCTCACCGGCGCCATGCGCCTGCACGTGTGACACCCAGGCGGACAGGTCGTTGGAGACGACGCGCGCGCCCTGCGCCACCACCACCTCGTGAGCTCCACCCTGCCGGCGCACATCGATGCCAGCCACGATGCACTGGCGCCCGAACTGCGCCGCCAGCGCGTCGCAAAGCGTCGGATCGCTGTCGAAGGCGGTGTTCAGCAGCAGCTTGTCGGCGCCACCGCGCAGCAGTGCATGCGCCTCGGCCATCGACGTGATGCCACCGCCGGCGGTGACGGGAATGAAGCACTCGCTGGCGATGCGACCGACGACGTCCACGAATGCGGCGTGATCCCGCGCGCCGCGCGTCACGTCCAGGACCATCAGCTCATCCAGTCCGCGCGACACCTGCTGCAGGTCGTACTGCCGCAGCAACCAGCGCAGGTCGCCGATGCCCTGGAGGCGGAAGGTACGACTGAGCTGGAAGCGCCCGCGATCGTGGAGCACGGCGAATATCAGGCGGCGCATGCCACCACCGCGCCGTCGCGCCGCAGGAAGTTGGCCAGCAAGCGCAGTCCGGCGCCCTGGCTCTTTTCGGGATGGAACTGCGCGCCGCTGAGCCGACCTCGCGTGAACGCGGCCACGAACGGCTGCGAGTGCTGGCACCACATGGTCTCACCATCGCCGGCCAACTGTGGCAGCGCAAAGGAGTGCGTGAAGTAGAAGCACGGATCGGCCGCGAGCCCGGCGAACAGTCCCGTGTCAGCACTGCCAGTCACGCGCGAGAAACGCGCATGCGGAACGGCATGCCCACGCGCGATGTCGGGCACCAGCTGCCGGAATCGGCCGGGCAGCAGGCCAAGACCGGGCAGCGTGCCTTCGTCGCTGGCCTCGAACAGCAGCTGCATGCCGAGGCAGATGCCCAGCAGCGGACGCCCACGTGTGCGCACGTGCGCCATGATCGGATCGCGTAGCTGCGCCTCGGTGATCCGCGTGATGGCCGCGTCCCACGCACCCACGCCGGGCAGCAACACGTGCGTCGCGGACTCCAGCGCGCTGGCGTCGGTGGCCACTGAGTGCGGCGCACCGAGCCAGGTCAGCGCCGCGGTCAGCGACCGCACGTTGGACGTGCCGAGATCGAGCACGACGACGTGCATGCGTCAGGCCACCACGTGCCGCGGTGTCCAGCGTCCATCCACCTTGTCGAACAGCGCACGGTTCACCCACCGATCCAGCACCGCGTCGAACGCGGCGGCGTCCATGCCGTAGTACTCCAGGTACAGCGGCACGAACTCGTCGGGGTACTGTCCATCGTAGAGCCGCACCAGGTTCACCGCCTGCGCGCGCGTCATCGCACCGCGGCGCACCTCGATGCAGGCATCCTGCGTGGCGCGGCCGAAGCCGAACTTGAGGTACATCAGGTAGGCGTGCAGCGCGTACAGTGCCTGGTCGTTCTGGGCGAAGTTGGTGAACGTGCCGGCATTCGCCTCGCCGGCCTCACGCAGGCCGCAGTGTTCGCGCGCCACCAGGTAGTTGCGGTACGGATCCCAGTTCTCGAAGTACGACCAGTGTGCGATCTGCAACCCGTGCGACGGGTCGTCGGCCTGCGGTGGGAAGCGGAAGAACTGCAGGCGTGATTCGGGCAGTCCCGATGCTTCCAGCACCTTGTCGTAGCCGCCCTCGAGGTAGATGCGCTTCATGTAGCGCACGTCGTACACGGCCGAGCGCGCGGTCTCGGTGGAGCCACCGTATTCCACCTCGCCATCCTCGCCGTAGAACACCAGGTTGATGCCCATGCCGGTGGCCACGCGCAGCACCGCCGACTGGATCGCGATCAGCCAGCCGTAGTAGGGGAAGCCCATTTCCACGAAGCCGGCGCGGTTCAGCGTGCGCATCGCGTTCGGATCGGCGTTCACCGCAATGTGATCGAAGCCGCTGTCGATGAAGGCGCGCAGGTTGGCGTCACCGAGGGGCAGCGGCAGCGCCGGCGTGACCGTCACTGCCAGCGGGTTCATGCCGAAGCGGCTGCGCAGGCTGTGCGCCACGTACGAGCCGTCCTTGCCACCACTCACCGGCACGATGCAATCGAAGCGGCCGTCGGTACGCCGATGGCGCGCCAGCAGCGACTCCAACTCCACCAGGCGCGCATCCCAGTTCAGGGTGCGCTTGTGCTCCGCCCAGCGGCAGGCGTTGCACCAGCCGCGTGCATCGAACGACAGGCGAGGCCGCGTGGACATCGCGACGCAGTTGGTGCACCAGCGAAGGTCGAGCGACGGGGTGGTCTGGACGGTGGTCATGACGCGGCGGGAAGATGTACGGGAGCGCGCAGCACCTGCGCCTGCTCGAGGTCAGTCGGACGGCCCACGTCGAGCCACGGCTCGTGCATGGGATAGGCGATGGTGCGGAGGTCGAGGCTGATCAGACGGGAGAAAAGCAGCGGCATGTCGCAGCGGTCGTTCGGCTCGAGGACATCCAGCGCCCGCGGCTCCAGCACGTAGATGCCGGCGTTGATGTGACTGCGGGTCACCGGCTTCTCGTCGAAGCCCACCAGCTCCACACCACGCGTGCGCACCACGCCGAACGGGTTCACCCACTCGTGCTGCCGCACGGCCATGGTGGCGGTGGCACCCTGGCGCAGGTGGAAATCCAGCATTTCCGCGTAGCGCACGTCGGTGAGCACATCGCCGTTGGTGACGATGAACGGACCCGTCGGACGTTCGGAGAGCAGCGAGAGCGCACCGGCGGTACCCAGCGGCTGCGTCTCGCGCAGGTAGCTGATCGACACGCCGAAGTCGCTGCCGTCGCCGAAGTGCGACTCGATCATGTGACCGAGGTGGTGGATGGCGACCACGAAGCGACTGAAGCCTTCGCCGCGCGCCCGCTCCACGATGTGTTCCAGCATCGGGCGACCGTTCACCGGCACCATCGGCTTGGGACAGTGCTCGGTGTGCGGCATCAGGCGTGTGCCCCGGCCGCCGGCCATCACCACGATGGTCGTCTCGCGGGCCGCCGGCGCCGCCACGTCGTCCAGCAGGTGCATGCCCACCACGCGATGTTCGGCATCCACCACCGGCAGGTGCCGGATGCGGTTGGCCTGCATCAGCGAGTAGACGAACTTGCGCGCCAGGTGCGGGGGCACCACCAGCGGTTCGGGTTGCGAGGCGGCGGTCACCGGTGCGTCCAGTCCCACGCCACGCAGCAGCGCGCGTCGGATGTCGCCATCGGTGAGGGTGCCGATCAGCTGTCCATCCGGATCGACGATCAGGGCGATCTGCAAACCGGTGGCGTCGAGGCTGCGCACGGCGGCCGCCAGCGTGGACGACACCGGCACCATCGCGTCGTGCCACAGCGCCTGGCGCGGTCCGCTGGATTCGAGATAGGCGATCATGCCGGCACCTCCATCGCCACCGGCAGGTCCACGAACGTCTTCTGCAGCAGCCCGCGCAGTGGCATGGTCTCCAGCACATCCACGATGCGGCCTGCCGCGCCGCCGTCGCCGTAGGGATTGACGGTCGTGGCCAGCGTGGCCCGGAACGCGGGCGAAGCCAGCTGCGCGATGGCGGCAGCGATGGCGTGCCGTTCGCACGGTGCGTCGATCACGCTCGATGCCCGCAAGCGGCCCTCCTGTCGCGAGCCGATGTTCACGGTGCCGACGCGAAACGTCGGCGCTTCCAGCAGCCCACTCGATGAATTGCCGATCACGCCAGCGGCGTCACGCAGGCTCGCCAGCCACCGCTGCTGCCCCATCGAGGCCACCACATGGGCATT
>JANMON010000139.1:0-5472 GCA_031369265.1 Gemmatimonadaceae bacterium | reverse complement strand
CCGAGCAGGCGCGCACCCATCTCCTTCACGTACGGATACACCTTGGTCATGTCCAGTACCGGCACACCTTCGGTGATGCAGACGATCAGCTTCACGCCGGCGGCGGCCGCTTCCATCATCGCATCGGCCGCGAATGGCGGCGGCACGTAGATGACCGAGGTGTTGGCACCGGTGGCCGCGACGGCCTGCGCGACGGTGTTGAAGATCGGGACCGTCTCCTCGAACTTCTGGCCACCTTTGCCCGGAGTGACGCCGGCCACGACCTTGGTGCCGTACTCCATCATCTGCTTGGCGTGGAACGAGCCGTCGCGGCCCGTGATGCCCTGCACCAGCAGCGTGGTGTCGTTGTCGATGAAGATGCTCACTGGGCGGCTCCCGTGGCGAGGGCGACGGCCTTCTGCACCGCCTCGTCCATGTCGGACGAGGCGCTGAAGCCATTGTCGGTCAGGATCTGCATCGCGAGTTCTTCGTTGGTGCCCGTCAGCCGGATCACGATCGGGACGGTGAGCGGATTGGCCTTGGTGGCGGTGACGATGCCGTTCGCCACGTCATCGGTGCGCGTGATGCCACCGAAGATGTTGAACAGGATCGCCTTCACGTTCTTGTCGGCGGTGATGATGCGCAGCGCGTTGACGACCTTCTCCGGATTCGACGAGCCACCGATGTCGAGGAAGTTGGCCGGGTCGCCGCCGTAGTACTTCACCAGGTCCATCGTGGCCATCGCCAGGCCGGCGCCGTTGACGACGCACCCGACGTTGCCATCCAGCTTGATGAACGTGAGGTTCGCCTTGCGGGCGTCCACTTCGGCGGGATCTTCGCTGCTTTCGTCACGCAATGCCTCGATGGCCGGCAGGCGATCGAGTTCGTTGTCGTCGATGACCATCTTGCCGTCCACCGCCACCACCTTGCCGGTGGGCGTGACGACCAGCGGGTTGATCTCGGCCAGCGAACAGCCGCTCTCGATGAAGGCCGCATAGAGCTGCTGCATGATCTTCGCCGCGGCGCGGGCCTGCTTCACGTCCTCGTAGAGGAAGAAGCCCATCTCCATCGCCTCGAACGTGCGCAAGCCGTAGCGCGGATCGACGGGGTGATACTTGATCTTCTCCGGCGTGCTGGCGGCGACCTCCTCGATGTCGATGCCGCCGGCGGCGCTGACCATGAACACCGGCTTCTTGGTCGCACGATCGACGATGATGCCGACGTAGGCCTCGCTGCCGATGTCCTCGGCGATCGTGACCAGCACCTTCTCCACCGTCAGCCCCTTGATGTCCATGCCAAGGATTGCGGTGGCCTTCTCGCGCGCCGCCGCCGGTGTGGCGCAGTACTTCACGCCACCGGCCTTGCCGCGTCCACCGACGTGCACCTGGGCCTTCACCATCACGGGCACACCATACTTCACCGCCAGGGCTTCGGCCGCGTCGGGCGTGGTGGCAATGTCGCCATCGGGGATCGGTACGCCGTGCCGGCGCAGGATCTCCTTGGCCTGATATTCATGTAGGTTCACACACGCTCCATCTGCGATCGAGTGATTGCAGCGACTGTGACGTTGAACGGAAGTCCCCGGGTGGCGTCACGGCGCCGGCCGAGGGTGGACACAGCGCCCGGAAGGGGCGCCGGGGGGCCGGCGTGAAGATAACCGGCTGACGGGGTGGTCATCGTGGGCTGGAGTCGCGGGGCACGCCGAGCGTCCGGCCGAGTGCCTCGAACGATGCGCCGAACTCGGTCCAGGCACCGCGCTGCAAGGCCTCTCGCATCTGACGGTAGAGCCCCGCCGCGGCCGACGGCGCGGTGGCCGATCGCGCACCCTCGCGCCAGATGACCACCGCCTCCGGGACGTCGGCGGCGACGCCGCGCCGCACGCCGTCGGTGACCAGCACGGCGGCGAGTTGCGTGGGTCGTCCGTCGCGCAACATGAAGAACGGCGTCAGGAAGCGCGGCGCGCCCGGGCCAGGCAGCACGCGCGTCGTACTGCGGCGAGCGCCGGTCAGGCTGCCGGGCTGGCGCAGCGAATCCGAGGTCTCCTGCGCCGCGCGGACGATGCCGTCGTACGGTGCACCATCGGCACTCGGCAACCACCGTGTCCGGCGATCCTCACCGCCAGGTGCGATCAGCACGCCGCGCACCACGCCACGCGGATCGATCGCGGCCGCGGTGAGGGCGAAGGTGCGGCGCATCGGCAGCCAGACCGGCACATAGTCATCGGCGGCCACGCTGCTGTCGGACAACACGCCGCGCACCATCGCCAGGTCGCGCAGCGCACCGCCGCGCCGCACATGCGCCGCGGTGTCGTCCTGTACCGCGCGTGAGCCGAAGCGCGCGGCGATGCTGGCCTCCATCTCCAGTGCATCGGCACGAGGAGGCAGCGCGCGCCGCAGGTCATCCGGCAGCGCGCTCGGTCGCACCACATGGCGTGCGAGGCGCTCCAATGGGCGTCGCGCCAGCAGCGGTGGGCGCAGGTCGGCCAGCAGCGTGACCCGACCGGTGTGCGCATTGACGAGAGCCGTGGCCGCGAACTGCGCCGCCGACCATTCGTTCTCGGCCAGCAGGACGTGTTCGCTCAGCGGGTAGGTCGCGCTGACGGCGTACAGGTCTACCACCCACAGCAGCGAATCGGCGTGGATCAGCGGCGACACGTGCACGCTGGCCAGCAGCGTGGGTACCAGGCGCGCCACCCGCTCACGTACGTCGCGCACCGTGACCAGCACCGGTGAGGGCGATGGGACGCTGCCGAACAGCAGGCGTGGATTCTGCTGGTTCCAGGCGTGCGCCAGTCGCGCCGAGGTGCCGGCGATGGATGGCGCGGCGATGTGATGTGCCGGGTCGCTGACGATGGCGTAGCCACGACCCGAATCACTGACGACGATCGGCGGCAGCGGTCGCGCGGTGCGTGCGGTCGCGGTCGCGGTGCGGAACGGATCACGACCGCCGAGGTCCACCGGCAACGGCCGCCAGGTCGGCAACAGCCCGGTCAGCCGCAATTGATCGAAGGTGATGCCCTCCGGCATGCCACGGCTCGCGTCCCACGCCAGCAGGTTCGCCATGCGCCCCTGCGTTGCGTGCGGCAGCGTGGCGCGATCCCACAGCGGCGCAGACGACAACGAGGCCGTGTCGCCTGGCGACGCGGCGATGACGCGATCCGATTCGTAGGCGCGGCGCGTGAAGCTCGCGCCCGCATCCAGGTAGCGACGCTCGCGCGCCTCGGGATTGCCTGTGGTGTCGATGCTGTCCGCGATCAGCGGCATGCCCTGCCGCAGCAGGAGCGCCATCAGCAGCACGGTGGTGACGGCTGCGATCCCGGCCCGCGGTTGGCGTGACCATGCGCTCCACACCACCACCCCGGCGGCCGCGATCGAAATCACCTGCAACACGATACCGCCGGGCAGCCCGACGCGATGATCGGCGAAGCCGAACGCCCCCTCCGCACCAGTCCCGTGCACCAGCCGATCGAAGCCGTCCACGCGATAGCTCCACGCGATCAGCAACAGCAGCATGGCGCCGAGCACCGTGATGTGGCGTCGCGCATGACGGGTGACGCGCAGTGCGCGACCATCGGTGCCGACGCCGCGCGTCAGCACGTAGCCGATGACCGTGATCATCGACATCACGGCATGCGAGATCAGCGCCCAGGTGTAGGCCTGCAGCTCGAACGGCAGCCACGCGGTCCAGAAGGCGAGATCGTACTGGAAGTACGGATCCGACTCGCCAAACGGTCGCGCATCGAGCACGTTGGCGAGCGGTACCCAGTCGTCCAGCGGCACGGTCAGCAACACGCCGAGTGCGAACGCTGCCGACCAGAGCACCAGCGAGATCGTGCGATCGGGCACGGCGCCGGTGAACTCCAGGTTACCGACGGACCCAGGCACCACCACGCTCACGAACGAGCGGCGGATGGCCTCGAAGTGCGCACGCATCACCAGCGTGGCGAGCGTCCCTGCCGCCATCTTGAGCAGGAGCGCCACCCCGGTGCGCCACCACCAGACGTCGCCGTATCCGAGGGCGTCGAACCAGGCGTGATCGCCGATCAGGGCACCCCAGGCGCGCCCGATGGCGAGGACCAGCGCGACGGCGAGAACGACCGCCAGCAGCCCGCGGCGACGGATGATCACGGGCGCCGGCGCGGGCTCAGACGGTGACGCCTTGGCTGCGCAACCATGCGTTGAACTCCGCACGGATGGCGTCGCGGCGTTCGGCCGTCAGGGCCTCGAAACGCAGCACCACGATGGGCTGCGTGTTCGAGGCCCGGATCAGGCCCCAGCCGTCGCCGAACAACACACGTGCGCCATCCACGTCGATCACCTCGTGCGTGCGGCGGAAGTGCTCCGAGGCTGCCTGCACCAGCGCGAACTTGCGATCGTCGGGGCAATCCACGCGCAGTTCGGGCGTGCTGAAGTACGACGGCACGTCGGCCAGCAGGTCGCGCACGCTGCCGGAACTGGATGACACGATGCGCAGGATCCGCGCGGCGGCGTAGAGCGCGTCGTCGTGGCCGTAGAAGCCTTCGGTGAAGAACATGTGGCCCGACATCTCACCGGCGACCGGCGCGTGCAGCTCCTTCATCTTGTCCTTGATGAGGGAGTGGCCCGTCTTCCACATCACCGGCACGCCGCCGGCCTTGCTGATCGCATCCGGCAACGCCTGCGAGCACTTGACGTCGAAGATGATCGCCTGCCCGCCGCCGGTGCGCGCGAACACGTCACGCGCGTAGAGCAGCAACAGGTAGTCGCCCCAGATGATCGTCCCGTCGGCATCCACGATGCCGATGCGATCGGCATCACCATCGAACGCGATGCCGATGTCGGCACCCTGCGCGCGCACCGCCGCGATCAGGTCGACGAGATTCTCCTCGACGGTCGGGTCCGGGTGATGATTCGGGAAGGTGCCGTCGCTTTCGCAGAACAGATACGTGGCCTCCACGTTCATCCGCGCGAAGATCGCCTCGGTCAGCGGACCGCCGGCGCCGTTGCCGGCATCCAGCACCACCTTCAGGCGACGTGGCAGCGGACCCGTGCGGGCGACGATGTCATCCGCGTACACCGCATTCAGATCGTCCGCGCGCACGGTGCCGACATGCGCGGTCGCTGGCGCGTCGAGCAGCGCGCGCAGGCGCTGGATGCCATCACCATGCAGCGAGCCAGTGCCGACGCAGAGCTTGAAGCCGTTGAACTCGGGCGGATTGTGCGAGCCGGTGATCTGGATGCCGCCGGCCACCGGGAGGTGATGCAGCGACCAGTAGAGCAACGGTGTCGGGCCAACGCCGATGTCGATCACGTCGCGACCGCGCGTGGTCAGGCCGCGCACCAGCGCGTCGCGCAATGCGGTGCCGCTGGGACGGTTGTCACGTCCCACGGCCACCGGGCCTGCCTGCTGCCGCTCGTCGAGCAGTGCGGCGTACGCGCGACCGATCCCCTCGGCGGCTTCGACGGTCAGGTCGTCACCGACGACGCCGCGGATGTCGTACTGGCGGAAGATGCC
>JANMON010000125.1:0-2427 GCA_031369265.1 Gemmatimonadaceae bacterium | reverse complement strand
CCGATGGGTGTCGGTGCCTCGCCTGCGTCGTTCGTCATCCGGTTGCTGGATGTGGCCGACGATGCCGAGTACTACGCCGAGGCCGCCGGTGTGCGCTCGCTGTCGGGAAAGCTCACCGTGAAGGATCTGCCTGGCGTGAATCGCATCGGCGTGGAACTGCGCTTCCCGTCGTACATGAACATGCCGCCGGAGATCACGGATGATGGTGGCGACATCGCCGCGCCTGGCGGCGCGACCGCGATCCTGCGCGTGTTTGCCACGCGACCTGTCTCCGGTGGTGTGCTGGTGTTCGATGGTGGTGAGACGGTGCCACTGACGCGGCTGGATGATTCCACCGTCACCGCGCGCGTGAGCGTCCGCCGCGATGGCTTCTACCGCGTGGAACTCACCTCCACCGATGGTACCGTCGTGAAGGGCACGGTGGAGTATGCCGTCGATGCGCTGGACGACGCTGCGCCGGAAGTGCGCATCCGTCAACCGGGTCGCGACCTGCGCCCCACCAGCGTGGACGAGGTGCTGATCGAGGCCGAAGCCACCGACGATTACGGCGTCGGGCGGCTCGAGCTGGTCTATCGCGTGAACGGTGGCGAGGAGAGGGTGGTGACGCTCTCGCAGGGCAGTGGCGTGCGCCCGCGCGAGGTGATCGCGACGCACACACTGTTCCTGGAGGAGATGTCGCTCACCGCGGGCGACGTGGTGAGTTACTACGCGCGAGCACTGGACAACGACCAGCGGCCGCGGCCGAAGCCGGGCGCCAGCGACATCCAGTTTCTCACCATTCGTCCCTTCAGTCGCGAATACCGGCAGAATCAGCAGGGCGGCGGCGGGCAGGGTGGTGGTGAGCAGGAGATGAATCCCGGCTCGCTGGTGCAGCGTCAGCGCGAGATCGTTGCCGGCACGTTCAAGACCGAGCGCGATCGTGCGCGCACACCGGCGGCCACGCTGCGCGGTGACATCAGCACGCTGCACCTGGCACAGGGCCGGTTGCGCGAGGAACTCACCTCACTGCTGCGTCGTGTGTCACGTCCTGCCGCGCAGGCCGCCGACAGCAGCTTCCGCATCCTCGCCGATGTGCTGCCGAAGGCCGGTGCCGAGATGAAGTCGGCCGAGGAGTTGCTCGTGCAGGGCAAGACCAGTGACGCGCTGGCGCCCGAGCAGCGCGCGTTGCAGTGGCTGGAGAAGGCGGAGGCGGCGTTCCGCGAAGTGCAGGTGAGCATGCAGCAGCAGGGCGGTGGCGGCGGTGGTGGTGGTGGTGGTGCGAATGCCTCCGACCTGGCCGACCTGCTGGAGCTCGAGACCGACAAGATGCGGAACCAGTACGACCAGGTGCAGCGCAGTCGTGAGGAGAGCGGCGCGAAGCGCACCGACGAGACACTGGAGCGCCTGAAGCAGCTGGCGGCGCGACAGCAGCAGGAGCTGGCACGTCAGCGCGCGCAGCAGCAGGGTGGCACCGGCGGCGGATCGCAGCGTCAGCTGGCCGATGAAACGGAAGCGGCCGCGCGCCAGCTGGAGCGCCTGGCGCGTGAACAACAGTCGCCGCAGATGGAAGCCACCGCGCAGGAGATGCGTCGTGCCGCGGAGTCGATGCGACGCTCGGCGGGATCCGGTGGAGCGAGCGCGGCGCAGGCGGCATCGGACCGACTGGAGGCGGCTCGCCGCGCACTGGAGAACGCGCGCCAGCAGTCCACCGGCACCGGCATCGCCGACGCGTCGTCTCGCGCGCGTGCACTGGCCGAGGAGCAGCGCGGTGTGCAGCGCGACGTGGAGCAGCTGGGCGGCGCCGGTGCCGAGCGCGCCGAGCGCCAGCGTCGGCTGGATGAGCGAAAGGCGGGGATGGAGGAACGCGTGAACGCGCTGGCCGGCGATCTCGACCGGTTGGGGCGCGAGAGTCGCAGCACCAACCCGCGTGCGGCACGCGCGGCGCAGGATGCGGCCGCCGCCATCCGTGAGTCACGACTCGGCGACAAGATCCGCTTCTCGCGCGACGTGATTCGTGCCGGCCGGTCGAGCGAGTACACACGCAGCCTCGAACGTTCGATCCAGCAGGATCTGGACAGCCTCGAACGCCGCGTGGCCGGTGCTGCAGGTGCTGCCGTCGCCGGCCGCGACTCGGCGCAGCGCTCGGCGCGCGCGCTGGCGCAGGCCCGCGACCTCGTGCGCGGACTCAGTTCACTGGATGACCGGTTGCAGGAACGTGGGCAGAACCGCGCGGCCGGCGGCACGCAGCCTGGCGCGGGTGCCGGTGAGCGAGCTGGTGAACAGGCCGGCGGAGGGCAGCGGTCGGGCCAAGGACAGGGACAGGGTCAGGGCCACGGACAGGGTCAGGGTCAGGGTCAGGGCCAGGGACAGGGTCAGGGCCAAGGTCAGGGTCAGGGTCAGGGCACCGGGCAACCTGGTGAAGGGGGCGGCTCGGGCGGCACACGCGAC
>JANMON010000132.1:0-7402 GCA_031369265.1 Gemmatimonadaceae bacterium | reverse complement strand
GTGCGATGCCATGATCGCCGCCGGCGCCGCGGACCGCGCGGTGCACTCGAAGCCGAAGCGGGGCCAGTACGCGGCCGCGGTCTCGGTGAGCAGGTAGATCGCAGACAACCCCTCATCCGCGGCCCACGCGAGCCGATCGTGCGTCAGCGCGGCGCCGATGCCGTGTCCGCGCCACCGACCATGCACGACAGCCGATCGCAGCAGGCCGTAGCGTCCCGTGCCATCGTCGTACCGCTCGACGCCCGCGGCGCCGACCACCGCGCCGGACGCAACCTCGATTGCCACGGCAAATTGCGGCCCGAACTGCGCCTCGATGCCGTTGGCTGCGAGCTGTGCTGCGGTGAGCAGCGCTGCGACTGCGCCGAGATCGTCGGGTGCCGCGGGCCGGATCATGACTGCGGGTTCGACGGCTGTCGGCACGGTCGTCATGCTGCGCTCCTGCGGGGGCTGAGTGAGTGACGGGTCAGGCTATGCCAGACGTGGTGGTCGTGTCAACGGACCTCTTCCGGCATGCGGCGTTTGCGCTACACTGGAAAACGTGAGTGCCCTCACCCCAGGCCTGTTTCTCCAAACGCTCTATCGCGACACGATCGCGGAGCTGCAGCCGGAGCGTGCCGTGCACGCGGCGCTCGACGGCATCGGCGTCGCCGCGACAGGCGGGCATCGACTGCATCTGCTGGCACTCGGCAAGGCCTCGGTTCCGATGTGCGCTGCGGCACTCGGCTGGCTAGCCGCGCGCGACGCCAGCGCCGACGTCGCGGGCCTCTGCGTGACACATGCCGAGGGCGCAACGTCGCTACCGGGATTCCACATGCTGGTGGGCGACCACCCCACACCCGGTGCGCGCTCACATGCTGCTGCAAGCGCCCTGGATGCATACATCGCACACGACGTGGCAGCAGGCGACGACGTCCTCGTCCTCCTGTCGGGCGGCACCTCGGCGCTGATCGGGGCACCGATCGGAAAGATCTCGCAGGCGGAGTTCGCTGCCACGTCGGACGCACTGCTCGGCGCCGGCCTGAGCATCAATCAGGTGAACCGGCAGCGGCGGCAGCTGGCTCGGTGGGGTGGTGGCCGGCTTGGCGCGGCCCTGCAGGCGCGCGGCGCATCGGTGCGGGTGCTGGCGATCTCCGATGTCATCGGCGACGACCTCGCGTCCATCGGTAGCGGGCCGTGCATTCCCGATCCCGGTGATCCCGCGCCGTCCATTCCGCATCACGTCATCGGCAGCAACCGGACCGCGCGCGAAACGGTGATCCGGTTGGCGAAGGATCGTGGCGTACTGCCTGTGCTGGTCGAAGAGCCGCTGCATGGCGACGTGAGCATTTGCGCCGAACGCATCACGCTGGCGCTGCTCACGCACGCGTCGCAGGCCCGCAGCGGTGGTGTGTCGCACTTGCCGCGCCTGGTCTGCTGGGGCGGCGAGCCGACGGTGATGCTGTCCGGGACTGCGGCGCCGCCCGGTGGACGAATGCAGGCGCTGGCCCTCACGCTCGCGCGGTTGTTGCACGACGCGGGCGGCGATGCCCGCAGCATCACCGTGCTCGCAGCCGGCACCGATGGTCGCGACGGCGCCACCGACGCTGCCGGCGCCGTGGTGAATGCGCGCACCTGGTCGGCGATCCGCAGCGTCGCGCGCTCACCGGAACAGGATCTTGCCGCGTTCCGCAGTCATGACGCCCTGGCGGCAGTCCATGCACTGCTGCGCGCGTTTGCGTCCGGGACGAACATGAATGACCTGGTGCTGGCCCTGGTGCAACGCGAGCACTGACCGCGCGCCGCCTCAGCGCGCGAGGCCTGCGAGGAACTCCACCATCTCTTCGGCCGCTTTCACGCCGCCCAACTGGCTGAACACGTCACGAGCCTGACTGCCGATGACCCGTGCCGACGCGAGATCACCGCGCCGCAACATCATCTGCGCCATCGTCTGCAGCGTCTGTGCTTCCTGCGTGCGGTGTTCGTGCGTGCGTGCCAGCTCGAGGGCCCGTGCGATGGCCACGTCGGCGCTGGCCATCAGCTGCAGGCGATCGGCGGCATCGGCCTGGACCCGCAGGGCGTCGGCCAGCAGGAGATAGTCGGGAATGGCCTCGAATACCACGGCGGCGCGGGCGGCGGTGGCGCGGGCCCAGGCGAAGTCGCCGCGACGAAGCGAGATCTCGGCGCGGCCTACCAGGCCCATGGTGGCGAGCCGGGGATTGTCCGCTTCGTGTGCAAACTCGACGGCGCGTCGTTCTGCATCTTCCGCCGCATCCAGTTCACCGCGCGTGCGGAACGAGATCGCGAGATTGTGCCAGCTCTCGGCCAGCCCGCGGGTGTTGCCGAGCCGCTGGTACGTCATGATCGCGCGCTGGTAGGCGGCGATCGACTGCTCGGCGTCGCCGCGCAGGGATGCGATCAGGCCCAGGTTGTTGGTGGCGCGTGCGGTGAGCAGCACGTCATCATCACTGATCGCCATTGCCAGCGCCTGTGCGAAGCGATCGGAGGCCTGAGCGAGGGCGCCCACGGCAAAGGCAGCCGCACCCAGCATGTTGACCGAACGGCGGATGGCCGGGCGATCCCCCGCCTGGTCGAGCAGCGGCAGTGCCCGATCGAGCCAGCGTGCAGCCGACTGCGGGTCCCCGGTCCAGAGACAGGCGTCGGCCAGCAGCACGGCACGCGCGCCATCCCGTTCCGTGCCGGCGGCGTCCGCTTCGAGCGTTGCACGCACCACGCCCCACGCACCGTCGGCGGCGGCGGAGCGCGCTTGCGCGAGCAAGGAATCAGGAACGCCCGACATCATCGGCGTGTTACCAGGCCACCGCGTGATTGGTGAACGACGTGACGTCGGCCTTCACTTCTCTGAGGGTGCCCGACACCTCGACGGCGCTGGTGAGCTTGAACCAGGGCTGTCCCACCGCCTCCTGCTTCCAGATGGCGAAGGTGGGAATGATGTTCGCGTCGACCTCGTTTACGACGCCGTCGCGATTGTAGTCGTCGTCGGAGTTGCCGAAGTCGAGGCGTAATTCCGCCGGCCGGACGTCGCTGAACACCAATCCGCTCGGAGCGAACTGCGTGATCAGCTTCGAGAAGTCGAGTACGCGGATCGTGATGCGCACCGAGTCTCTGTTGGCGAACGCCGACCCATCCGGGCGCCGCAGCAGGGAATTGTCCCGCACACGGAATCGGAGGAAGCGCACGGAGTCGGTGCTGCCGGTGCGCGGCCGGTAATACATCTCCACCTCGCGGTTTTCACCACGCACCGCCCAGAACGACACGCTGTCGGTGCGGAGCGTGGCCCCGCTGACGGGACGCAGGAAATTCAGTTGCGCCTGCGGCACCGGGGCCGGATCGGGACCGGGACCCACCGGTGCCGGGTCGCTGCTGGCGCACGCCATCACCAGCACGGCAGCGAGGACCAGGCCGGCCCACCATGTACGTCGCATGTCAGAAATCCTCATTGAGTTCGTCATCAGTCGCGCCGGATGCCTGGGCGTCCAGTAGCCGCTGCAATCGCGGCCGGCTGATGCCCAGTCGTCGCGCCGCCTCACTCTTGTTACCGCCGCAGCGTTGCAGCATCGCGCCCGCTGCGCCTCGCGCCAGCATCGCCAGCGAGGCCGGCCATGGCAATTCGCCGCCTGTGGTCCCCACCGCCACCGTCGCGCCATCACCCGCCAGGTCCGCCACGTCCAGGCGCATCCCGTCGTACAGCAGCAACGCCCGTTCGATCACATTGCGCAGTTCGCGGACGTTGCCGGGCCAGGCACGTTCCGAGAGTGACCGCCGCGCTGCCGCTGTAAACTGCGGCGCCGGCGAGATGCCGTACTCGTGCGCGAAACGCTGCACGAACGCCTCCGCCAGTCCCACCACATCATCCGCCCGCTCCCGGAGCGGCGGCAGTTCGATCGGCATCACGTTCAGTCGATACCAGAGGTCCTCACGAAAGTCGCCCCGCTGCACGGCGGCCTGCAGCTGCACATGCGTGGCAGCAATCACGCGGACATCGAACGGGATGTTGCGCGAGCCGCCGATACGTCGGAGCACGCGCTCCTCCAGCACCCGCAGCAGCTTGCCCTGCAACGCCAGCGGCAGGTGCCCGATCTCGTCGAGAAACAGGGTGCCGCCGTGCGCCATCTCGAACAGCCCTGGTTTCGCCGTGCGGGCATCGGTGAAGGCCCCCGCCTCATGCCCGAACAACTCGCTCTCGAGCAGGTTGTCGGGAATGGCAGTGCAGTTCACGTCCACGAACGGCTGCCGGGCGCGGGGACCGTTGTAGTGGATCGCACGCGCAAACAGCTCCTTGCCGGTTCCCGTCTCGCCCTGCAGGAGCACGGTCACGTTCCCATGCGGAATGACGCGTGCCGCGCGAGTCAGGGCGGCGGCCAGCGCGGGGCTCGCGCCTAGAATGCCGTCGAAGGAATACTTCAGGCCCTCGCGCGACGCGAAGGCCGATCCGTCCCCCTTCTCGCGGAGTCGCCGAGCGGCATCGGCGACCCAGCTGCGCAGCGCCTCGAGGTCGCCCGGGAGCGCGAAGTACTCCTGCGCACCGCTCCGCGTCGCGCTCACGGCGAGGCGGTGATCTGGCGCCGACCCGATGATTGCCGTGTGCACGGGCACGGGAATCTGCTCGAGCCCTGCGATCGCGTCACGCTCCACGCCACCCGCCGCCACCAGATGGATCGCATCCGACGCCGCGGCCCACGCGGCCACGCCGTCCGGCGTGGCCGCGTGCAGTCGGAGCGTCAACCCGGCGGCGGCGGCCAGTTGCGGCCACAGCGTCTCGAACGAGTCTGACCAGCCGAGCAGTGCGAGCGTCGTCACCAGGCTCAATGGCGCTTACGCAGCGCGCCGGAAGAGGGAGCATACCAGTGCACCGTGGTGCACGATCAATCGTCTTTGCCGCGGCCACGACCACGCCCCCGGCCACGACCGCCGTCCTCACGCCCGTCGCGATCGCGATCACCAAAGGCAGAGAACGACGTAAGGATATTCTGGTCGATGCGCGTCTGGGTCGCGACGCTCGGCGCCAGGATCCTGCCCGCCGCATCCTTGAACCAGGCGCCCATGTCGAGCGCGATCGACAGGTTGTCGTTCACGCCCGTCTGCACGGTCAACGACGGCTCGAACTCGAACTCCACTTCTGCCTTGGCGTGGCTGAGGAAGGTGAACGGCACTCCCTTGTACGTGCCGTTCACCCGCACGCTCACGTCCCGGAAATCCGGGTGTGCGGCGAGAAAGGCGCGCTCGGCGACGGAGGCGCTGCGGCCATCGCTCACGTCGTCCAACTCGAACTCGAACTCGTGATAGGTGCCGGCAGGCACCGTCACGGCCAGTGGTGAGGTCGCGACACCGCTCAGCGGGAGATCCACGAGCATCGGGCCGAGGTCGAGCCGCGAGCATCCGCGATCGTCCGCGCTCCGGCTGCCGTCGCGGCTCGACGCCATCGAATCAGGGCAACTGGTGATGCCGGCGCGCCTGAGCTTCACCTCGTTCAGCACCAGCTGCACACGGGTGATGACCATGGTGTCGGCTGTGGTGCCAACGAGGAGCGCCTTCCCTGAACTTGTGCTGTCCGCGCCGGTTGCGGCGAACGACACCGACAGCGATGTGGCGCCGCCGGCCGCGCCGACGGATTCCGACCCGTCACCGCAGGCGGCGAGGGTGATGAGGATGGCGAGCGGCACCAGGGTGCGGCCTCGTGCGGCAGATCGTGGCATGATCATCGGATGCTCGTGAGGTAGATGGAACGTGGGACGGATTCTCGGCAGGACACAGCGCAGGAGCCGCGCCCAAAGTGGCCGCAACGGCCATGGAGCATGAAACCGTTGCAGGACATAGACTTACACACCGAGCGGCGTTGTCCGTCCGCGTCGCCGCGAGGCCGCCATGATCCACCCTGTATCGTGGCGTTACACCGAGCCGGGCCGCCAATGGGCGCCTCGGGATGACGTACATTTCACCGGCGCACGGCATGCCGCGCCGCGCGCCCTTCCCGCCCGACCCCAGACCTCATGACCGCTCCGTCCACGTTCACGGTGGGCCTGATCCAGATGGCCGTCACCGGTGATGCTGCCACCACGCTCGCCCAGGCCATCGTGAAGATCCGTGAGGCGGCCGCACGTGGCGCCCAGATCATCTCGCTGCAGGAACTCTTCAACGCGCCGTACTTCTGCAAGTCGCTGAAGCTGGAGCGCTTCGACATCGCCGAACCGATTCCGGGGCCCACCGTCGCCGCGCTGCAGAAGGTGGCGCAGGAACTGGGCGTGGTGCTGGTGGTGCCGATCTACGAGAAGCAGGCGGCCGGCCTCTATCGCAACACCGCGGCGATCGTGGATGCCGACGGTGCGCTGCTGGGCGCCTATCGCAAGATGCACATCCCGCACGACCCGATGTTCGAGGAGAAGTACTACTTCGCGCCCGGCGATGTAGGCCCCGACCTGCGCACCGATCGCCATCCCGGCATCAACGGCTTCCGCGTCTGGGACACCAAGTTCGCGAAGATCGGCGTGTTGATCTGCTGGGACCAGTGGTATCCGGAAGCGGCCCGCATCACCGCCATGCTGGGAGCCGAGTTGCTGATCTATCCGACCGCCATCGGCTGGCATCCGGCCGAGAAGGCGACGTTCGGCACCGCGCAGGTGGATGCGTGGCGCACCGCGCAGCGTGCACACGCGATCGCCAACGGTGTGTTCGTCGCCGCACCCAATCGCGTGGGACTGGAGCCGGAACCCGGCACCGATGGCATCGAGTTCTTCGGCAACTCGTTCATCTGCGACCCGATCGGTCGGTACCTCGCACAGGCCGGCACCGATCCGGAAGTGCTGGTGGCCACCTGCGATCGTGCCGTGATCGAGGATACGCGACGCAACTGGCCGTTCCTGCGCGATCGCCGCATCGACGCCTACGCGCCGATCACGCAGCGGTGGCTCGGTGGCGTCTGAGATGGCGCGCACCGCGCACGTGACGCCGCTTGGCTCGCCCACCCGCCGCATGCCGGCGGAGTGGGAGGCGCATGCCGCCACCTGGCTGGCCTGGCCGGTGCACGAACCGGACTGGCCCGGCAAGTTCGCACCGATTCCGTGGGTGTATGCGGAGATCGTTCGCGCGCTTGCGCTGCATGAGCGTGTTGACATCCTCTGTCACGATCCGCACATCCGCGAGCAGGCGCGCGAGATGCTCGCCGCACACGTTGTGAACTTCGACAACGTGCGCCTGCACGTCGGGCGCACCGATCGTGTGTGGGTGCGTGACTCAGGTCCCACCGGCGTGCATCGACCCGATGGCACGGTTGAGCTGGTGCAGTGGGGCTTCAACGCCTGGGCCAAGTACGAGAATTACCTGCATGACACGCAGGTGCCTGAGCACGTGGCGGAGCTGAGCCGCCTGCCGCTGACGCGCGCGCAGCGCGGCGATGGCAACGGCGCGC
>JANMON010000128.1:0-33528 GCA_031369265.1 Gemmatimonadaceae bacterium | reverse complement strand
CGCTCCGGGTGTGCTGATGGATGATGAGTCGATGAAGTCCGTGTTACTGCCGTCCACGAATGTCGCGATGGCCTACGCGTCAGACGTGGCGCGCCTCGGGCGCGACTCCATTGGCTCGCAGGACGACGTGTGGCTGATCCTGTCGCATGCGCTCAGTCGCTTCGGGTCGCTGAACGAGGTCGAGCTGCGTGATTCCGCGATGCAGGCCGCCGATTCGCTGGCGGTGAACGCGCTGGCGATCGGCCTCACCGGCGACTCGATGGTGTTGCGCGCCGCTTCCGCGTTGCGCACCCTGCATGACGACGCGCTTAACCTGACGCGCGCGGATCACGATCACGCTTTGACGGAACTGGTGCTGGCCACGCAGTCGGTGGTGGCGGACCAGGAGCTCTCCGGCGCCTTTGAACTCGCGTATGCCACGTTACATGGATTGCTGTCGTGTTACGGTGTGCGGATGCTGCCGCGCCTGCGTGGCAATGTGCTGTCGCAGCAGGGTCGTGCGGTGCGTCAGCTGGGCGTGATGGACGCCGCGCGCGACTTGTACCATGAAGCGATGGAGCTGGGGTACGACTGCGACGCACTGGATGTGGTGTCGCGGGCGCTGCTCGGACTGGCGGTGATCGCGCTGACGCGCGGGAACTATCCGCTGGCCCGCGAGCAGTTCGAGCGCGCGTTGGCGAACGCCGTACGCGCCAACGACCCTGAGTTGATTCGCTACGCGCATCACGGCCTGTTCAACTGCGGCTTCACGTCCGGCGACCTGGACTCGGCCATGGTGCACGGCTGGAACGTGTTGCGCCTCTGCATTGCGCCCGACTCGCGCGCCGAAGCGCTGATGAACATGGCCGAGATCTGCCGACTGACCGGTGAACACGACGCGGCGATGCGGGTGTACGTGGTGGCGATGGAGTGGACGTCGCAGCCACGCGTACGACTGCACGCGATGAGTGGTGCGTTGCAATCGGCGATCGCGGTCGGTCGGCTGGCCGACGCACGGCGGTACACCGGTGCGATCGCGGCACTGCTGCCAACCGTGCCCGACATCTACACGCGCGCCAGCGTTGGCATCGAAGTCGCCGACTCGCTCCACCGGTTGGGCGACCTGGCTGCCGCCGAGGCGCGCTTGACCGAGGCACAGGCCTTGGCGGCAGAGCATTCCTTTCATGAACTCGTTCACCGTGCGGAGCAGGCCTCGGCGGTGTGGCACGTCCCTGCCGTCGCTGTGGAACACGGTACGCAAGCAGCTCGTCGCAAGAAACCACGCCGGTCAGAGGACTTCCGGACCGTGCTCCGTTCCCTGAATGGGCTCACGGCGGCAGCACTCTGACCGAGGGTCAGTTTCCGGACGCCGTGGGTACGGCGCTCTGGACGCTGGCCCAAGGGATCGTCGGGACCGTGGAGACGCTCGCCCAGGGAATGGTCGGGACGCGCTTGGTGGTGTCGACGTCGGCGCTGACAGGTCGTGTGGACTTCGGCTCGAGCGGTGAGGTCGATTCGTTGGCGCAGGCGGAAAGTCCCGTCGCGACGACGAGGAGGGCGGCAGCGAGGGAGCGAACGCGGAACGTCGTCATGTCAGTGTCCTGAATTGGGTGTGACCGTATTCTGCCGACGCCGGCGCTGAACACCGCACACGGTGCGGGCACAACCCTCACCGGATGGGAAACCCGTGGCTCTTTCATTGCTCGATGACAGCAGACTGAAGCAGAGTCGACCGCTGGAGCGTTCCGTCGCCGCCTTGGTGCAGGACCGGCGCGACCTGGCGCGTTTGCAGGAGGCCCTTCGGCCGTGCCGATCGGCGCCGCCGGCCGGGCTGCTGCACGCCTTCGACTCCATCGCCGCGCTGGAGCAGGGGCTGCAGCGCACGCAGTTCGACGTACTGGTGATCGAGCCGACGGATGCCCTTGGCGCACCCACCGAGCGCATCATCCGCAGCATCCGGGAGCGGTTCCCGCGCCTGTCGGTGCTGGGGCATGTGATGATGAAGCCGGGGATGTCGGCGCAGGTGCTCTCGTTTGCGCGCGCCGGCGTGCATGAGTTGATCGTGGCCGGCATCGACGACACCGCGACGGTGCTGCGCCTGGCTTTGCAGCGCGCGTCGCGACGCTGCCTGGCGGAAGAGGTGTACGCGGAGGTGAGCGGATCACTGCCCCGCGAAGCAGCGCAACTGGTGCGCTATTGCCTCGAGCACGCCAGCGAAGTGCCCACCATCGACGACATCTCACGCGCGCTGGGTGTGCACCGACGCACGCTGGTGAACCGCATGCAACAGGCCATGCTGCCGCCGCCGAGCGAGTTGTGGGCGTGGTCGCGCGTGCTGTTGGCGGCGCGCTACCTGGAAGTGCCTGGGCGCTCGGTGGAGTGGGTCGCCCACACGGTCGGGTATCCGTCAGGCAATGCGCTGCGGAATGCGCTCAAGCGGTATACCGGTCTGGTGCCGAGCGAACTGCGCGAGGACCACGGTTTCGCGCGCGCCACTCTCGCCTTCCGCTCGGCGCTGCTCTCGTCGTCGCGGCATGTCGGCCCGCTGCTCAACCCTGCCACGCCGTTGGTGCGCGTGCAACGCATGGCGGGGGCGTCGGACGGACACGCGGCGGTGCGGCAGGCGGTGTGACGGGACGGCCGTCGGTGCCCACGCTACCGAGCTGATCACACCGGCGGCAGCGGCTCGAGGTCCGGTTCCAGCCAGGCTTGGCGCGCGTTGCGAGAGAACAGGCGCTCGCTGGAATGGAAGCGCATGGGCATGTCCATGCCGCAAGATCACCATCTACGCAACACCGCTCCGCGCAGGATCAGCGCAGCCCCGACACCTGCCTTGCCGTGATCGACCCACCACCGTCATTCTCCGGGGTGCCCCAGTCGATCCGGCTCGGATAGCCGAGCGCGGGGTCGTAGCGCACCGTGAGCCGTTCCGGCATGCGATCGAGCCCGCGCCGGACGAATGCGAAGAGTGAGTCGACCGACTGCCGCGTTCTGGTCGGCAGGCTGGATCCGTCCTCGAGCCAGACCACACTGACCACATTGCCGTGGAGGACGGTCACCTCCGCGTCGCCGACCGCGCCGCAGAAGCAGTAAATCCCGCTGACGAAGCGGTAGGAGGTGAATCCCCGGTCACGCCAGCGGGCCTCTGCCTGAGCGAGCTTCTCGCGTTCGGAGCGGTACGGCTCGGTGGGATCGAAAATGCAGCCGGCAAGAGCGAGCGCGAGCACGGCAGCCAGTGTCCGGCGTCCTGCGGCCCGCGGTACCCGTTGGCGGTGCGCGGCGCGGAGATCACTCACGGATTCGGCCTCACGTCGTCGATGGTGATGATGCCTCCGGCATCGACGGGCTGGTCGCCGTAGGAAATCCGCCGCGGAAAGCCGAGCCTGCCGTCGAAGCTCACGTCGAGCAATTCAGGGTTCGCCAGGGCCTCCCGGCGAACGAGGGCGAAGAGTGAATCGATGGGTTGGCGCCAGGTCACCGGATTCAGCACTCCGGTTCGCGCGTCCACGACCGAAATGACACGGCCCTCCCGCACCGTGACGCGCTTGGTGCCAACGAACTCGTCGAGGCAGAAGCAGTAGACTGTGCTATTAAAGCTGTAATTCGTGAGATGTGCGGCGCGCCAGCGGTCTTCGGCGCCTTCGATACGAAGGGTGTGCTCCAGCGAGCCGGTCGGTTCGGTCGCGCAGGCCGCGAGCGACAGCCCCAGCAGCAGTCCTGCGATTGCGGTGCTGTGGCGGGTCGAGGACATGGCGGTTCGGTGCGGGTCAGCATGACTACCCGCCGATCGCCAGGCGAGTCACGTAACCCGCATCCCGATTCGTCAACAGTTTTGTTGACGAAATGGCATAGCCGACTAGATTCGTCCCGATGGAAGAGATGGGGACGTCACTGGTCGGATACCGCGGCATTCAGGCCGAATTGCTGCTGGCGCTGAAAAAGCACCAGCCGCTGACGGCCCGTGAACTGGCGGCGCGTTTCGACCTCACGCCCAATGCCATGCGTCGCCATCTGGAGACCCTCGAAGCGGCGGGTATCGTGCGGCACACCCGCGAGGTCCGTGGCGTCGGCGGTCCGGTGCACGCCTTCTCGCTCAGCGGCAGCGGCGAAGCGCTCTTTCCGCGCCAGTACGCGACGGTGCTGCTGGAGACGCTGGAGTCCATCGCCGCCGAGCATGGTCGCGGTGGCGTGTCGGACTTCTTCCGGCGGAAGTGGACGGTGCTGGCGGCCGAGGCGGCGCCGGCGCTGCAGCAGCTGCCCATCGGCGAGCGGGTGCAGCTGCTGGCCGAGCTGTGGACGTCGCTGGGCTACATGGCGGAAGCCGATGTGGATGCCGGCAGCGGCCAGCCGGTGCTGCGGAAGCACAATTGCGCGATCCGTGCGGTGGCGGAACAGTACCCGGAGATCTGTGCCACCGAGGCGGCGTTCATCGCCGACGTGCTCGGAGTTCCGGCCGAGCGACGCCAGCACATCCTGGCGGGATGCAACACCTGTGAATACGTGCTGGGCGGGGCGCCGGTGGCGCGCCGGTCAACAGAGCTGGCAACAAGCAACGCCGGTGACCGGCGTGGAGACGCGTGACACGATGAGCAGCGAAATCGAGGCCCTCGTTGGCCGAGAGTATCAGTACGGCTTTGTCACCGACATCGATGCCGACACGATCCCGCCCGGGTTGAGCGAGGACGTGGTGCGCCTGATCTCGGCCAAGAAGGAGGAGCCGGAGTGGCTGCTCGAGTGGCGGCTGAAGGCGTACCGTCGCTGGCTGACGATGACCGAGCCGACCTGGCCCAACGTGCACTACCCCGCCATCGACTATCAGGCGGTGCGCTACTACTCCGCGCCGAAGACGGCCACGCCGCTCGGCTCCCTCGATGACGTGGACCCGAAGCTGCTCGAGACCTACGCCAAGCTGGGCATCCCGCTGTACGAGCAGAAGATGCTGGCGGGCGTGGCGGTGGATGCGGTGTTCGACAGCGTGTCGGTGGGCACCACCTACAAGGCGGAGCTGGCCAAGCACGGCATCGTGTTCTGCAGCTTCAGCGAGGCGGTGCACGAGCACCCGGAGCTGATCCGCAAGTATCTCGGCAGCGTCGTCCCCTACAGCGACAACTTCTTCGCCGCGCTCAACTCGGCGGTCTTCAGTGATGGCAGCTTCTGCTACATCCCGAAGGGCGTGAAGTGCCCGATGGAGCTGAGCACCTACTTCCGCATCAACGCGGCCGACACCGGCCAGTTCGAGCGGACGCTGATCGTGGCCGAGGAAGGGGCCAGCGTGAGCTACCTCGAAGGGTGCACGGCGCCGAAGCGCAGCACCAACCAGCTGCACGCTGCGGTGGTGGAGCTGATCGCACTGGATGACGCGACGATCAAGTACAGCACGGTGCAGAACTGGTATGCGGGCGACGAGAACGGCGTGGGCGGCATCTACAACTTCGTCACCAAGCGTGGCAAGGCGATGCGCAACGCCAAGATCTCGTGGACGCAGGTGGAGACCGGCTCGGCCATCACCTGGAAGTACCCCAGCGTGATCCTGCAGGGTGACAACAGCATCGGCGAGTTCTACTCGGTGGCGGTGGTCAACAACATGCAGCAGGCCGACACCGGCACCAAGATGATCCACATCGGCAAGAACACGAAGTCGAACATCGTCTCGAAGGGCATCAGCGCCGGGCGGGGGCAGAACAGCTACCGCGGCATGGTGAAGGTGCTGCCGAAGGCCAGCGGCGCGCGCAACTACACGCAGTGCGACAGCATGCTGATCGGCAATGCGTGCGGGGCGCACACCTTCCCGTACATCGAGATCAACAACAACACGGCGACGCTGGAGCACGAGGCGTCGACGACGAAGATCGGGGAGGACCAGATCTTCTACCTGAAGCAGCGCGGCATGAGCGCGGAGAACGCGGTCAGCATGATCGTCGCCGGCTTCTGCAAGGAAGTGTTCAAGGAACTGCCGATGGAATTCGCGCTCGAAGCGCAGCAACTGCTGGGCATCACCCTCGAAGGCTCCGTCGGCTGAGCCGGTCCCGATCATTCACCACCTGAGATCATCATGCTGGAAATTGCGAACCTGACGGCCACGGCCGGTGAGAAGGACATCCTCAAGGGCATCAACCTGACGGTGAACGCCGGTGAGGTGCACGCGATCATGGGCCCCAACGGCAGCGGCAAGAGCACGCTGGCGCAGGTGCTGGCCGGCCATCCCTCGTACGAGGTGACGGGCGGCACGGTGCACTTCGAGGGCGAGGACCTGCTGGAGCTCGAGCCCGAGGAGCGCGCCCACAAGGGCGTGTTCCTGGCCTTCCAGTACCCGATCGAGATTCCGGGCGTGAGCAACGCCTACTTCCTGCGCAGCGCCTACAACGCGATGCGGGTGGCGCGCGGTGGTGAGGAAGTGGACCCGATGGAATTCCTCGACGTCATGGAAGAGAAGCTCAAGATCGTGGAGATGGATGACGCCATGCTGGCCCGCAGCGTGAACATGGGCTTCAGCGGTGGCGAGAAGAAGCGCAACGAGATCCTGCAGATGGCAGTGCTGGAGCCGAAGCTGGCGATCCTCGACGAGACCGACTCGGGGCTCGACATCGATGCATTGCGGGTGGTGGCCGAGGGCGTGAACAAGCTGCGTCGCCGCGATAATGCGACGATCGTGGTCACGCACTACCAGCGCCTGCTGAACTACATCGTGCCCGATTACGTGCACGTGCTGGCCGGTGGCCGCATCATCCGCAGCGGCGGCAAGGAGCTGGCGCTGGAACTGGAAGAGAAGGGCTACGACTGGCTGCTGCAGGAGGCGCTGGCGTGACCATCCCGCATTGGCAGGCGGCCTTCGCCGCCCGTGCCGGTGGCGACGAACCGGCGTGGCTTGGCCCGATGCGTCACCTGGCGATGGCCTCGTTCAGCGCGCTCGGCTTCCCCACCCCGGCCCTCGAGGACTGGCACTACACCTCGCTGGCGTCGATTGCCGAGGTGCCGTTCAGCACCGGCGCGGTGTCCTCGTCCACCACAGTGGCGGACCTGACGCCGTTCATGATCAACGCCGACTGGCCGACGGTGGTGCTGCTGAACGGTGTGTTCTCACCGTCGCTGTCGTCGCTGGACTCGCTGCCCGCCGGCCTGACGGTGCTGCCGCTGGCCGAGGCGTGGTCGGCGCATCCCGAGCTGGTGCAGAAGCACCTCGGCAAGGTGGCGATCGGTGAGCACGCGATGACCGCGCTCAACACCGCCATGATGCGGGACGGCGTCTTCGTTCACGCACCGACCAACAGCACCGCCGCGTCACCGCTGCACATCGTGCACGTGGCCGATGCGGCGGCGGCGCAGGCGGCGACGTTCCCGCGCACGCTGGTGGTGGCCGATCGGCTGGCCACGCTGACGGTGCTGGAGAGTTTCGTCAGCCTCGCCGACGTCACGTACCTCACCAACCACGTGGCGGAGATCGTGCTTGGCGACGGGGCCACGGTGCACCACTTCAAGGTGCAGCGCGAATCGGAGCAGGCCACACACGTCAGCACCACCGAGGTGCATCAGGGTCGCGACAGCCACTTCGTGAACTTCTCGATGGCGGTTGGCGCGCGACTCAGTCGCACCAACGTGTACACGGTGCTGGACGGCGAGAACTGCGGTGCCACGCTCAACGGCCTCTATCTCGGCAAGGGCTCGCAGCACACCGATCACCAGACGCGCATCGAGCATGCACAGCCCAACTGCTTCAGCCGCGAGCTGTACAAGGGCGTGCTGGACGATGCCTCGCGGGCGGTGTTCAACGGCAAGGTGTACGTGCATCCGGTGGCGCAGAAGACCGACGGCAAGCAGAGCAATCACACCTTGCTGCTGTCGCCCGACGCGCGCATCGACACCAAGCCGCAGCTGGAAATCTTCGCCGACGACGTGCGCTGCACCCATGGCGCGACGGTGGGCCGCATGGACGAGGCAGGGCTGTTCTACATGAAGAGCCGCGGGGTGCCCGCCGAGACGGCGCGAAAGCTGCTGACGTACGCCTTTGCCGCCGACGTGCTGGAGACGATCGAGGTGGACGCGGTGAAGCTGGCGCTGGAGCAGCTGACGCTGGAGCGGTACGCCGGCAGCGGCGTGGCGCCGGCGCACGCCACCCGCGAGGGTTGAGTGTCGGACCTCGACGAGCTGTATCAGAGCATCATCCTCGATCACAACCGCCGGCCGCGCAACTACGGCGAGCCGGCGAGCTGCAGTCATCAGGCCAGCGGGCGCAATCCGCTGTGCGGCGATGAAGTGACCGTCTGGATGACCGTCGAGGACGACGTGATCGCGGACGTGCACTTCATCGGCCAGGGCTGCGCGATCTCGAAGGCCTCGTCGTCGCTGATGACGGAGGCGGTGCGCGGCAAGACGCGCGAGCAGGCGCTGGCGATGTTCGACCGCGTACACGAGCTGCTGACCGGCAAGACCGATCCGATGGCGGAGCGGAAGACGCTGGGCCAGATCGCGGCGCTGGGTGGCGTGTCCCGCTTCCCGATCCGCGTGAAGTGTGCCTCGCTCGGCTGGCACGCGTTCCGCAATGCCCTGCTGCGCGTGGAGCCGGTGGCGTGAGTGACACGGCGCCGGCCAGCGGGCGCTTCGAGGCCGTGGCGCGCGCCGATGCTTTGGCGCTGAACGCGATGATGCCGGTGGTGCTGGCCAACGGGGAGAAGGTGTGCCTGATCCGCACGGCGGCGGGGTACTGCGCGCTGGCGGATCGCTGTTCGCACCGAGACTTCCCGCTCTCGGCCGGTGAGGTGACTGCCGATGGGTTGATCGAGTGCGCATGGCATGGCGCGCAGTTCGATCCATCGACCGGGGTGATGCTGACTGGCCCCGGTGGTGACGATGTGAAGACGTACGAGGTCCGCATGGACGACGACACGATCACGATTGCCCAGACGAGTGCCACCCGATGACGTCCCTCGCCCCTCGCAGCGACTTTCCGCTGCTCGCGAACGCCCCAGCACTGCACTACCTCGACTCGGCGGCCACGGCGCAGAAGCCGCAGATGGTACTGGATGCGATGCAGCACTTCTACGCGCATGACAACGCCAACCCGCATCGTGGGGCGTACGCGCTCTCGGCGCGGGCGACGGAGCGGTATCACGACGCGCGGGCGACGATCGCGCGCTTCATCGGCGCCACCGACGCCGACTGCACCCTGTTCGTGCGCGGCACCACCGAGGCGATGAACCTGGTGGCGTACGGCTGGGGTGAGTCGCACATCGGTCCCGGTGACGCGATCGTGGTGACGGCGATGGACCATCACGCCAGCTTCGTCACCTTCCAGCAGCTGGCGCGCCGCACCGGCGCCGACTTCCGCATCGCGGAGCTGACGGCTGATGGCCGCATCGACCTGGCGTCGATGGCCGCCCTGCTCGACCCGCGCGTGAAGCTGGTGGCGTTTCCGCAGGTGTCGAACGCACTGGGCACCATCAATCCGGTGGCCGCGCTGGTGGCGATGGCACACGCGGTGGGCGCGGTGGTGGTGTGCGACGGCGCGCAGGCCGTGCCGCACCTGACGGTGGACGTGGAAGCGCTGGGCGTGGACTTCTACGCGTTCAGCGGGCACAAGGTCGGCGGTCCGATGGGTATCGGCGTGTTGTGGGGTCGTCGCGCGCTGCTGGAGCAGATGTCGCCGTGGCAGTTCGGCGGTGACATGATCGAGGTGGTGGGCGACCAGGACACCACGTTCAACACGCTGCCGCACCGCTTCGAGGCGGGCACCCCCAACGCCGCCGATGCGGTGGGCCTGGCCGCGGCCTGCGAGTACCTCACGTCACTCGGCATGCCGGCCGTGCGCGCGCACGAGCGCGAGTTGACGGTGATGTTGTTGCAGGAACTGCAGGGGCTCGAGGGCATCCGCATCTTCGGTCCGCTGAACGCCGACGATCGCAGTGGCGTGGTCAGCTTCGCGTTCGACGACGTACATGCGCACGACCTGGCCACGATCCTGGACGAACATGGGGTGTGTGTGCGCGCGGGGCATCACTGTGCGCAACCGCTGATGCGTCGCCTCGGCGTGGCGGCCACCGCCCGCGCCTCGGTGTGGGTGCATTCGACGCGCGAGGACGTGACGGCGCTGGTCGGGGCGCTGCAGCACGCCAAGCAGATGTTTTCCGATGCCGCTCTCCGCTGACGTGCCGCCGCCGGTGCCGGTGACGGCACCGCTGCCACCGGATCCCGGTGTGGCGTCATTGTATCAGGAGATAATTCTTTCGCATTACCGCACGCCGAAGCACAAAGGCGCGCTGACTGCACCGACAGCGACGATCGAGCACCGCAATCCGCTCTGCGGCGACGTGTTGACCTTGCAGTTGCAACGCGACGGCGATCGCATCGTGGATGCGGCGTTCGGTGCGCGCGCCTGCTCGATCACGCAGGCCACGGCCTCCATGCTGTTGCAGCGCGTGATCGGTGGCACGGTGGTCGAGGCGACGGTGGTGATGGCGCAGATCGAACGGTTGATCGAGGGGGCGGTACCGGTGCCGGAGTCGGAACTGGCAGCGTTGGGCGACCTGCGCGCGTTGGCCAGCGTCGCCCGTTTCCCTGCCAGAAAGGCGTGCGTACGCCTGGTGACGGGCGCGATCGCGGAAGCCGTCGCCGGCTGATCAGGCTCGGTGGTGCCGAATTTGCACCCTCGTGGCACAACCCGTTGACTCGAAGCTCGGATGCTCGCCTGATTGTGGACGGCACCCCGGTCGAGAGACGCGTGTATTCCACTCCACCACGCGCTGTCGTGTGGCCCTCCGTCATTCCGTCATCGCCCTCGTCGCTCCCGATATGCTCATCAAGCTTTCACGTCTTTTCGTAGCCACCAGCGTCCTAGCACTGGCAGCGTGCAGCGGAAAGAAGTCTCCGACCGGCAATCCCACGCCGACCGCGTCCATCGGCATCTCGGCCGGCGCCCCGACTCTCTCGCTGGATCAGGGTGCAACGGGTGCGGCCAGCCTGACCGTCAGCCGGACCAACTTCACTGGCAACGTCACGCTGACAGCCGAAGGCTTGCCGACCGGTGTCACGGCGACGTTCGCACCGGCTACGGTGGCATCGGGCTCCACCACCAGCAGCCTGTCGCTGGCCATCGGTGCGGCGGCGGCGACCGGCACCTCCACGGTCACCGTGCGCGCTCGCGGCACCGGCGTGTCCGACGCCACCACCACGCTCGCACTCACCATCACGACGCCGGTCAGCGGCAGCGTGAGCCTGGCACTGACGCCGGCCGCCAGCACCATCACGGCCGGCCAGACCGCCATCTCCACGGTGGCGATCACGCGCGGCGGTGGGTTCGCCGGCGGCGTGAACCTGACGGTGACCGGTGCACCGAGCGGCATGACGACGTCGTTCTCGACATCGAACCCGGTGACGGCGAACAACGTGTCACTGTCGCTCGGCACCGCCACATCGGTGGTGCCCGGGACATACACGCTGACGGTGAAGGCCAACGCCACCGGTCTCACCGAAGCCACGGCCACCTACGTGCTGACGGTGAATGCGCCGCCGAGCAACAGCATCTCGTACCGCTACTGCAACGCGTCGCGCGTGCCGCTCTGGTTCGCCTACCTGGATGGCACCAGCGGTACCTGGCAGCGCGTGACGGAGACCAGCACCGGTGTCTTCGACTTTGCCGTCGGCCAGCCGACGGTGGGCATCACGGCGGTGTACAACGATCGGGGCGTGACGGTGACCGACGTGCGCTACTACGGCCTCGCCGAAGTGGCCGCTGCCGCCGCTGCCGAGTGCGTTGAAAACCCGGTGGCGGGCACGAAGACGCTGAGCGGGACCGTGACCGGCTTCACGTCCGGGTCGGAGTCGGCGAACGTGGCCATCGGCAATGCGGTGTCCACCATCGCATCGCAGAGCAACCCGTCGTTCTCCATCGTGCAGGTGCAGGGCGGTGCGCGCGACCTGGTGGCGGTACGGACCAGCGTGTCCGGCAACACCGAGCGGGTGCTGCTGGTGCGCGGAACGAACTTCGCCGACAACGGTTCGACCGGCCCGCTGGATCTCGGCGGCGGATCCTCGTTCGTGCCGGCCACCGCCACGGTCACGGTCACCGCGCCGAACGATGGCGCGCTGGTGGGCAGCACGAACTTCTCGACCGCCACTGGTTCCGGTGCGCAGTTCTCGACCGGTGCGCTGTCGTCCACCGTGGCGGCGAACTACCAGGGGATTCCCGATGCCAACCTGGTTGCCACCGACCTGCAGCGCGTGACGGTACAGCAGTCGGTCGGCACATCGCTGAACCGTAGTATCAGTCGCTACATCCGCGGTCCGGTGGCGGTGGTGATGACGATGCCGGCCGATCCCGGTGCCCCGACGGTGACTGCGGTGGCGGGCGCGACGTATCCGCGCGCGACGGCTGCCGGCGCCATGCCCGCAGCATTCAACCGTAGTGTGGTGGTGCAGTGGGATCATCTCACGGCGACTCGCCGCTGGCTGATCACGTCCACGTCGCTGGCCCGCGCCGGAGGACTGGACTACTCGCTCACGATGCCCGACTTCTCCGGTGTGGCCGGCTGGTTGGCCACGTGGCAGATGCCGACGGGTGCCGCAGATGTGAACACCCGGTTCTTCGGGCAGACGAACGCCGGTCCATCGGGTGAGCCGATCAGCGGCACCACCACGTTCTCCATCGGTCGCCGGACGCAGTACACGTTCTGATCGCCACCGCGATCTCAGGTACGAACAGCGCGGGCTCGCATCACCACGATGCGAGCCCGCGCTGTCTTGCTGCGTGTCAGGTCACGGCACCGGCTCGGGGCGCGGCATGCCGAGTTGCTCCATCGACGGCAGCGTCCTGGTGCGACGGAACTGCGCGATGGCGGCGCGCATCTGGTCGGAACGCTGGATCCAGAGCTGCGCCGCGGCGTCGTAGCGATTGGTGAGGTTGCCGAGGTAGGTGGGTCGATTCTCGTTGCCCCACGCGTGCTCGTACACCTCGCGACCCAGGACGTAGCCTTCCTTCAGGTCGTTGATGCGACCGTTGAGCGGCGAGGCGATGTCGTTCAGGTCCTCGATGGTCTGCGCGTTCACGGGCGTGCTGGCGCGGGCGTACATCTGCGCGATCTCCTCGGCGAACTGGAACTTCATGCCGATGAAGTCGAGGCGGCGTGCGCCGACTTCCATCGCCTCCAGCGCGGCCGGCTCGCGCAGGTCGGGCTGTTGCGCGCGTGCCCTGGCGATCAGCACCAGCGCCGATTCGGCCTGGATGCGCAGCTGCCGCAGGCCTGGACGCACCTTCTTCGACACCACCTGCCCTTCCGGCGACCACGGGTCGAGCCAGTAGAGCTCATTGCGGCCGTCGCTTTGGTTGGTCTGCACCAGCGCGTGATGGGCGGCGACGAGCTTGCGCTGCGCGGCGTCGATGAAGCCGGTGGTGTCGCCGTGGAAGACGCGGCCGTATGCGCGCTCGAACTCCGGGATACTGGACTCGCCCGGTTGCCATCCGGCGGCGGCACCGAACAGTACGCCGTACCAGAGCTGCTCGAACAGCGCGTCGCCGTCATCGTCCCAGTTGGTGTTGAGCACACCGGTGGCCCCGAATGCCTGTCCGTCGCGCACGAATGCCTGGATGTTGCGCAGCGCCACACCGTTGTAGGGATAGACGCGGCTCCAGTTGTTCACGCCGGGAGCCACCCACGTTTCCATACCGACGTCCTTGAACGGCTTCAGGCAGCGCTCGAAGCCGTTGAACGACCAGTAATCCCAGCACACCGCCACCATGTCCCTGGGCAGGATGCCCACCAGCTGCGGCGAGTTCATGGCGATGTCGGCCCAGAACATCAGGCGCTTGCCGTTGGGCTTGAGTGCGGTGTCGATGTCGCGCACGAACTGCAGGTACACCTTGCCCAGGCCTTCCGCCTGCACGCGATCGCGGGTCTGGCCGCGGCCCAGCTCCACCGTCTCGTCGGCGCCGATGTGCACGAACCGCGACGTGAACAGTGAGTCGATCTCGGCGAACCATGACTTGATCAGCGCCATGGACCCTGGCTTGCCTGGCGCCAGCACATGACCATGCGGCGTCTCGGCGAGGTCGGAATAGAGTTCGTACTTCAGCACGTGATGCAGGTGGCCGAACGCCTCCTGCTCCGGGATCACGTCGATGTGGTACTTGGCGGCGAAGGCGATCAGCTCGCGCACATCCTCACGCGTCATTGCCCCGCGCGGTGGCGCGATCAGCGGGTTGGCGGCGTAGGCCAGCGAATGTTCGTAATACGGCGAGTAGACGTTCAGCTTGTGGGCTGCGAAGCGCCGGATCTGCGACTTCTGGTAGGTCAGCGTGGGCACCGGGCCACGCGACAAGTCGTCGTGAAAGCCGCGGTATTTCATGGCCGGCCAGTCGCGGATCGAGGCCCCCTGCAGCACCGCCGCGCGGCCCGTGCCGGTGATCAGCTGCTTGAGCGTCTGCGCACCGTAGAAGATGCCACGCGCCGTGGCACCGATCACATGCACCGCGCTCGAATCGGCCAGCAGCAGATACCCTTCAGCCGACATCGTCGAGTCGAAGACCATCTTGTGGTCACGCAGCACCTGCAGCGCACGCGGGGTGCCGAGGCGGATCAGCTCGACGCGGTAGCGCCCCGTAGTTGGTACGGTGTCCACACGAATGCGCCGTTCGGCGAGTGATTCGTGCAGGTCGTGCGCGGTGAACGCATCATCCGACGACCCGCCGTGCGTCACCACCAGGCCGGCGGGTAACGCGACGCGCGCGCCACGCACCACTTCGCGCGGCAACGGGATGAGCGGGATGGGTGCCGTCTGGGCGGCGAGGGGCGCTGCCGCGGCGGCGCAGAGCAGGAAGCTGGCAAGAGGACGCATGCCGAAATGTGACACCGTCCGACGCCCCGCGGTGCCGGGTGCATCACGGCGGCCGGGCGCGGCTGTCCGAGTATCTTGCAACGATGATCCTCGACATCCCGGCCGGCGAATTCGCCGCCTACCTGTTCGATCTCGACGGCACGCTGGTGGATTCGATGCCGGTGCACCTGCGGGCGTGGGACGCAGCGCTGCAACGCGTCGGCCTGACGGTGCCGTTCGACGAGGAGTACTTCTACTCGCTCGGTGGCACGCCGACGCTGGAGTCGGCGGTGATCTTCCGCGACCACTACGGCCTCACATTCGATGCGCCACAGCTGGTGGTGGACAAGGAACATCTCTACCTCGAGATGTTGCACGAGGTGCGCCTGATCGAGCCGGTGGCGACGATCGCGCGAACCGTGGCGCTCACGCATCCGGTGGCGGTGGTGACCGGTGGCGGTCCCGAGATCGCCTATCCGGCACTCGATGCCACGGGATTGCGCGCGCTGTTTCCGGTGGTGATCACGCCGGACGACGTGGCACCGGGCCGCGGCAAGCCGCATCCGGACATGTTCCTGCTGGCGGCGCAGCAGCTCGGCGTGGCGCCGGCGGCGTGCCTGGTGTTCGAGGACGCGGTGCCGGGTGTCATGGCGGCGAGAGCGGCCGGGATGCAGGTGGTGGTGGTGCCGCGCACCACCTGAACGTCAGACCGCCGCGGCGGCGCCGTGCCGCACGCTGGCGACGTACGCGGCCCGCAGCTGCGTGGTGATCGGACCCGGTGTGCCCGCCGCGATGGCGGCGCCATCCACGCGCACGATCGGCATCACGAACGCGGTGGCAGCGGTGATGAACAGTTCATCGGCCGTCGCCAGCTCGGCGGTCGCAATGCTGCGCTCCTCGACCGGAATGCCATGTGCGGCGGCGAGGGCGAAGATGCGTTCGCGGGTGATGCCAGGCAGCACGGCCGTGCCCAGAGCGTGCGTGACCAGCGTGGCGCTGCGCACCATGAACAGCGTGGACGAGCCGCCTTCCGAGAAGTGCCCACCCTCCACCATCAGCGCCTCGAAGGTGTCGGCGGCGCGGGCGGCCTGCTTGGCCAGCACCTGCGGCAGCAGTGCGACGCTCTTGATGTCACGTCGGGCCCAGCGCTGATCGGGCACGGTGATGGCGGTGGCACCAGCGACGGCACGCGGATGGTCGATCATCGGCAGCGCGCGTGCGTAGGCGATGACCGTGGGCTGCGGCGCGGCCGGGAACGCGAAGTCGCGCTCGGCCGGACCACGCGTGACCTGCAGGTACACCAGGCCTTCCGTCACGGCATTGCGCGCCACCAGCTCCAGCAGTAGCGCATGCAGTGTCGCACGTGGCGTGGGCAGCACGAGCTGGATCTCGTGCAGCGATCGCTCCAGCCGGTCGAGGTGCGGGCCGTCGTCCACGAAACGACCGTCCACCAGCGCGATCACTTCGTACACACCGTCGGCGAAGAGAAAGCCGCGATCGAAGATGGAGACCACGGCCTCCGCCTCGGGAACGAAGGCGCCGTTGACCAGTGCGAGACGTGTCATGCCCTGAAGGTACAGCCGGACGCCATGGTGTCGATAACTTCCGCCGATGTCATGGTCCCTGCCTTCGCTGTGGGCTGCGGTCGAGCGGTTTGCCCATGCGCGCGGCGCAGTGCCGGTCACCCTTGCCTGGAACCTCAGTCAGGGGTCGGTGGTGCCGGGGCCGTCGGAGCTGTTGATGGTGCCGCTCTCGATCGCCGAGCCGCGTCGCACGATACCGCTGGCCGTGGCGGCGTGGCTTGGGTCGGTGCTCGGTGGCTTCCTCGCGTACTGGCTCGGCGCCGCCGCGTTCGAGCCGGTGGGTCGGCCGTTGCTCGCATTCCTCGGCGTGGGCGATGTCGGCATCGCGAAGGCCGCCGCGCTGATGGCGAAGTACGGGTGGCTGATGATCGTCGGCAGCACGCTGACGCCACTCAGCACCAAGGCACTCACGATCACAGCCGGTGCCACCGGGATGGCGTTCCCGATGTTCGCGATGGCGCTCACGGCGGGCCGCACATTGCGCTACGCGCTGATCGTGCTGCTGCTCCGCGCCAGCGAGGGATACTTCCATCGCCTGCGACAGCGAATACTCGGGCAATGACGGTCAGCGCGTCACGCTGACGACGCCACGCTCGACGCGAAGCTGCACGGCAGCGGGGAGTGCGGCTTCGGCACCGTCGTGCGTGACCAGCATGGTGGTGGCGCCATGGGCGGACGCCCAGCCCAGCACTGCGACGCGCATCGCATTGCGGAGCGCGCTGTCCATCGCCGCGAAGGGTTCATCGAGCAGCAGCGTACGCGGTTGCCGGGCGAGTGCGCGCGCGATGGCGACCAGCTGACGTTCGCCACCGGACAGCGTCTCGACAGGTTTGCCGAGCAGCGGATCGAGGTGCAGCGTCTCGACCAGTTCGCGGACCACCGCCTCGCTGCGTGCACCGTAGGCGATGTTGCCGCGCACCGGGAGGTGCGGAAAGAGCCACGCCGACTGATACACGAGGCCAACATCGCGCGCTTCGGGAGGAAGCGTGGTGACGTCGCGATCGGCGAGGGTGATCGTCCCGGCGGAGATGGGTCGCACGCCGGCAATGGTTTCCAGCAGCGTCGTCTTGCCGGCACCAGTCGGTCCGGTGACCACCGCCACCGCGCCGGCCGGCACCGTGAATGCGTCGGCCTGCAGTGCGAACCCCGGCACGCGTGCCACCAGTGACGCAATGCGAATCATGCGCGCTCCGCACGGCGCGCCATGCGCACCAACGCCAGCACCCCCAGCGCCACGCAGACCAGCGCTGCCGCCACCGGCAGCGCCGCAGGCAACCCGTACGTCACATAGCGATCGTACGCGAGCACACTCGCCACGCGCGGGTGATAAGCCACCAGTACGATGGCGCCGAACTCGCTGGTGGAGCGAGCCCACATCGCGGTCGCCGAGTTCACCAGGCCGTTGCGTGCCATGGGTAGCGTGATGCGTCGCACGGCGCGCCAGCGATCGTCACCCAGCGTGCGGGCGACGGACTCCAGCCGCGCATCGACGCGGGCGATCGCCTCACGTGCGCCGAGGATGTAGAGCGGAGCGCTGACCACCAGCATCGCGACCACGATGCCGACCGGTGAGTTCACGATCGACAGACCCACCGGTGCCAGCGCTGCACCCAACGCACTGTTGCGACCCATGGCCAGCAACAGCGCCATGCCGATCACCGGATGCGGAATCACCAGCGGCAGCTCCAGCAGCGCCTCGACCACGGCTCGGCCGCGAAATGGTGTGCGCGCCAGCACGTAGGCCAGCGGCGTACCGCCTGCCACGGCCAGCAGGGTCGCGATCGTGGCGCCGGCGATCGTGATCGCCAGCGACTGGAGCACGTCGCGTTCGGCGAATGCGCTCAACACACCGGCGGCGCCTGCGGTCGCGACCAGCGTGCCGACGGGCAACACCAGCGCCAGCACCAGCAGCGACGCGCACAGCGTGGCCACCGCGCGCAGCAGTACCCGCGGCAGCGGGGCCGTCACTGCCGCGCGTTGGGGCGGGCGGCGCCGGTGACCACGCGAGGCTTCTCGAGCACGTCCAGCCCGATGCGTCGCATGATGCGCACACTGGCGGAATCCAGCAGGCGCTCGCGCAGCATGGTGGCCCCGATCACGTCAGGCGCTTTCGTGAGCACCGCGATGGCGTAGCGGATCGGCGTGCCGGTGACGGTGATACTGTCACCCGGCGTGGCGCCGGGAATGCGCACCGAGGCGCTGCGGTACGAGACGGAGTCGGCATCCGAGCCGAGATCCACGGCGTCCCCGATGCGCACGTACGGCACGTTCAGCGAGCGTGCCAGCGACTCGTAACACCAGGCCGCGTCGGCATCACCACTCTCGAGCAGCGCCGCAAGGTCGGACTCGTTGCCACGGACCAGCTCCTGCGGTGAGGCGGCGGCCAGTCGTGCCGCGAGACCGGGCCGCTGCAACGAGGATTCCGCCAGCTGCCACACCATCTGCGTGCGGAACCCGAGCGGTGCGCGACCGGGATCGGCGCGGGCGATGCGCAAGGCGCCGCTGGACGCCACGTCGGCCCAGTTGATCGTGGTCACGGTATCGCTGATGGCACGTTTCGGTGACAGCGCCAGCACCACGCGGTTGCGCGCGAAGACGGTGCTGCTGGAGACCCACGATGGGATCAGCACGGCTTCGAGTTCATCGGCATCAGCGGACACGACAAGGTCGGGCGTGCGGCCCAGCGAGGTGATGGCGCGCAGCAGTTCGCGTGACCCCATGATCTCCAGGCGCACGGTACCGCCACCGGACGCCTCGATCGAATCCAGCGCCGCACGTAACGGCCGCGCCAGGCTTCCGGCGGCGAAGATCGTGGTTTCCGGGCGCGCGGCGTCCTTTGGCGCACACCCTGCGCCAAAAGCCAGCAGCAGCACCGACGCCAGTCGGAGGTGGGCCACGGAGGTGCGTCGCATCGCGAGAAGATACCGCGTGGCGCACCACGAAACAGCGGCGCCTCGGTAGCGTAGATTGTGGCACGGCGTCCGCGCCGGCGGATGCACGTTCCCCAGACCTCACCATGAGCGCTCTCGCCATCGATATCCAGGGGGTCACCAAGCGATATGCCGAGCATGTCGCCGTGCGTGACCTCTCGCTGCAGGTGCCCCGCGGCGCCGTGTACGGCCTGCTCGGCCCCAATGGCGCCGGCAAGACCAGCACCATCCGCATGATCCTCGACATCATCGCCCCTGACACGGGGACGATCACGCTGTTCGGGCAGCGGCACACCGAGAAAGGTGTGCTGGATCGCGTGGGCTACCTGCCCGAGGAGCGCGGCCTGTACAAGAAGATGAAGGTGCGCGATGTGCTCAAGTTCCTGGCGCAGCTCAAGGGGATCCCGGGCAAGACCGCCGAGGTGCGCATCGATGCCTGGCTGGAACGCATGTCGCTCAAGACCGCCGAGAAGGACTGGGGCAACGCGAAGGTCGATGAACTCAGCCGCGGCATGCAGCAGAAGGTGCAGTTCGTTGGCACGCTGCTGCACGATCCCGACCTGGTGATCCTCGACGAGCCGTTCAGCGGTCTGGATCCGATCAACGCGCAGGCGCTGAAGGACACCGTGGTGGAGCTCAAGGCCCGCGGCAAGACGGTGATCTTCTCCACCCACATCATGGACAACGCCGAGAAGCTCTGCGACTCGGTGTGCATCATCGCCAGCGGCCAGAAGGTGCTGGACGGCAGCGTGTCCGACGTGAAGGCGGCGCACGCCGGTCACACGGTGGCAGTGGCGTTCGATGGCGCGCCCAGCACGGCAGTCGAGGCGATCCTGCGCGACACATCGCTGGTGGCGAGCTTCGACGACCAGAATCGCTTCCTGGAACTGGAACTGGCACCGGGCGCGAGCAGCGGCCTGTTGCTGCAACGGCTGGTGACGGCGGGCGCATCACTGCAGCGCTTCGAGCGCGTGCAACCCTCACTGCACCGGATCTTCCTCGAGAAGGTCGGTGCCACCGGCGTGGAAGCGGGGATGAGCGGCCATGGATAAGCTGAAGGCGATCATTCGCCGCGAGTACCTCGAGCGCGTGCGCACCAAGTGGTTTATCATCGCGACGCTGCTCGGCCCGGTGATGTTCCTGGCGCTTACAGTATTGCCGATGCTGTTCGTGGCGCGCACCAAGGCCACCGTCGCATCGTCGAACATCACCATCATCGATGCCACCGGCGTGGGACTTGGCCAGCGGGTGGTGACGGAGATGAAGGACACCACCGACGTGCATCCGGAGATCTCGGTGGTGGCGCCGCAGGACGTGGCGGCGGCGGAATCGCTGGCCACCACGGCCATCATGTCCGAGCGACGACTGGGCTACCTGATCCTCGACAGCAGCACGCTGGCCGGGAAGACGGCGCGTTACACCGGGCGCAACACGTCGACCGTTCCTGACATGCGGCGCATCTCCACCTCGGTGGAAAGTGCGGTGCTCAACATGCGGCTGGAGAAGGAGGGCATCAGCGCGGCACGGGTCGATTCGCTGACCAAGGTGGACCTGAGGCTCGAGAAGACGCAGCTGAGCAGCAAGGGGCGCGAGAAGTCGGGCATCGCGACCTCCGTGGTGGGACTGATGATGTCGTTCCTGCTCTACATCGTGCTGCTGCTCTATGGCCAGACGGTGCTGCGCAGCGTGATCGAGGAGAAGTCCACGCGCGTGGCCGAAGTGGTGATCAGCAGTGTGCGACCGGAGATCCTGATGGCCGGCAAGATCATCGGCATCGGCTGCGTGGCCGTCACACAGCTCGCGGTCTGGATCGGCAGCTCGGCGTGGATTGCCACCAACGTGATCCCGATGGTGATGAAGAAGAATGCCGCCGCCTCCACTTCCGCCGAACTGGCGAGTGCGGCGCGCTCGAGCGAGATGCTGAGCACCATGCCCAGCTTCTCGATCGGGTTCATGGTGGCGGTGCTGCTGTACTTCGTGCTCGGCTACATCTTCTACGCCTGCCTGTATGCCGCAGTGGGCAGCACGGTGAACAGCGAATCGGAGGCGCAGCAGGCGGCGACGCCGGTGGCAATGCTGCTGGTGGCCAGCGCGATCTTCATCCAGCCGGTGGCGCTGGCGCCGCAGACCATGCTCTCGACGGTGATGTCGATGCTGCCGTTCTCGGCGCCGATCATGATGCCGATGCGCATGAGCATCACCTCGGTGCCGCCGTGGCAGGTGACGGTGAGCCTGATCGGAATGGCGCTGGCCTGCCTGGTCGCAGTCTGGTTCTCGGCGCGGATCTACCGCGTCGGGCTGCTGATGTACGGCAAGCGCCCGAGCCTGCGCGAGCTGTTCAAGTGGCTGCGCTACTCGTGATGTGACGAACGGGCGGTGCGCAGCGTGATTCGCTGCACACCGCCCGCTTTTTTTTCAGTCGCGCCCGCGCGCCCGTACCGGGCCGCGGTCCGCCCTCAGGCGCAGTACTTGTCGAATGCGCCCACGAGGTCATCGGAGATCTCGTGCGCCGAGCGACCTTCGATCTGGTGACGCTCGAGCATGAACACCAGCTTGCCGTCCTTCAGCAGCGCGATGCTCGGGCTGCTGGGGCGGTAGCCGGTGAAGTAACCGCGCGCGGCCTGCGTTGGCTCCGGATCCTGGCCAGCGAACACGGTGACCGCCTTGTCGGGCTTGGCCGCATGTTCCAGCGCCGTCTTCACGGCCGGGCGGGCGTTGCGTGCCGCACAGCCGCACATGCTGTTGACCACCACCAGCGTGGTGCCGTCGGCGTTCTTCAATGCGGCATCCACATCGGACGCAGACTTCAGTTCCTGCACGCCAAGGTCGGTCAGTTCGGCGCGCATCGGGGCAATGAAACGCTCATCGTACATCGTACAACTCCTGCAAGAATGTGAAACGGTTTGCGATTGGTGTTCGTGATGCGGCAGGTCAGAACAGGATGTCGTCGGCCACGTTGGTGTCGCGCACCAGCGCCAGGATGGCGGCTTGCGGCACCACCAGGAACCGTTCGTTCTCGAACGTGATCTCGACGCTGGCCTTGCGAAAGAACAGGGCGTAGTCGCCGGCGCGGGCCTGCATCGGCACGTGCCGCGCGCTGGCCGCACCGCTCTGGGCATTCTTCCATGGCTCGTCGCTGTCCTGCGACGCGAGATCCGGCATCGGCAGCCCGGGCCCCGTGGCGACGATCCGACCGCCCTGCACGGCCTGGTTGTCCACCGCAGTGGGCGGCAGGTACAGGCCCACCGAGGACCGCTCTTCGCCGTCCTCGATGCTGACCAGCACCCGGTCGCCGACCACGATGAGTTCCTTCTTGTTCTTCCGCATGGTGTCCTGTGCAATCCCGGCCGGCAGCGTCTCCACCGGCCACTGCGTGAAAGTTACACCCGGCGGGGCGTCAGGTCCCGGTCGGTGGTGCTACTTCCGGGCGCGCGACGGCCCGCCACGCCCCGACTTCACCAGGTGGAACTGCGTCTGCCGCTGGTACCCCCAGCGCACCACACCGGCCGCGTTCAGGATCACGTCTTCCTCCTGCCCGACCCGCACCGGCTGCCCGTCCCATTCCGCCACCTTCGAGGTGGCCTGCAGCTCGATGGAGTACCAGGTGGCCGGCTGGATCTTGTGATCGCCACGCCCGGGCACGCCTTCCTGGTAATCCCAGAGCCCGATCAGCGTGCCGGCGCCGTGCCCGTGCATGCCGATGGCGTGCGAGTAGATGGTGCCATCGATGCCGGCGGCCGTCATCCGCTCCCGTGACGTCTTCAACACGTCGTTGCCACTGCGATCCGGCTTGATCTCGCTGAAGACGATGTCCTGCAGCTTATTGGCGTTGGCCAGCGCGGCACGCAGTCCCGCCGGCACGTCGGTCTCGCCGTCGCGCAGCACGTAACCCATGTGCTGCGTGTCGGTGTTCAGGCGCATGGCGGTGATGCCGAAATCGCAATGCAGCACGTCGCCCTTCTGGATCACCGGATCCTCGCCCAGCTGTGCGCCGCTGGCGCCCTTGCGCTGCACGTCCACCGACGGCTGGAACCAGGTGGTGAGACCGTAGTCGGCCACGCGCTGTCGCATCCACCACACCACGTCGCTGGTGCGCGTCACGCCGGGCGTGATGACCTTCGACGAGAACGCCTCCTCGATGATGTCCCACGTGAGGCGGTTCATGCGGTTGAACGTTTCTTCCTCCTCGGCCTGCCGGATCGCGATCAGGTCCACCGCCAGGCGCTCGGCTGGCTTGATCTCGGCCCGCCACTCGCCCTGCGGCTTGAGCACTTCCTTCGACAGCATGCCGGTGTACTCGCCGAGCGTGAGGCCGTCGGAGAAGGCGAAGGTGGTGTCCACGTCGATGGCGATGCGCTTCGGCCTGCGGTCGCGGATCACCTTCGTGAGCACGTCCCACTGCGCCGATCCCCACAGCTCGGCGGTGGTGCTGCCCGAACTCACGTTCGTGGCTGCCAGCTGCGAGCGCACCGCGGTGTACATCCCGCCCTGCGAGGTGCCACCGAGTGCCAGCCGCTCGATGCCCTTGTCGCCGCCGAGATCGTGAAAGACGTAGATGGTGCGCCGGCGCGCGGCGAAGGTGGTGGGTGCGACCAGCGAGGAGAAGACCGGATCCTCGTTGTATTCGCGCATCGGCACGATCCACATGTCGATGCTGTCGCGCCGCATCAGCGAGGGCAGCGTGCGCTCGAGACGGAGGCGCAGCCATTCCTGCTGCTTGTCCGCCCACTCGCGTTGCGTGCCGAGTGGCCGGCGCGCGTCGGCATTGGGCAGGTGCGGTCCCACCTGCGCGGCCAGCGATGTGCCGAGCAGCAGGGTGACGGTCAGCGAAAGGCAATGCGCGGCACGGCGCATGGACGGATCTCCGGGGAAAAAACGTGGATGTCGTACGCCGGACACGAACCGGCTACCTGTCGTCCTTCGGGTCGTCGATGACGACGTCACCGGCGGCCGTGACCGAGCGACGGATGCCCTGCACCACCAGCGCCAGGATGCCACCGTAGAGGCTCAGCGCCAGTACGTGCGACGAGAGCACCGTGCCGGCGATCACCGGCAGGTCGCCCCATTCGGCCATCGCGCTACCGTACGGTTCGCGGTGCACGGCAATCAGCAGCGCCGAGGTGGCGCTTTCGGCCAGGCTTTGCACGATGGCAAACAGCGGCACGCGCCACAGCCAACGCTTGAGCGGGAAGTTGCCGAGGTGCAGCGTCGCCATGCCGAAGAACACCAGCACGCCGAGCGCGATCACCGACCCGAAGAAGAGCGGCGAGTCGGTGGGACCGGTGCCCAGCAGCAGCGCGCGGCAGAGCCGCCAGACCACGCCGGTGGCGATCGCCATGCTGGCCAGCGACCGGCTGAACGTCCGCACGGCGCTCGCCTCGTAGGCGTCCCAGGCGCCCGTCTGCATTGGAGCGAAGCGAACCATGGCAGGGAAACTGGGGACTCGCTCACCCCAATCGCAAGGCGAGCAGTGACAACCGTTTACGGAACAAGTCGCTCGGCGATGTACTGCAGGCTCTCGGGCAGGTGCGCACGCCAGTACGCCCAGTCGTGACGGCCGCTCCACTCGGCGTAGCGCAGAGGCACACCCAGCGCCGCCATGTTGTCACGGAAGCTGCGGCTCATCGCGAGCAGGTAATCCTCGGTACCGACATCGACGAACAGCGCCGGCAACGTGTCACCTCGACTGCGTGCGCGCACGATCAGCCGGCTGGGATCGCGCGACATCCACGACACCGAATCGCTGCCGAACGCCGGCTCGATGCGCTCCCAGCGCCCTCCAGAGGTGGCGCGCAGTTCGTCGCGCGTGCGGGCGTCCCGCAGCGTGACGGTGCCGGTGGTGGCCAGCGCGCTGCTGTCGGCCATCAAAGCCGGACGCAGCACACCGCTGTGACTGGCAGCCACCGAGAAAGTGCGCGGATTGCGCGCGGCGATGCTGATGGCGCCGTAGCCACCCATGCTCAGCCCAGCGATGGCACGCGACGCGCGCTGCGGCACCGTACGATAGGCGGAGTCGGTGTAGGCGAGCACGTCGTGCACGACGTAGTCGTCGTACTTGGGCCAGGGCACGCAGTAGGTGTCGGCATTCTCGTTGCGCGGCGTGCGACGGCAGGCGGCCACGTCATTGAGGCCGTGCCAGGTGGTCCACCAGCCGTCGTCGCCATCTGGCATCACCACGATCATCTCGCGCATGCCGCGGGCGACCAGCGAGTCCATCGTCGCTGCCAGACGACCCTGCGCGGTCCAGTCCACCTCACTGCCCCACGCGCCGTGCAGGTACACCGCCAGGGGATATCGCTTGCCGACGTTGTCGGGGCGGGTGTATGACGGCGGCAGGTAGACCACCAGCTGCTTGGTGATGCCGAGGGCCTGCGACCAGATGGTGTCGGTGCGTACGGTGCCGTGTGCGACGGTCGCCGCGGGTTGTGCGCGCAGCGGAGCCACGCACAACAGCAGCAGGAGGGCACCTCGGCAGGCACGATCACTCCACATGCGTCACTCCGCTGGTGTGCCACGCTGCAACCACACGAACAGCGGCGTACCGGCCACGATCGCGAGGAACCCCCACATCGCCGACTCCGCACCCACGCCATACATCGTCCAGAGCACGAACAGAAAGCCGATGCCCGCCTCCACCGTCACGCGGGTGCTGTTCTCCGCAGCATAACGGCCGGGGTGACGGCGCACGAGCATCAGCTCCGCCGCGCAGGTATACAGATGCGGCAGCAGCGTGGTGAGAATGGCCAGCAGCGCCACGAAACTGAACACGTTCAGCAGCGACTGCGAGAAGTACAGGAACAGCAGTGCGCTCGGAATCAGCGTGCCGGTGATCATCGCCACGTGCGGTGTGCGGAACCGCGGGTGCAGCCTGCCGAGTGGCGGAAAGAACAGGCCGTCCTGCGCGGCGGTCACGGGAATGCGTCCGGCCATCAGCACCCACCCGTTGAGCGTGGCGAGGTTGGACCCCAGCGCCACGATGCCGATCACCACTGCGGCCCATGGTCCCACCACGCGTGCCATCGCGAGCGCGATCGGCCGCGGACTGGCTGCCAGTTCGGCGGTCGGCACCGTGCCGATCACCATAAGCGCGGTGAGCAGGAACACCGCCGTCGCCACCCAGTAACCGAGCATCGTGCCGCGCCCGAGCGTGGCCGCGCTGTCTTGCACCTCGTCGGCAGGCACCGTCGCCGATTCCACACCGGAGAAGGCCCACACCACCAGTGCGCACGCCGGTGCCAGCGCGCCCCAGCCCATCGGCGCGAAGGGCACCAGGTTGGCCAGCTGCACCTGCGGCAGCGCGATCAGCGATCCGAGCACCAATGGCACCACTGTCAGGAACATCAGCGCGATCTGCAGTCGCGCGCTGTGCTGCACGCCGATGGTGTTCAGCAGGCAGAAGCCCCAGAGCAGTGCCTGCGCGAGTGCGAACTGCTGCAGTGGCGAGTCGCGAAAGGTGTCGCTGAAGCCGGTGGCGTAGCCGATCACGGCGGTGACGATGGCCGCATTGCCGATGGTGGCGCTGAGCCAGTAGCTCCACACCGTCTGGAATCCGGCGAAGTCACCGAAGGCTTCGCGCACGTAGACGTACGGTCCGCCGGTCTTCGGCCAGCGGGTGCCGAGGCGTGAGTATGTGCGCGCAATGAAGAAGTAGCCGACCGCGGTGACGCCCCATGCAGCGAGGGCGAGTGGGCCGGCCGCTTTCGCCATCGTGGCCGGCAGCGTCCAGATCGACGTGCCGACCATGTTGCCCACCGCCAACGCCACCACACCCAGCAGCGTCAGGCGGCGAATGGGGGCGAGCGGCGTGGTCAGCGGAACACGTGCCCGAGGCGCGACCACCGGATGTCGGTGATGAATGGCAGCGCGCGATCGGAATCGTTGGCGTTGTAGCTGTAGTAGACGAAGATCGGGCGGCCGCGCAGGTTGCCGCGCGGCACGATGCCCCAGTAGCGGCTGTCCTTCGATTCGTAGCGGTTGTCGCCGAGCATGAACAGGTGGCCGGCGGGAATCACCAGCGGGCCCCAGTTATCGTGCGTCGGCACCGCGGGCGGCTCGCCGAACCGTGTGCCCTTGGCCTCGATCGTGTGCTGCCACTCGAACAGCGGATCGGTGAGGTCTCCACCGAAGTTCGACGTGCTCTCGTCGGCGCGCTGCGGGAACGCGGTGCCGTTCACGTGCACCACGCCGTCGCGCATGTAGACCGTGTCACCCGGCGTGCCCCAGAGCCGCTTCACCAGCGTCGGCTGCGGATCGCGGCCGGCGGCGGCTTCGTCGGCCTGGAACGGCGACTTGAACACCACGATGTCCTTGCGCTGCGGCTCGGCGTATCCGGGCAGCGTGACGTCCGTGAACGGGATGTTGGGGCCGTACACCAGGTTGTTCACGAACAGCCAGTCGCCGACCATCATCTCCGGCTGCATGCTGGGCGACGGGATGCGGTACGCCTGGAAGAAGAAGATCCGGATCACGAAGAAGATCAGGATCGGCACGATCCAGCCCTTCAGCCCTTCACTCCACGACGACTTGGCGCGGGTGGCGGACTTGCCGCGAGCGGCGGCGACGACGTTGGACGCCGGCGGCGGTGCGGAACTCGATTTCGGGTCGGCGGCCACAGGACGGAGGTGCGACGGGGACGGGCGGAAATGCCAGGGTTGGACGCAATCGAGGGCCTGCCCTCAGGAGGACACGCCCTCGATCCGGTCCAGCGAAAGATAACCCGCCATGCGGCGGGAGATCCGGTTCAGCTCAGGTGCTTGGACACCAGTGCCGTCATCTCGAACATCGTGACGGACTTCTTGCCACCGAACACGGCCTTGAGCTTATCGTCGGCCAGGATGTTGCGCTTGTTCTTCGGGTCCTGCAGGTCGTGCTTCTTGATGTAGGCCCAGATCGCGCTGGTCACTTCGGTGCGCGGGCGTGCACCGGCACCGATGACGGCGGCCAGTTCGGGACTGATGGTCATCGCCTTGTTGAACGCCGACGCGCTCTTCTTGGCGGCCGGCGCCTTGGCGGCAGCCTTCTTCGCAGGTGCCTTGGCAGCGGCCTTCTTGGCCGGCGCCTTCTTTGCGGCAGCCTTCTTCGCAGGGGGCATCGCAGATCCTCGGGAATGAGGGAGGGGCGAGCGACGCTCGCCGTGTACGTGGAGCGAGACTCGCGCGCTCATCGTGGCAGACGACGGCGACCGCCGTGCGAAATGACCATGACGCGCGGGAAGGTACACCCCGTGTCCCCCTGCGCAACAGAGCCGTGCCCCCCCTCACGCACAGGGGGGAATCAGTCGGCGTCGTCGAAGGAGCGCAGGAGCGTGACCATCCGTACGTCGAACGGATCGGCGCTGGCGTCATCGTCGGCCATCAACTCGATCTCCTGCGGGGTCTCGAGCAGCAGCGGAATGGCGCGGGTCCGGGGATCGTTCAGCAGCCAGCGGAAGGCATCGGCACCGATGGCCCCGTCGCCGATCAGCATGTGCCGGTCCTTGTTGGAGCCCAGTGCGCCGAGGCTGTCGTTGAGATGCAGGAAGGTGGGCGGCTCGCCGCACGCCTCCTCGAACGCATCCAGCACCGCCGTGCATGCCGCCTGCGACGCGCTGATGTCGTACCCCGACGCGAACAGGTGACAGGTATCGAGGCCGTAGCCCGCGCGCTTGCGCAGCGCCTTGGGCAGCGCGGCGAGGATTCCCGCCACTTCGTCCACCGTGCGACCGATGGTGTTGCCGGCACCCGCGCTGTTCTCCACCAGAAGCCTGGTGTCGCCCTCCACACTCTCCAGCGCCAGCGTCATCGCGGTGGCCACGCGAACCACGCCGGCATCACGATCCTTGTCGGTGGCGGCGCCCGGATGGAAACAGACGCCGCGCACGCCGAGCGCCGTGCTGCGCTCCAGCTCCTTGGTCAGTGCCGACGCGGCGCGCTCCCACTTTTCCGCTTCCGGCGTGGCGCAATTCAGCACGTAGCCGGCATGCACGATCACCGACGTGCGAGCGATGCCGGCCTCCTCCAGCGCGGCGTGAAACGCCTTCACGCGCTCGGGTTTCACCCCCACTTTCTCGTTGTAGAACTTGGGCACTGCCGTGAAGATCTGCAGCGCGGTCATGCCGGCACTGCCGGCACGACGTGCGGCCATCGCGATCCCGCCGGCGTCGATCGTATGGGCCCCAATCAGGCGTGGCATGACGACGTGAGTGAAGAGTTCAGCGCGACACGATTCGCGCACGTCGCAGCAGGTAGGCACTGCCGGACTGTGATGCTTCGCGCCATCCGACCCACAACTGCGCGCCGGACAACCGCACGATCTCTGGCGCCGATGCCTGCTGCGAACTGGTGCTGACCGGAATCAGGCGCGCCGTCTGCTCGAACAGGTGGCCCGACGTCAGCGACATGCTCATCGCAATCCGCCCCACCTCACTGTTCGGATCTTCGTACGCCAGCGCCACGGTGTCGCCACGACTGGCGACGTTCACGCGTACCGGTTTCTCGCCGTAGACGATCGCCATCGGCGGCTCGAAGCGCTTGAGCCGCGCATCCATCAGGTGGGAGTAGAACAGTCCCGGTCCTTCCGGCGCCACCATGTAGTACGCCAGATGGACGTAGCCGTTGGCACTGTCCACCGCGATCGACGGCGCCGGACGCGCACAGCCGAGCAGCGCGGTGTCCACCGAATCCACCGTCACGCGCTGCAGCGACACACCCAACGAGTCCCGCTGCTCGGCCACCAGCAGCGCGCTGCTGTCGGCGCGGATCTGCCACCAGGCCGACCAGCGCGTGCCCCGCACCGCGGCAGCGCCGACCCACGATCCGGGGCAGGCGGGCACCACATCGGGCGTCGCCGCCAGCGGATCGACGCCCGTGCGCACCACCACCTCCGGCGATGCGCCCGGCGTCCACCGCGCCGCATACTGCGCCGTGGTGTCCACGCCCGCCGCGATCGGCGTCGGTGCCTGCCACTCCACCGGCGGGTCGTCCCACGAACAGCCGGCGACCAGCGCTGCGGCACCCAGAATCCTCAACGAAGCCAACATCCACCGAATCTACGCGGTCGGCCCGGCGGCATTCGGCTACCTTTCCCACACTGGCCGTGCGTGCGCCGCGTGGCCGTCAACTCCACTCCGCACACCCATGACCGCACCCATCGTCGCGCCGGTCGGCGCCTCGCAGTTCGCCGGCTCGCGCCGCATTCCCGCGCCGATCAACGAGCCGGTCCGGAACTACGCCCCGAATTCGCCCGAGCGCACCGAACTCAAGGCGCGCCTGACCAGCATGTCGACCGAACGCGTCGAGATCCCGATCGTCATCGGGGGCAAGCGCATTCACACCGGCAACACCGGCACGCAGGTCATGCCGCACGCGCACCAGCATGTGGTGGCCGACTTCCACAAGGCGGGTACCGCCGAGGTACAGTCCGCCATCACCGCCGCCGCTGCCGCACAGCGCGAATGGGCCGCCTGGAGCTGGGAAGACCGCGCCGGCATCTTCCTCAAGGCCGCCGAGCTGCTGACCACCACGCGTCGCGCCACCGTGAACGCCGCCACCATGCTGGGCCAGTCGAAGACGGTGCACCAGGCCGAGATCGACGCCGCCTGTGAGCTGATCGACTTCTGGCGCTTCAACGCCGCGTTTGCGCAGGAGATCTACGCCGAGCAGCCGGTGAGCAGCGGGGCCACCTGGAACCAGTCGGATTACCGTCCGCTGGAAGGGTTCGTGTATGCGGTGTCGCCCTTCAACTTCACCGCCATCGGTGGCAACCTGGCCGGCGCGCCGGCGATGATGGGCAACACGGTGATCTGGAAGCCGGCATCGACCGCGGTGCTCTCGGCGTGGTACGTGATGCAGATCCTCGAGGAGGCAGGATTGCCGCCCGGGGTGATCAACTTCGTTCCCGGCGATCCGGCGCCGATCTCCAACGCGCTGCTCACACATCGCGACCTGGCCGGTGTGCACTTCACCGGCAGCACCGGCGTGTTCAACGGCATGTGGGAGACCATCGGCCGCAACATGGGCGGCTATCGCAGCTATCCGCGCATCGTGGGTGAGACCGGTGGCAAGGACTTCATCGTTGCCCACCCGTCGGCCGATCCGGTGGCCTTGGCGGTGGCGATCGTACGCGGTGCGTTCGAGTACCAGGGCCAGAAGTGCTCGGCGGCCAGCCGCGTGTACGTGCCGAAGTCGCTCTGGACCACGGTGCGCGATCACGTGGGCCAGATGGTGAGCGAGATCACGGTCGGCGACGTGCGCGACTTCTCGAACTTCATGGGCGCCGTGATCGACAAGAAGGCCTTCGACAAGCACACCGAGTACCTGGCGCTGGCGCAGAAGGAATGCGAAGTGGTCACCGGTGGCACCGCCAACGGCGAGACGGGCTGGTTCGTGCAGCCCACGCTGGTGCGCACCGAGGATCGCAACCATCGCATGCTGCACGAGGAGATCTTCGGCCCGATCATCACCGCCTACGTCTACGACGACGACCAGTGGCTGCAGACGCTCCAGCTGGTGGACGCCACCAGCCCATACGCGCTGACCGGTGCGGTGTGGGCGCGTGAAAAGCAGGCGGTGCTGGATGCGATGAGCGTGCTACGCAACGCGGCCGGCAACTTCTACATCAACGACAAGCCGACCGGCGCCGTGGTGGGCCAGCAGCCGTTCGGTGGTGCGCGCGCCTCGGGCACCAACGACAAGGCCGGCTCGAAGATGAACCTGATGCGCTGGGTCAGCGCACGGTCGATCAAGGAAACCTTCGTGCCGCCGACGGAATGGCGCTACCCGTTCCTGGCCGAATGAGCGCGGATACTGCTGGCGGCGCGCCCAATGATGGTGCGCCGCTGTTCGTGCACTACTTCACGCTGGACGTGTTCACCGACCGGCGCTTCGGCGGCAACCCGCTGGCGGTGATCCTCGACGCGCGCGGGCTCACCGACGCCGAGATGCTGCAGGTGACGCGCGAGTTCAACTACAGCGAAAGCACGTTCGTGCTGCCGCCCGAGACCGACGGCACCACCAAGCGGGTGCGCATCTTCACGCCGGGCGGCGAGGTCCCCTTCGCCGGTCACCCGACCGTCGGCACCGCGATCGCGCTGGTGTTCTCCGGCGACGTGCCGGCCACCGGCGACTCGGTACCGGTGGTGCTGGGGGAAAACGTGGGCCCGGTGCCGGTGACGGTACGCCTGCGCGACGGCGTGCCGGAATGGGCGCAGCTCTCCGTGGCGCAGATGCCCACCGAGGAGCTGCCGCTCGATCGCGCGGTGGTGTGCGAGGTGCTGGGATTGCAGCTGAGCGACATGCTGCCACAGGACACGCACGCGCCACGCGTGACGTCGTGCGGGCTGCCGTTCCTGATGGTGCCGGTGGCGTCACGTGATGCGGTGGAACGTGCGCGCGTGCAGGCCGGTCCGTTCGAGCAGCATTTCCAGGGCACGTCGGCCGACATGATGATGGTGTTCACGCCGATCAGCGACACACCCGGCGTGGACATCCACTGCCGTGTGTTCTGCCCCGGCGTCTCGGTTCCCGAAGACCCGGCCACCGGCAGCGCCACCGCCGCACTCGGCGGCTTCCTCGCCGCCCGCACGCCGCGCAACGGCACCCTGCGCTGGACCACGCAGCAAGGCGTCGAGATGGGCCGTCCCAGCCGTCTCGAGATCGAGGTGGACAAGCACGATGGCGAGATCACGGCCGTGCGCGTCGCCGGCAGTGCAGTGCTGATGTCCGAAGGTCGCTTGCGGGTGCGCTGAAAGAGCGGTAAGTGCAACGGCTGATCGCAGAACCGAACGGCCGCAGAACGAACAGCCGCAGAAGGGCGGAATGGCGAGACGACACACGTTCAGGCTGTTGATTGTCGGCGCGCTCGGCGAAGCACCTACCGAATCTGAAGGACATTGCTGAAGGAACTGCGGTGGCAGTTGCAGTTCCCAAAGCAAGCGCGGGGCGATTGGTGCACGCGGAGGGTCGCGCCCCGACAGACCTCGCACTCCCGCTCTCGTGCGGCCGTGCCGTTCTGCGGCTGTTCCGTTCTGCGATTCGCTGTTGCCGTTCACGGTGCAGCGACGCACGCAGATCACGCTCGCAGGTTGCGCAGGTAGCGTTCCGGGTCCGCGAGAAAGTCGCGCGTGAGCCGCACGTGGTCGGTGTCGGACCACGCCACCTCGCTCACCGGTAGCTCGTCGAACGAGTGGATCCGCGCGCCGGGGAACGCCAGCAGCAGCGGCGAGTGAGTCGCGATGATGAACTGTGCACCGTCGGCGACGA
>JANMON010000104.1:0-6432 GCA_031369265.1 Gemmatimonadaceae bacterium | reverse complement strand
AAGCGCTGCGTCCTGGTCAGCGACTCCACCCCCCACGGCATCGCGATCTGCTGCGGCGCCTGACGTGGCTGACCGGTCATGCACTCGGTGCCGCAATCCTGGGTGATGGCCCAGTCGGAGAGCACCATGCCGCGGAACTTGTGCGTGCCGCGCAGCAGGCCGGCCAGCAGCTGCTTGTTGAAGCCGGCGCCGACGGCTTCCACCGGCGTACCATCGATCTGCAGACCGTCGAGGATGTCGTAGGTGGGCATCACACCCACCACGCCGGACTTGATCGCACCGAGGAACGGCGTGACGTGATCGGCGAACCGTCCACCCGGAAAGCGTGCGAATCGTCCGTAGTAGTTGTGGCCGTCGAAGCCATCCACCGAGGCGCCGTACCCGACCCAGTGCTTCACCACAGTGGCCACGCCATCGCGAGTGAGGCCGGTGTCGCTGCCCTGCATGCCCTGCGTGTAGGCGGTGACCATCGCGCCGACGCGTTCGGGTGATTCGCCGAAGGTGCCGGTGATGCGCGACCAACGTGGCTCGGTGCCGAGGTCGGCCTGCGGCGACAACGCCATGTGGATGCCGACCGCGCGATACTCGTTGCGCACGATGGTGGCGAAGCGCTTCACCAGTGCCGCATCATCCAGTGCACCGAGTCCGAGTGTCTCGGGCCACTGCGAAAAACCGGACCCGGTGTTGCTGGCACCGGCGACGACCTGGAAATGACTGCGCGGATCGGTGCTGATGGTGACCGGAATGCCGAGCCGTGTACGCTCGGCAATCGCCTGCAACTGGTTGTTCTGCGCTGCGAATGCTGCCGGTGGAATGGCCAGTCGCGTGATGACGCTGTTGACGTGCCTTGTCAGCATTTGCGCGATGGCAGCGGTCGAGTCGTAAGTGCGACCGCCGCCCATCGGCCCACCACCCGACGGCGCGGTGCCATGCACTGCCGCACCGGCCTTTTCCTCCAGCGTCATGCGGCCCACCAGGTCCGCCGCGCGCGCCGCCGACGACAGGCGCCAATCCTCGTAGGGCTCGAGCGTGCCGTTGCGATTGAGGTCGCGGAACCGGGCACCGGCGACGGTGATGATCGGCGTCGTCACCGATTGCACCACCGGCTGCCGCGTGCGCTGCGCGCCGAGTGGAGCGGCGGCGGCGAGGAGCAACGGCAGCGAACGGGCGAGTGAACGTGCTGCGGACATCAGGTGTCTCCGGTGGTCATCAGGTATCGCGCCGCGATCAGCGCGGCCCGAACACTCGTACACAAACGAGGGTGCCGGCGTTTGTGCAGGTGTCGCGGTGCTGCTTCACTCCGTGCAAGCGCCGCTTGCAGCCGACTCAGCTTGCGACCAGTGCCTGCAGCTTGAGCATGGTGGCCCAGTTGCGCGCGGTGACGGCGTCCTTGCACTGCTTGTTGATCAGTTCGAACGCCTTGCCGGCCAGCAAGCCGTCCGGACTCCAGACGTAGGCCGCCATCGCGCCGACGGCCATCACCTCGGGATCCCACGACTGTGCGGCGATGCGGCGTAACGCATCCAGCGCATCGGCATCGGCCGGTACGTACACCACCAGTCGTGTGAAATCGGTGGCGATGCTGGTGAGCGGATTTTCGGCCATCACGGTGGCGAGCATTGCGGCCGTGAGCACGGTGGTACGCGCATCGACGCCGGTGTGGGCGAGGATCGCCGCGCGCAGCGTCGCACCACTGACGGACTTCCGCGATGTGAAGGCGACGTTGCCGCTGTTGAGCAGCGTCTGCACGTGCGTCATGCCGGCGTCGGTCACTGCGGCCCGCAGGTCGGCCATCGCGATGCGCTTGGCCTTGCCGACGTTGATGCCGCGCAGGAGCGCGATGTGTGTGGACGACATGCGTGCCAGTATACGGTGGAGCGCGTGCCGTGTCGCCCGTCAGGTACCGCCGTCCACCTCGTCGATCCGACGCTGCAGGAAGCGGCGCATGGAGTCCTGCCTGGTGAGCGCCAACGCAGCATGGTAGGCGGCGCGGGCCTCGGCGCGGCGATCCATGCGGCGTAGCAGGTCGGCTCTCGCCGCATGCGCCAGCTGGTAGTCCCGCAGTGTGCCATCCAGCATCAGCGCGTCGATCGCCAGCAGGCCTGCGGCGGGTCCATCGCGCATGGCCATGGCGACGGCGCGATTGAGCGCGATCACCGGCGACTCGTCCACTCGTAGCAGCACGTCGTACAGGCCGACGATCTGCGTCCAGTCCGTCTCCGATGCCGTCTGAGCGTCGGCGTGCACCGCGGCGATCGCCGCCTGCAGTGTGTAGGGGCCGAATCGTCGCGACCGTAGCGCGTGCTGCACCAGCTCGCTGCCTTCGGCAATCAGCCGTTGATCCCAGCGTGACCGGTCCTGCATGTCGAGCAGGATCAACTCCCCGTCGTCACTGCTGCGGGTGACGCGGCGTGCCTCATGCAACAGCATCAGCGCCAGCAACCCCTCGATCTCCGGTTCGTGGAGTAGCTCGAGCAACAGGCGGCCCAGCCGGATCGCCTCGGCGGAGAAATCGTGCCGCGTGAGTGCCGAGCCGCTGCTGGCCAGGTAGCCTTCGTTGAACACGAGATAGATCACCTGCAGGACGGCATCCAGACGCGTCGGCAACTCATCGCGGGTGGGCACCTGATAGGGAATGCGTGCCGTCCGGATCTTCTGCTTGGCGCGCACGATGCGCTGCGCGATCGTGGGTGCCGGCGTCAGGAAGGCGTGTGCGATTTCCTCGGTGGTGAGTCCGCAGACCTCGCGCAACGTCAGTGCGACCTGCGCGTCGAGCGACAGGGCGGGATGGCAGCAGGTGAAGATCAGCCGCAGCTGGTCGTCGGCCACCTCGTCATCGTCTCCCGACGTTGCCGATTCCGGATGCAGCTGCGCCGTCACCTCGGGTAGCGCCGCATCGAAACGGGCACGCCGACGCTCGGCGTCGATCGACTTGAACCGCGCGGTGGACACGAGCCAGGCGCGCGGGTTGCCAGGCAGGCCGTCGCGTGCCCACGCGCCGAGTGCGGCGGCGAAGGCCTCGTGCATCGCCTCCTCGGCGCGATCGAAATCGTCGAGGAGGCGGATGAGCGTGGCCAACACGCGTCTGGAGTCGTTGCGATAGATCGCCTCGACCTGGTCGCGTATCACATCCGCCACCGCGTCGCTCACTGCGGTCGGCGGTGCACGAATGTCAGCCCCGCACCATGATCGGCCGAACTTCGATACTGCCGATACGCGCTGAGGGGATACGGGAAGCGATCTGGATCGCCTCGTTCAGGTCCACCGCGTCGACGAGGTAAAAGCCGCCCAGCTGCTCCTTCGTCTCGGCGAAGGGTCCATCGGTCGTGCTCAGCACGCCGTTGCGGATCCGCACGGTGGTGGCCGTGCTCACCGGCGACAGCTCCTGGCCACCGAGCATCTTGCCGCTGGCGATCAGATTCTGCGTGAACGTGTCGTACTCGCCCATGAACGCTGATCCTTCGCTCTCGGACATGGCGTTGAGCGTGCTTTCCTGGTCGTAGATGAGGCAGAGATACTTCATGGCGATCCTCCCTGGTGTGAACGGCGTGACACGCGACGCTGAGCCTTGGTGAGCATTGTCGATCGGGGGAGTCGGAAATCGACACGTCCCGCGTGACGGACTGGCGACGACTTACGGCAGCGAGGAGTAGATGCGACGCACCGGGTCGTAACAGACCACCGGATCGGCCGCCGGTACCGGGAACGACTTCGACGTGCAGCCACCCGCGCCTTGCGAGTTCTGACGCAGCGCGCCGCGGTACCGGGACTGCGCCGTCTCGAGGCTGGCGGGCGCGATCGGCGGCTCGGCGAGGGTGTGCTGATAGAGGCGATCGCCGGTGAGCGCGTCGATGTAGATGCCCTGTTCACGCGGATCGCGGGTGGTGCCGGTGATCGACCAGGCGACGATCGGTAGCGCGTTCTTCTGGTTCACTTCCAACACGGCGCTGCTGACTTTCGTTATGCCGGCGTTGCGCGCCTGTGTCCAGGCGGCTGCGAAGTCGATGGCGACTGGCGGCAGCGGCATCGGTGCGCGTCGCCCCGCCGGCCAGTCCTGCGGCTCGGCGCCTTCCCACGGGGTGCGCGGATCACTGGTGGCGGTGAGGAAGACCTGTGACCCCGGGGAGTAGAAGCTGTAGAGCGCGTCGGTAGGCGCACCGTCACGCGCGCCATCGGCACGCAGTTCGACGCGGTAGAGCACGGCATCGTATTGCACCGTGCGCGCCCACTCGGTGTTGTGTGGAATCAGGGCCAGTACGTCCTGCGCCACACCGGCGGCATCGTAGGACAGGTGATCGGGCTTCCGGACGCACGCGGCCAGCGCGATGGTCATGCTGATGGCCGCGAACCAGTGGATGACGAAACGGCCTTGACGGAGCACGACTCCACCGGAATGGGAACGACAGCACCAGCCCACGCCGGCGATGGCGGACGTCCGCGCAATTTTCCGCCGCGAAGGGTCCTTGGCAAGCGAGGCAGTGACGCCGGCGCCGTCGCCATTCCCTGAGCATGGGCGCGCGTTACAGTTGATGACACCGTCAATCCCATCCATTGGAGTCTGCATGCGCCTGTCGCACGTGTTGCTGGTCGTTTCTGCCATCGCCCAGCCGCTGCTGGCGCAGGCCCCCACCGTGACTGCCATCCGCGCCGCGCGCCTGATCATCGGCGACGGGACGCAGGTGGAGCAGCCGGTGGTGGTGATCACCGGCGAGCGGATCACGGCCGTCGGCACCGCCGCGCAGGTCTCGGTGCCGCGTGGCGCCAAGGTCATCGACCTGGCCGGCTACACGCTGATGCCCGGCTTCTTCGACATGCACACGCACATCACCTCGATCGACAACGACGGTGGTGACCTCTCGGTGCTGAAGGAAACGGCGGCGCATGGGGCGATCTATGCCGTCATCAACGCGAAGAAGACGCTGGAGGCGGGCTTCACCACCGTACGCGAGGCCGGCTCCACCGATTACGTGGACGTGGCGGTGCGCGACGCGGTGAATCGCGGCCTGATTCCCGGACCGCGCATTCATGCCTCGGGACCGTCGCTGGGCAGCACCGGTGGGCACGCGGACGTGAACGGCTGGAGCCCGAACATCGCGATTCCGGGCACCGGCGCGATCGTCGATGGCCCCGACGCGATCCGCCGGCAGGTGCGCCTGAACGTCAAGTACGGCGCCGACCAGATCAAGTTCGTCGCCACCGGCGGCATCCTGTCGGTGGGTGACGCGGTGAACGCACCGCAGTTCGGCGAGGATGAAATGAAGGCGTTGGTGGAGGAAGCCACGCGCCTCGGTCGCAAGGTGATGGCCCATGCACATGGTGGGGCCGGCCTGCTGGCGGCCGTCAACGCCGGCGCCGCCTCGATCGAACATGGCAGCCTGGTGGACGATGCCGCGATCACGGCGATGAAGGCGCGTGGGACCTACCTGGTGCCGACGCTGATCATCCTCGAGGAGATCGTGAGCGACGGTGTGCGCAAGGGCGTGCCCGCCAACTCGATCGCGAAGGCCACCGCCATCGCCGCCGATCGCCGCCGCCTGCTGCGCCATGCCTACCAGTCCGGCGTCAAGTTCGCGCTCGGCACCGATGCCACCAGCGACATTCACGGTCGCAATGGTGAGGAGTTCAAGTACATGGTGGACATCCTCGGTGCGACACCGATGGACGCCATCACCATCGGCACCATGAACGCCGCCACGCTGCTGGGCGTGGACAAGGATTTCGGCAGCGTGACGAGCGGCAAGGTGGCCGACCTGGTGGCGGTGCAGGGCAATCCGCTCACCGACGTGTCGCTGCTGGCGCGGATCTCGTTCGTGATGAAGGGCGGTGTGGTGGTGAAGCAGAAGTAGCTGGTCCAGGTAGTAACGGTCGCGGCCCCCTGACCCCGGATGCCCATGAGCGTGCGTGAGATCGAGCGTGTCAGGCAGCGACTCGGCGACCGTTACGTGATCGAGCGCGAGCTCGGGCGCGGTGGCATGGGCACCGTGTACCTCGCGCGCGACGTGCGCCTGGACCGCGCGGTGGCGCTCAAGGTGCTGCCACCGGAATTTGCGGTGGATGGATCGCTGCGCGAGCGGTTCCTGCGCGAAACGCGTACCTCGGCGTCGTTTTCGCATCCGAACATCGTGCCGGTGCACGCCATCGAGGAAAGCGACGAACTGGTCGCCTTCGCGATGGGGTACGTGGAGGGCGAGAGCCTCGCCGAGCGGGTGCGCCGACTCGGGCCACTGGGCGTGCGCGACCTGGTGCGGCTGCTGCAGGACATCGGGTACGCGCTGGCCTATGCACATGGGCGCGGGGTGGTGCATCGCGACCTGAAGCCCGACAACGTGATGATCGAGCGTGCGACTGGCCGCGCGCTGCTGATGGATTTCGGCATCTCACGGGCGATCGCGACTGCACCCGGCGCGGCGGCAGGCCTGACGCGCGTAGGTG
>JANMON010000086.1:0-1641 GCA_031369265.1 Gemmatimonadaceae bacterium | reverse complement strand
GTTGACGAAGACGTTTGCGATGGCCGCCGCCAGTCTGCTCAGCATCACGCTCGTGCCGGTGCTGATGGGCCTCTTCATCCGCGGGAAAATTTATCGCGAGGCGAAGAATCCACTCAGCCGCGCGATGATTCGTGCCTACCGTCCGGTCCTCGCTTGGGTGATGACGCACCGGTGGGGAATGATCAGCCTCTCGGCGGCCGCGCTGATCGTGACGTACATCCCCTTTCAGCGCATCGGCAGCGAGTTTATGCCACCGCTCGAGGAGGGCACCATCCTGTTCATGCCGTCAACGCTGCCCGGGATCAGCGTTGCTCGTGCGCGAGAATTGCTGCGTCAACAGGACGCCATCCTGAAGTCGTTCCATGAGGTAGCCAGTGTGTGGGGCAAGGCGGGACGTGCCAACACCGCCACCGACCCGGCGGGTCTGGACATGGCGGAGACCACGATCTCGCTCAAGCCGAAGTCGGCATGGCGAAACGGCATGACGTATGACAAGCTCGTCGCCGCCATGGATTCCGCGGTTAGGATGCCCGGGGTGACGAACGCCTGGACGATGCCGATCAAGGGGCGCATCGACATGCTTGCCACCGGCATCCGCACACCCGTTGGCGTGAAGCTCTTCGGGCCAGACCTCGCCACGCTCGAGCGTCTCGGCAAGGAGCTCGAGTCGCTCCTCAAGACGGTGCCCGGCACGCGCAGCGTGTTCGCCGAGCGAGCCGTCAGTGGGTACTACCTGGACATTGACATCGACCGGGTCGCCGCGGCGCGCCATGGCCTGAACGTCGGTGACATCCAGACCGTGATCGCGGCTGCCATCGGTGGGATGACGATCACGCAGACCGTCGAGGGGCGCGAGCGGTACGGTGTCCGTGTGCGGTACCCACAGGAACTGCGGGATACGCCCGAACGACTGGCGTCCGTTCTCGTGCCCGTCAGCCACGACGCCGGTACAGCGCCTGCGCCCATGGACGATGGCATGACGACCGGCGGCAGGGGTGCGCCGCGTCGGGGTGCCGCCCAGATCCCGCTCGGTCAGGTCGCGACCATCCGTCAGGTCTCGGGTCCAATGGTCGTCCGGACCGAAGACGCTCAGCCCACGGCCTGGGTGTATGTGGACGTCGAAGGGACGGACATCGGGGGCTACGTTGCCGACGCGAAGCGTGTGGTTGGTCGTGACCTCGTGCTTCCCGCGGGCTACACGCTGGTGTGGAGTGGGCAATTCGAGTACATGGAACGCGCGACGGCAAAGATGCAGCTGGTCGTACCCGCGACACTGGCCATCGTGTTCCTGCTCCTGTACTTCAACTTCGGCAGGATCAGCGACACGCTGATCGTGATGCTCTCGATCCCGTTCACGCTGATCGGTGGAATCTGGTTTCTCTGGGCACTCGACTACGAGTGGTCGGTGGCGGTGACGGTCGGCTTCCTCGCGCTGGCCGGTGTGGCGGCCGAGACGGCCGTCATCATGCTCGTCTACCTGAACAGCGCGTGGGCCGAGCGCTGTGCCGACGGGAAGGTGCCGACAGCGCAGGACGTCTACGACGCCGTGATCGAAGGGGCGGTCGAGCGTGTGCGACCGAAAATGATGACCGTCGCCTCGACCATGATCGGGCTATTGCCGATCCTGTGGGGCACCGGTAC
>JANMON010000049.1:0-11708 GCA_031369265.1 Gemmatimonadaceae bacterium | reverse complement strand
GGAGTGATCGGCCAAAGGGCGTGCCTCCGGAAGGGTCGGACTGGGCGTCATTCCCAGACGAGCGGATGAAAGAGCGGCAACCTCGACCGCTGGCCACCCGCCCACCGGTGCAGGTTGGCGCGGCCCGGGGTACGTTCGCCGAGCGATCCGCTCCCGCCGCCACCCTCCAGCCCGCGCCATGCCCTCCTCCTCCCGTCCGCAGTGGGTGAAATGTCAGGATTTCGGCAACGAGCTGGAGGCCAGCATCGCCGTGGCCGTGCTCGACACGGCCGGCATCCCTTCGATCATCCGCAGCAACGATTCTGTTGGCCTCTTCGGCTCCGCGTTCCAGGGCTATTCTGCGATGGGCGTCTCACTGATGGTGCCATCGTCTGCGCTCGAGGCCGCCAAGACGGTGCTCGCCAGCGCCCCTGGCGACCTGACCGACCCTGCCGAAGCGGACTCGACGGATGTTGAGGACGCGCTTTAAATGCTCCTCGTCGCGTTGACCGGGAACATCGCGTCGGGAAAGTCCACCGTGGCGCACGGGCTCACGGCGCGCGGGGCGGTGCTGGTGGACAGTGACGTCGCCGCCCGCCACGCGGTGGCGCCCGGCTCCCCGGCACTGGCGGCGATCGTCGAACGCTTTGGCGATGCGATGCGCCGCGCCGATGGTTCACTGGACCGTGCGGCGCTGGGCCGAGTCGTGTTCGGCGATGCCGACGCGCGCGAGGCGCTGGAGCGGATCGTCCACCCCGCCGTGGAGCGGGCGCGGGTGACGGCGGTGGAGCAGGCCCGCGCCGCCGGTGCCGACATCGTGATCTGCGACATTCCCCTGCTCTTCGAGGCGCGGCTGGCTTGGCACTTCCCGCGGATCCTGCTGGTGGACGCGCCAGAGTCGGTCCGGATCGACAGGCTGGTGCGCGACCGCTCGATGGTGCCGGCCGATGCCATGGCCCGAGTCCGGGCGCAGTTGCCCACCGCGCTCAAGCGCCCACGCGCCGACCTGGTGCTCGACAACGGTGGCGAACGCGCCGCGCTGTCGCCGCAGGTGGACGCGGCCTGGCTGCGGCTGATGCACTGGGCATCGATGCGCCCGTGATACGCGGCCGGCGCGCACTACGAAGTTCACCGACGGGCCGCTAGACTGCCCCCGGTCCACATCACCCGTCCTTTCGGAGCACTCAGTGTCGCAGATCCCCGCCAATCTCCAGTACACGAAGGAACACGAGTACGTCGCCGGCGCCGCCGATGCCGACATCGTGACCATCGGCATCACCGACTACGCGCAGGGGGAGCTGGGCGACATCGTCTACCTCGACCTGCCGAAGGTCGGTGCCACGTTCGCCGAGCATGCCGTGTTCGGGACGATCGAGGCGGTGAAGGCCGTCAGCGAGCTGTATTCGCCGCTGGCGGGTGAGGTGGTGGAGGTGAACTCGCGCCTGGACACAGAACCCGCACTGGTGAACACCGATCCCTTCGGCGACGGCTGGATGATCCGTATGAAGGTGGCCGACAAGGGAGCCCGCGCCGCCCTGATGACCGCCGACGCCTACAAGTCGCTGCTCGGCGAGTAAGCCGCGACGCTACTGCGCGAACGACGACGGGCCGGCTCCAGTCACTGGAGCCGGCCCGTCGTGCGTCAGGGCGTGAGCCAAACGCGATCAGGCCTGCGCGTACTCCTCCATCGGGATGCAGCTGCAGACCAGGTTGCGGTCACCGAATGCGCTCTCGATGCGGCCCACCGTCGGCCAGAACTTCGCCGCCCGCACCCACGCCGCCGGAAATGCCGCCTGCTCGCGCGGATAGGCGTGTGTCCAGGCATCGCTGATCACCGCGCTGGCGGTGTGCGGGGCATGCTTGAGCGGGTTGTCGTCGCGCGGCAGCTCGCCGCGCTCCACCTGCGCGATTTCCTCGCGGATGCTCAGCATCGCCTCGCAGAAGCGATCCAGCTCGGCCTTGTTCTCGCTTTCGGTGGGCTCGATCATCAGCGTGCCGGCCACCGGGAAGCTGACCGTCGGCGCGTGGAAGCCGTAGTCCATCAACCGCTTGGTGATGTCTTCCACCTCGATGCCGGCGCTGCCCTTGAGCGGGCGCGGATCCACGATGCACTCATGCGCCACGGTGCCGTTCGGGCCCTGGTAGAGCACCGGATACGCGTGCTGAAGGCGCTTCGCGACGTAGTTCGCATTCAGGATTGCGACCTTGGTCGCGTATGCCAGGCCTTCGGCGCCCATCATGCGGATGTAGAGATAGCTGATCGGCAGGATGCTGGCGCTGCCGAACGGCGCCGCGCTGACCGCGCCCGAACTGAGCTCGGTGCCGATGCCGGCCGGCGCGTGGCCCGGCAGGTGCGGCACCAGGTGCTGCGCGACGCCGATCGGGCCCATGCCCGGGCCGCCGCCACCGTGCGGGATGCAGAACGTCTTGTGCAGGTTCAGGTGACAGACGTCGGCCCCGACGTCACCGGGACGGCAGACGCCCACCATCGCGTTCATGTTCGCGCCATCCATGTACACCTGCCCACCGTGCGCATGGATCTCGGCGCAGATGTCGGCGATGTCGGCCTCGAACACGCCGTGCGTGCTGGGATAGGTGACCATCAGCGCGGCGAGGTTGGCCGAATGTTCGGCGGCCTTCGCCTTCAGGTCAGCGACGTCGACGTTGCCGTTGGCGGCGGTCTTCACCGGGACGATGTGCATGCCACACATCGCGGCGCTGGCCGGGTTGGTGCCGTGCGCACTGGCCGGAATGAGGCACACCGTGCGATGGCCCTCACCGCGCGCCTGGTGATAGCGACGGATGGTGAGCAGGCCCGCGTACTCGCCCTGTGACCCGGCGTTCGGCTGCAGCGACACCGCCGCGAACCCGGTGACGTCGGCCAGTGCCGCTTCCAGCTCCTCGAACATCTGTGCGTAGCCCTGCGCCTGCTCGCGCGGCGCGAACGGGTGCAGCAGCCCGAACTCAGCCCACGTCACGGGATACATCTCGGTGGCCGCGTTGAGCTTCATGGTGCAGCTGCCGAGCGCGATCATCGAGTGGCAGAGCGACAGGTCCTTCGCCTCGAGCTGCTTGATGTAGCGCAGCATCGCAGTCTCGCTGTGGTGCGTGTTGAACACCGGGTGCGTCATGAACGGCGACGTGCGCGCGAAACGCTCGTCGTAGCGCGGCGCCGTCTCGGCGGCCAGCGCCTCGACGTCGAGGCCACTGGCCTCGCCACCGTTGAAGATCGTGAGCAGCGTGGCCACGTCGGCCAGCGCGGTGGTCTCGTCGAACGACACGCCGATCGACCCTTCGCTGAGGCGGCGCAGGTTGACGCGATGCGTGGCGGCGGCGGCCATGATGTCCTGCATGCCGTGTACGCCGACTTCCACCCGCACGGTGTCGAAGTGGTGTTCGTGCAGCACCTGCAGCCCCAGCTTGTCGAGGCCGGCCACGAAGGTCGCGGTCAGGCGCTGGATGCGGCGCGCGATGCGCGTCAGCCCCTGCGGACCGTGATACACGCCGTACATGCTGGCCATCACCGACAACAGCACCTGCGCGGTGCAGACGTTGCTGGTGGCCTTCTCGCGGCGGATGTGCTGCTCGCGCGTCTGCAGCGCCATGCGGAGCGCGGGGGCGCCGTGGCTGTCGCGGCTGACGCCGATGATGCGGCCCGGCAGCGGGCGCTTGAACTCGTCGCGGGTGGCGAAGAAGGCGGCGTGCGGTCCGCCGTAACCCATCGGTACACCGAAGCGCTGCGCGCTGCCGACGGCGATATCGGCGCCCCACTCACCCGGCGGCGTGAGCAACGTGAGCGCCATCAGGTCGGTGGCGGCCGTCACCAGCGCGCCCACCGCGTGTGCCCGCTCGCAGAACGCCGAGTAGTCCACCACGGCGCCATCGGTGGTCGGGTACTGGATCAGCGCGCCGAAGAAGTCGCCGGTCAGTTCCGCCGAGGCGGCGTCACCGATCACGACTTCCCATCCACGCGACTCGGCACGCGTCTGCACCACCGCGATCGTCTGCGGATGGCAGTCGGCGGCGACGAAGAACCTGGTGCGATTGCCGGTCACCGCGCCGTGGGACAGCGCCATCGCCTCGGCGGCCGACGTGGCCTCGTCCAGCAGGGAGGCGTTGGCGATCGGGAGCCCGGTGAGGTCGATCACCATCGTCTGGAAGTTCAGCAGCGCCTCGAGCCGACCCTGCGCGATCTCGGCCTGGTACGGCGTGTAGGCGGTGTACCAGCCCGGGTTCTCGAGCACCGTCCGCTGGATGACGGCCGGCACGATGGTGTTGTAATACCCCTGGCCGAGGTACGACGTGAACACCTCGTTCCTGGCCGCGATTCCCTTCAGGCGGGTGATCGCGTCGAACTCGCTCTCGGCGGGCGGCAGCGTGAGCAGGCGGCGGAAGCGGATCGACTCGGGAATGGTGGCGTCGATCAGTGCGTCGAGTGTCGGATAGCCGAGGGTCTCGAGCATCAACGCCACTTCAGCGGGCGTGGGACCGATGTGGCGCTGGATGAAGCTTCCGGAATCATCGAGCGCGGCCGGTGCAGCGGAGGCGGAACGGACGGGTACGGCCATGCGGCTAAACTCCAGAGGGCGCCCGGAGCGCGCGCCCGATCGTCAGATTGGTATCGGATGGCGGCGCCGACACGGGGTTTCCGATCGGCGCCATCGAAACGTAATCCCTCCCAGCGACCACAGCGGTGGCCGCCTCCTTCCCTCCGTCCCGACGCCGTGCACTCCCACACGCTCTGGAGCGGCACCGTCCGGCTGATGGAAAGCCCGCCGCGCGACGCGGCGACGAACATGGCCCTCGATCATGCCATGCTGGCTGCAGCGTCGGAGTCAGGCGAGACCCTGCTGCGGCTGTACAGCTGGGATCGGCCATCGGTTTCCTTCGGGCGCAACCAGCGGTGCGAGGGCGCGTACTCGATCGCGCGCTGCGAGGCGGCCCAGATACCGGCGGTGCGACGGCCCACCGGGGGTCGCGCGCTGCTCCACGCCCGCGAGGTCACGTACGCGGTGGCGGCGCCCAACCTGGCGGCGCCTACGCTGCGCGGCGGCTACGAGGCCATCAACAGCCTGCTCCTCGACGCGCTGACGGCGCTCCGTGTGCCGGCCACGCGCGCCGCGCCCACCGGTCGCACGCCGAGCCCCGGGCTGGCTCCCTGCTTCGAGACCCCGTCGGCTGGGGAGCTGGTGGTGGGCACACAGAAGCTGGTCGGCTCGGCGCAGCACCGGGACGCCGGCGCGTTCCTGCAGCACGGGTCCATCCTGCTGGACGATGACCAGGGACTGCTGCAGTCGCTGGCGCTGGTGCCGCTGCCGGTGGTGCCGCCGCCGGCCACGTTGCGGGCGTTCGGTGTGGCGGATGCTGACGTCGTCGTGGCGTCGATCGTCCGGGCACTGCGCCACACGGCGTCGGGCGATATCGTCGTGTCGGATGATTCGTGGCTGCCCGACGGACATGTCCGGACGGCGGTGTCGCACTATCGTGATCCACTCTGGACCTGGCGGCGCTGACGTCGCCAGCCTCCACCACCATCCATGCTCCCCCGATGACGGTTCCGCGCTCACTCCGCCTGCTACCGCTGGTCGTCCTGGCCGCCTGTTCGGCGGGCGGCGATACACCGTCCACCGCTGCCGCGGGGTCAACGGGTGGTACCATCGTGATCGCCACGCCCGGTGAGCCGGACAACTTCCTGCCGCCCATCACCGTCGCGACGCCGGGATTGCAAGTCAATGACCTCGTCTACCAGCGGCTGGCGACGATCGGCGATGCACTGAACACGGTGGGCGACAGTGGCTTCGCCCCCGATCTCGCGCAGCGCTGGACGTGGGCGCCCGATTCACTCTCGGTCACGTTCGCGCTGGACGGTGGCGCGCGCTGGCATGACGGCACGCCGGTGCGCGCCACCGATGTGGCCTTCAGCTTCGCGCTCTTCATGGATCCGGCGACGGCTGCACCCGCCGCACCGCTGCTCGCGAATGTCGCGTCGGTCACGGCATCCGATTCGCTGACCGTCGTCGCCACGTTCCGCGCGCGTCGGCCGGAAGCGTTCTTCGAACTCGTGCACCAGCTCTTCATCCTGCCGCAGCACCTGCTGAAGGACGCCGATCGCAGCAAGCTGGCGGCGTCGCCGTTGGCCACGAAGCCCGTGGGCAGTGGCCCATTTCGCGTGACGCAGTGGGTGCCCTCCCAACTGGTTGAACTGGCGGCCGATACCACCGGTGGCCGTCGTCGCGCGCAGCTCGATCGCGTGCTGTTCACCTTCGCTCCCGATCCGAACACCGCGTTCACGCGCGTGGTCACCGGCGAGGCCGATCTGTTCGAGGCAGTCCGTCCCGACAAGGTGGCAGAGGTGGTCGCCAATCCTCAGCTGCGCCTCGTGTTGGGCCCGACGCTCGACTACAACTATCTCGGCTTCAACCTGCGCGACACCGAGAATCGCGGCGCGCACCCGATCTTCGGTGATCGCAACGTGCGCCGCGCGCTGACGATGGCCACCGATCGTCGCAGCATCGTTGCCAACATCTACGATACGCTCGCGGTGCAGGCGCGTGGACCGTACACCACCGCGTCGATCACGAATGACCCGTTACTCAAGGCACTGCCATACGCGGTGGACAGCGCCAATGCATTGCTCGACGCCGCAGGCTGGGTGCGTGGCACCGACAGCATCCGGTACCGGAACGGCAAGCCGCTGACCTTCAGCATGATGGCCCCGTCCTCGAGCGGAGCACGCATGCGCGCAGCCGTTCTGCTGCAGGAGCAGTTCCGCCGCGTCGGCGTCGATGCGAAGGTCGACGCGGTCGATTTCCCGACCTTTGTCGAACGGGCGGGTCAGCGCCGCTTCGATGCGCTGATCAATCAGTGGATACCGGACCCCGGTGTGGGCAGCGTGAACGACACCTGGACGTCGTCCGGCGCCGCTGCGGGTGGCAACAACTATGGCAATTATCGCAACGCGGCCTTCGACGCGCAGGTCGACAGCGGCCAGAAGGCGTTTGCGCCGGCACAGATGCGCGTGCACTTCGCGCAGGCGTGGCGGATCATTGCCGACGACGCACCAGCCATCTGGCTCGCTGAACCACGCCGCGTGATGGCGGTGCACAAGCGGATCCAGACCACCGGTATCCGACCCGGTGCGTGGTGGATGGGCCTTCCGAAGTGGACCATCCCCGCCGACCAGCGCATCGCCCGCGACGTGCAGGCTGCCGGAGCCACACGCTGACCCACGCACCACGCCGGCGAGGCGCGTGCGCGCGCTGATCCAGCGACTCTGGCAAGGTTTCGTGGTGGTGGTGATCGTGGCCACGGCCACGTTCGTGCTCGTGCGCCTGGCGCCCGGCGATCCATTCGCCGGTGCGCTCGAGAATGCGCGGCTGACACCGGCGATGCGTGCACAATGGCGCGCGGCGTATGGCCTCGATGGCAGCATCGCGACGCAATACCTGCACTGGATCGGGTCGTTGCTGCGCGGTGACCTGGGGTGGTCGGTGAGCACCAACCAGCCGGTCACGCGCGCCATCGCACAGGCGCTGCCGTACACGCTCCAGTTGATGGGCGTGGCGCTGGTGGTCTCGTTCGCGCTCGGCATGCTGCTGGGTGCCGTGCAGGCGGCCAGGCAGGATCGCCTCGCCGATCGCGGCATCGGGACCGTCACGCTGGTGGGTGCGTCGCTCCCTGACTTCTGGTTGTCGCTGGTGCTGCTGCTGGGGCGGCGCATCCTGGCTGCGGCTCTTCCCCGTCGGTGGCGCCGCCGATCCGCTGCTGCCGATCGCTGCGTCGGGCGCGACGATCGTGCTCCACCGCCTCTGGCACGTGGCGCGGCCGGCGCTGAGGCTGGTGATCCTGAGCGCGGCCCCGGTGGCGCGACAACAGCGTACGGCACTGCTCGACCGCTTGCGTGCCGAATGGGTGCGCACGGCGACCGCGAAAGGCGTGGCGCCACGGACGGTGTTTCGTCGCCATGCGTGGCGCACGGCATTGGGGCCCGTGATCACGCTCGGTGGACTGGCGTTGCCGGCGCTGGTGGGTGGCGCGGTGTTCGTGGAGCACGTGTTCGCGTGGCCCGGCATGGGCCGACTGGCCGCCGGCGCGATCACCTCGCGTGACTATCACCTGGTGGTCGGTTGCGTGATGGTGGGCGCGGTGCTGGTGGTGACGGGCTCCACGCTGGCCGACCTGCTGGTGATGCGTCTCGATCCGCGCGCCACCGCGCAGGATGGAGACGAATCGATGCGCGTCGCATGAGCATCGCCGCTACCGACGCCCGGCACTGGCACGCGATCGCGGCGCGGTTGCGGCGCGACCCGCGCACGGTGCTGGCCGCCGCTGTTCTGCTGGCGATGATCGTGCTGGTGCTGATCGGGCCGATGGTAGTGGCCTACGCGCCCTACGAACAACTCGACATCACGAACCTCGTGCACGCGCGCCCGAGCGCCGCGCACCCGCTGGGCACCGACGCCTACTCGCGCGACGTGCTCTCGCGGGTGCTGAGCGGCGGCCGCGTGTCACTGGCGGTGGCGCTGAGCGCCGTGTTCATCGAGACGGCGGTGGGTGTGGCGTGGGGCCTCGGGGCGGGCCTCGCCGGCCGTCGCACCGACACGCTGATGATGCGCTGCGTGGACGCGGGGATGAGCGTGCCGCGTGTGCTCTTGCTGCTGGCGATCCTGGCCGCAGTGCCGATGGTGCCGGTGTGGGCGCTGGTGGTGATCTTGGGCGTCACCGGGTGGTTCGGGATCGCGCGACTGGTGCGTGGCGAAGTGCGCGTCATCCGTGGCGCTGACTTCGTGCTGGCGGCGCGCAGCCTCGGCGCGTCGCCGCTGCGCCTCGCACTGCGCCACGTGCTGCCGCACGTCACCGGGCCGGTGCTGGTGGCGGCGACGCTGGCGGTGGGCCAGGTGATCGTGCTCGAGGCAGGGTTGAGCTTCCTCGGCATCGGCGTGCAGCCACCTCAGGCCAGCTGGGGCAACATCATCGGTGATGGCAGGGAGTTCATCGCCAGCGCGCCGTGGGTGTCACTGGCGCCCGGATTCTGCCTCGTGCTGGTGGTGCTGGCGGTCAGTGCACTCGGCGACGGGTTGCGCGACGCGCTCGCTCCCCGGCAGCTTCCCCGCCCATGACCGCCTCCAGTGCACCACCTGCCGATGTCCTGCTGTCGTTGCGTGATGTGCGTGTCACGTTCCGTACCGCCGACGGGACCATCACGCCGGTGGACGGCGTCTCATTCGACATCGCGCGTGGCGAGACGCTGGCACTGGTGGGCGAGAGCGGCTGCGGCAAGTCGCTCACCGCGCTCACGCTCCTGCGCCTGATCGACGCGCCGGGCCGCATCGAGCCGGGGAGCCAGATCTGGTTCAATGGACGCGATGTGCTGACGCTCGGCGACAAGGACCTGCGCGCGATCCGCGGCCGGCAGGCGGCGATGATCTTCCAGGAGCCGATGACCGCCCTCAACCCGGTGTACTCGGCAGGCGAGCAGATCGCCGAGGTGGTGCGCACGCACACGTCGGCCAGTCGCAGCGAGGCCTGGGACAAGGCGGTGGCGATGCTCGGCGCCGTCGGCATCCCGTCGCCGGAGATCCGCGCCAGGCAGTATCCGCACCAGCTCTCCGGAGGCATGCGGCAGCGCGTGATGATCGCGATGGCGCTGGTGATGGACCCGTCGCTGCTGATCGCCGACGAGCCGACCACCGCCCTCGACGTGACGATCCAGGCGCAGCTGCTGGACCTGCTGCGCGATGCACAACGCGCGCGCGGCGCCTCCATGCTGCTGATCACGCATGACCTGGGGGTGGTGGCGGAGTCGGCCCAGCGCGTGGCGGGGATGTACGCCGGCCAGATCGTGGAAGAAGCACCGGTGACGGACCTGTTCGCGGCGCCGCAGCATCCGTACACGCAGGGGCTGATGGCCGCGATGCCACGCGCCGGGACGCGGCGCGAGCGTCTGACGACCATTCCCGGCACCGTGCCGCCGCCGGGCGCATGGCCCACCGCCTGCCGGTTCGCCGACCGCTGTCCGCATGCCTGGAATCGCTGCACCACCGAGGCGCCGCCGTTACACCAGATCGGCGACCAGCGCACGTCGCGCTGCCATCTGGTGGAAGAACCGGAACGCCGGAAGACACGGCACGCCGCCGGAGCCAGCGCATGAGTGCACCGTTGCTGCGCGTGAGTGGGTTGTCGAAGGAGTTCCCGATCCGCGGCGGGATCCTGAACCGCGTGCAGGGCAGCGTGCGCGCCGTCACCGATGTGTCGTTCGACGTGGCGGCGGGCGAGACGCTGGCGGTGGTGGGTGAATCGGGGTGCGGCAAGACCACCACGGGGCGCTGCATCCTGCGCCTGATCGAGCCCACTGCCGGCAGCATTCACTTCGATGGCGCGGACCTCCGCGCATTGCGCGGGGCTGAACTCCGCAAGATGCGCCGGCACATCCAGTTGGTGTTCCAGGATCCGTACGCGTCGCTCAACCCACGCATGACCATCGGTGAGACGGTGCGCGAGGGGTTGATCATCCATCAGCTGGCGGAAGGTGCGGCAGCCGATCGTCGCGTGCAGGCGCTGATGGAGGAAGTGGGGCTGCGGAAGGAGTGGGCGAGTCGTTATCCGCACGAATTCTCCGGCGGCCAGCGGCAGCGCGTCGGCATTGCACGCGCGCTGGCAGTGGAGCCGAAATTCATCGTGCTCGACGAGCCGGTGTCGGCACTGGACGTCTCGGTGCAGGCACAGGTGATCAACCTGTTGCAGGACCTGCAGCGGGATCGCGGCCTGACCTACCTCTTCATCGCGCACGACCTCGGCGTGGTCGAACATCTGGCCACGCGCGTGGCGGTCATGTACCTCGGCCGCATCGTGGAACTGGCCACCACCGAGGTGCTGTTCGCGACGCCGATCATGCCGTACACGCAGGCGCTGCTGTCGGCGATCCCGCTGCCGGACCCGCTCGCTCCGCGCGATCGCATCGTGCTCGTGGGTGATCCGCCGTCGCCGGCGAATCCGCCATCCGGCTGCGTCTTTCATCCGCGCTGCTTCCATCCCGACAAGGACGTGGCGTGTACGCAGGTGGTGCCGCCGCTGGAGGAGAAGGCGCCGGGACACTGGGCGGCATGCATCAAGCAGCCGGCCGGTACAACCGACTTCTTTCTGCCGGCGGCCGCCCTGCGAAGCCGTCGTACCGCCACTTCCCCCGCGTCCTGAGCGCCGTGACCCCAGTTTCCGCTGCACCCGCACGCGCGTCGACGGCCTCCAGCGATCGCGCCTTCTTCGGCCATCCGCGCGGCCTCGGCCTACTGGCGGCCGCCGAGATGTGGGAGCGGTTCTCGTACTACGGCATGCGCGCCATCCTGGTGCTCTACCTGACCAAGGCGCTCGGCTGGAGCGGCGTGGACGCGTCGCGCCTTTACGGCGCCTACACCGGCGCGGTGTACCTGACGCCGATGATCGGTGGCTACATCGCCGACCGCTTCATCGGCACGCGGCGTTCGCTGGTGATCGGCGGCATCATCATCGCCATCGGCCATTTCATGCTGGCCGTGGACAACATGATGTTCTTCTACGGCGGCCTGATCGCGGTGGTGATCGGCACCGGATTATTCAAGCCGAACGTGTCCACGATGGTGGGGCAACTGTACGCCGAGGGTGATCCGCGGCGTGACGCGGGCTTCACGATCTTCTACAGCTGCTTCAACTTCGGCGCCTTCCTGGCACCGCTGGTCTGTGGATTCCTGGCCGAA
>JANMON010000029.1:0-10856 GCA_031369265.1 Gemmatimonadaceae bacterium | reverse complement strand
TCGGATGGCTTCGTCGCGTAGACGTTTTCCCAGTGGGTCTTGCGTAGCATCGGCAGTCGGTGCGAGGACAGTTTTCGAGCGTCAGCCAACACAGGCAACGGCGGCGTTGCGAACACGATACTTCCCACCAATACGAACCCGACACCGGGGTCGGCGAATCCCTATCGAGCCCTGGCCTCGATCAGCAGTGGCAGCTGTCAGATGGTGCAGTCCTGCATGGTACGCCGACGACGGTGACGAACGCACTTTTCGGTCTGCCTCCACCCATGGGGCCGTGCGATGGACTCGCAAACCTACGCGGTATCACCCGCGCAGGTGCCACGAACCCGTCAGCCGCCGCTGCCAGCCGTAGAGTGGCAGGCCATCGGCGAGCAGCAGTGAGTGCACACCAAGGCTAGCCTGCCCGCGGTCGTCCGTGCGCGGGGTGAGCGCGCCGCGCCGCACGATGGCCGCGGCGACGCTGGTTGGTCCCGTGATATGTCCCCGCACGCGCGGTGACGCCGACAGCGCTGTCGACTGGCAGGACGCTGCGCTGCGCCGTGACGTGGTGCGGCAGGAGGCAGCCGACGATCAGCGCACCGGCAAGGCGCACGACATGGATCATGCGTGCGTCGGACTCTGGCCGTCAGGCGGGCATCAGGCGTGCGCCTCGTGTGCGCCATGTGTCGCGGTGCGGGCATTGGTGAGGTCGCGCTGCGCATGCCGGAGGATCTGCCAGGCGCCGGAGAGCGAGAGGACACCCATGATCAGCGCGACGGCGATGTCCGGCCACCCGCGCTGCGTCGTGAAGACGCCGGTCGCTGCGGCGACGACGGCGATGTTGCCGACCGCATCGTTCCGCGAGCAGATCCACACCGACCGCATGTTCGAGTCGCCCGTGCGGTAACGGTACAGCAAAAGCGCCACCAACACGTTCGCGGCAAGCGCCAGCACGCCGACCACGCTCATGATCACGGGCTCCGGCACCTGTCCTGTAGTGGTCTGATAGATCGCGTGGCCGACCACCCAGCAGCCGAACGCCGCCATCGTCGCGCCTTTGATGAGCGAGGCTCGGGCGCGGACGAGCAGCGCGGAGGAGAGCACGAAGAGGCTGAGACAATAGTTCGCCGCATCGCCGAGGAAATCGAGCGCGTCCGCCTGCAGTGCCGACGACCCGGCCGACACCCCGCCTGCGATCTCGACGGCGAACATCAGCACGTTGATGGCCAGGGCGACCCAGAGCACGCGGCGGTACCGCGGTGTGCTCGCGTCTCCTGTTCCACACCCCGGTCCTTCACACGATGCGCTCACCTCTCCCCCCATGCATCCGTCGCCCCTCGTTCCGATTGACTAGGGAAGGCTACACCTTGGAGTCACTACAAGGTCAAGGGGGAACGATGGCGCAGGCTGGGCGCACGACCGGTGGACTCACCGTCGGAGAGTTGGCCGCGCGCACCGGCTGCACGCCCGAGGCGATCCGGTACTATGAGCGGGAGGGCGTCGTGCGGCGTCGGCAGTCACTGCAGTGCCGCTGGTGCGCAGCACGATCCACCCTGCCCCAGGCTCCCGTCACCACTTTGCATGGGTGGACAGACCACGCTTCCGAACGAACAGAACACGCAGCAGTGGCCGGCATTCGGTCGAAGGAGCGTGTCGCAACCCGCGCACTTGTGAAAGAACTGACAGGCGTCGGTAGGCATCGTGAGTTCTTCGGCATGACCACACTGCGGGCAGGTCAAGAGCGACTGAAGGTGCATGAGCGTTGGCTGGAGAAAGCGTACAGGCCCGCGGCAGATGGGGTAGGATACCCGCTCAGTTCCGCCAAGCACAGCCAGGAAAACCATTGCATGACCGGCGGCCTCCATGCGGCACCAGATACGGGCGACAGTCGTACCTCGTGTTGGTGGTCGGTGTGCGACAACCCTGCCAGCCGCCGGCACGCCCCTGCACACCCGTGTACGCAGGCACAGATTGAACCTACCTCGCCATCGCACGCATCATCTTCCCGTGCATCGCGCTGAGGCGTGTCACCCGCGCCAGATGAGCCGGCATCATCGTCATCAGATCGGGACCGCTGAGTTCCGGCAACCGGACCAGGTCGGCGCGCAGAGAATCCACGGTCGCCGACCACTCGGCGTCACTGGCCATCTGCATGTCGCGCATTTCGCCGTTCATTCGTGCGATCATGTTCGCCACCAGCTGACGGTGCTTCGGAAGTCTCGCCTTCGCCGCTTCTGGCGTGGCACCCGTCATGGCCACCATGTGCGTACGCATCTCGTCGGACATGCCCGCCATCGGAGTATTCGTCGTCCCACGCTGGCCTGACATGCCCTCCATTCCGTTCATGGCCGGCATGCCGCCGGTGTCCCTCGCAGCAGACGCACCTGCTGCCGAGCGTGCACTCTCCGGGCTCGCCCCGACCTGCCGGTCCTCCGCTTTCGTGCAGGCGGCAGCAAGGAGCACGAGGAACGTGCCGATAACGAGATGGCCGTGATGATCACGCATGCTGATGTACTCCGATGGGCGTGTGAGGTGGAACGCGTGACGCGATGACTCCTGAACGTGCAGCTCGAGTCATGTCTCGTGCCTGGATGGCGCTGCCGCTGGCGAGGCGCGTGTGACGATCCCGCCGGATTCGTCCGCGGCGACACCGACCAGCGCGCTCCGCACCTCGCGCTCCTTCCAGAGCGAGTAGATCGCCGGAATCACGACGAGGGTGAGCACGGTACTCGTCAGCATGCCGCCAACCATGGGTGCCGCGATACGCTTCATGACATCAGCCCCAGTACCCTGGCTCCACAGAATCGGGACGAGGCCGGCCATGATCGCCGTCACCGTCATCATCTTGGGGCGCACGCGCTCCACGGCTCCGTGCTCCACGGCGGCATCCACGTCGTCGCGGTGCTGCATGTCGCCCCGCACGCGACGGTCATTGTACGACTGGTCCAGATACAGCAGCATGATCACACCCGTCTCGGCCGCAACACCCGCCAGCGCGATGAAGCCGATGGCCACGGCCACGCTCATGTTGTAGTCGAGGAGCCACATCAGCCATACGCCACCAACCAGCGCGAACGGCAGTGAGAGCATGACGATGCCGACCTCGATGATGCTGCGAAAGTTCAGGTAGAGCAGGCCCATGATGACTAGCAAGGTGATCGGCACGATGACACGCAACCGCTGCGTGGCACGTTCCAGTGACTCGAATTGTCCCGACCATTCGAGGCGATATCCAGGCGGCAGCGGCAGCTGTTGCCGCAGCGTGCGCTTCGCATCAGCGACATATCCGCCGATGTCCCTCCCCTGCACGTCCACGTACACGACGTTGTTGAGATTCGCATTCTCCGACTTGATCAGCGTCGACCCCTGCACCACCTCGACACGCGCCAGGTCACCGAGTGCGACCTGCGCGCCGCTCGGCGTCATCACGAGCACACGGCGCAGCATGTCCGGCGAATCGCGCAGCTCGCGGGGATATCGCACCAGCACACCGAACCGCTCGCGTCCCGCGATCACCTGGCCCGCCTCGACGCCACCCACTGCGGCGCTGAGCGCCGTCTGGACCTCCCCGACACTGAGCCCGTACCGCGCAGCAGCGTCACGGTCCACCGTCACGTCGAGATACCGCCCGCCGACCGCCCGCTCGGCAAAGACGGTGTTCGTGCCGGATACACTCGGCAGAATGGCCTCGACCTGCCGGCCGATCCGGTCCAGTGTGTCGAGCGACGGGCCGAAGACCTTGATGCCCACCGGGGTCTTGATTCCGGTCGCGAGCATGTCCAGGCGGTTCTTGATCGGCATGCTCCACATGTTGCCGACGCCGGGCGTCTGCACGGTGGCGTTCGCCTCCGACACGATGGAGTCGTAGGTCACTCCGGGTCGCCACTCACGCTTGTCCTTCAGGATCGCGATTGATTCGATCATCGACATCGGCGCCATGTCGGTGGCACTCTCGGCACGCCCGATCTTGCCCATGACGGTCTGCACTTCCGGAATGCGCGCCAGCGCGGCGTCACGTTGCTGGAGGATCTGCCTGGCCTGCGCCGTGCCCACGCCGGGCAGCAGCGAGGGCATGTCCATGAGTGCCCCCTCGTTCAGTGGCGGCATGAACTCGCTTCCGATCCGGAGCCACGGGACGACGCTGACGACCAGCACGACGACCGCCGTCAGGATCGTCGACCAGCGATGCCGCAGGACCAATGCAATGACGGGCCGATACGCCCAGATCAGGAATCGGTTGACTGGATTGGCCGCCTCGGGCTTGACGCCAGTCCGAATGAACAGGCCCATCATCACCGGCACGAGCGTGACGGAGAGCAACGCAGCCGCGGCCATGGCCAGCGTCTTCGTCCATGCCAGTGGCTTGAACAGCCGTCCCTCCTGATCCTCGAGCGCGAAGACCGGAAGGAAGGACGCGGTGATGATGAGCAGGGAGATGAAGAGTGCCGGTCCCACCTCCTGTGCGGACTCCATGACCAGCGTCGCGTGCGCCCTGGGCCCTCCATCCGTCTCGTTGCGCTCGATGTGCTTGTGCAGGTTCTCGACCATGACGATGGCCGCGTCGATCATCGCCCCGATGGCGATGGCGATGCCACCGAGGGACATGATGTTCGCCGACAGCCCGAGTGCTCGCATCGCGAGCAGCGCCATCACGATGCCGATGGGCAGCGTGATGATCGCGACCAGCGCGCTGCGAGCGTGCAGCAGGAAGAGGATGGCGACGAGCGCCACGATGATCGATTCCTCGACCAGCTTCTCCCGCAGCGTCTCGACGGCACGGTCGATGAGCCCCGAGCGGTCGTAACCCTCCACGAAACGCACGCCTGGGGGCAGCGCACGCTCGACTTCCACCATCTTCGCCTTGACGCCCTCGATCACGGCCCGCGGATTCGCGCCGTAGCGCATCACGACCCACCCCGTCACCACCTCGCCGCGACCATCGAGGTCGGCGATGCCGCGGCGCAATGCGGGACCGGTCTGCACCGTGGCGACGTCCTGCACCCGGATCGGCACACCGTTCGCGCCGGTGCCGACGGCCACGTTGCGCAGGTCGTCCAGCGAGGCGAATCGGCCGCGGCCGCGGACCACATATTCCGACCCGCCCATCTCCAGCACGCGACCGCCGACATCCTGATTCGAGGCACGGACGGCGTCGGCGACTTTCGTGATCGACAGGTTGAACGCGAGCAGCTTCGCCGGATCGACCTGCACCTGATACTCGCGTTCGAAGCCTCCGAACGACGCGATTTCCGCCACGCCGGGCACCGCCGTCAACGCTGGCCGGACGGTGAAGTCCTGCAGCGCGCGCAGATCGGCAAGGGACCGCGTCCCGGTGGTGTCGGCGAGGATGTATTGCATGACCCAGCCGACACCCGTGGCATCGGGACCGAGCATCGGCATCGCGCCGTCGGGCAGCTTGTCACGCACGGCGTTCAGGTATTCCAGCACACGCGAGCGTGCCCAGTACAGGTCCGTACCGTCCTCGAAGACGACGTACACCGCCGAGAGACCGAACTGCGACATTCCGCGGACGAACTTGATGTTCGGCACCTTGAGCAGCTCGGTCTCGAGCGGATAGGTGACCTGATCCTCGACCAGCTGGGGTGCCTGGCCCGGCCACTCGGTCATCACGATGACCTGGGCATCGGACAAGTCGGGAATGGCGTCCACCGGTGTGGTGCGCAGCGCCCAGACCCCGGCTGCGGATACGATCACGGTCGCCAGCAACACGGCGAACGGGTGTGTGACGGACCAGCGGATGATGGACTTGAGCATGGCAGTCAGCGGGCACCGTTCATGGGCGTGCGCTTCATGCCGTTCATGCCCTTCGTGTCCGCGCCCTTCATGTCCATTCCGTCCATTCCTTGCATTCCCTGCATGCCTTGCATGCCACGGCCCATGCTCATCATGCCCTTCATGACCTCACCGAGGTTGGACTCGGAGTCGAGCAGGAACTGTGCGGAGGTGACGACGCGCTGCCCCGGCTCGACGCCGGCGAGGATCTCGGTGAATTCGCCCGTGGCCGCGCCGATCTCGACGTCCTGCGGCTGCAGCCTGCCACCACCGACGTCGATGAACACCACGGCCCGCTCGCCCGTGCGGAGCACCGCGGATGTCGGCACCGTGAGCGCGTCACGCGAGGGTGTCGACAGGCGCACCAGCGCGAACAGCCCGGGCCTGAGGGCGCCATTCGTGTTGTCCAGCGCGATCCGCGCCCGGGTCGTGCGCGCGTCCGCCTGCACGGTCGGGTACACGTACTCGACGCGTCCCGTGTACGACCGGCCGGGCAGCCCGGTGATCTCGATGTCGGCGCTCGTGCCTGTGCGTACGGTGACCGCGTCGACACCGCGCAGATCCGCCTCGACCCATACGCGCGACAGGTCGGAGATCGTGTAGAGCATCTGACCCGCCGTCACGGCCTGACCCTGCACGACTGATCGCTCCGTCACGACACCATTCGCGGGGGCATGCAGCGTCATCGTCCGACGGACGCGACCCGTGCGCAGCACCTCATCGACCTGCCGCTCGGAGACGTCCCAGAGCAGGAAACGCCGCTTTGCCGCCGCGACCAGATCTGTGGTGTTCTCGGGGATGCCGGGGACCGCGCTCTGGCCGAGGCTGCGCTGCAACCCGGCGGCGAGCAGCAGCTCCTGCTGTGCGGCGACGAGATCCGGGGAGTACAGCTCGAGCAACGCCTGCCCGCGACGCACCGGCTGTCCGGTGACATTCACGTACAGGCGTTCGACGAACCCGCCGACACGCGGCGCGACCTGCACGACGCGCGTCTCATCGATCATCACGACGCCCGTCGCCCGTGCGACATTCGTCAGCGTCCTTACATCGGCGGTGCCGAAGGTGACGCCGAAGGTGCGGAGCTGGTCGGCGGTGAGCGCGACGGAGCCGTCCCGGCTCATCCCCATGCCGGGCATCCCGGACATGCCTGGCATGCCATCCATCCCGTCGGCGGGACGCGACGCCGTCACCGTCGCATCCGAAGGCGAACGGCCGCGCCAGATCCACAGTGCGCCCGCAATGATCACGGCAACCCCCAGTCCGACGATCCAGCGAGTACGTGGCGTGCCGGTCATGGGATGACCTCCGTGCCGACGACGCGCTCGAGTTCCGCCAGCGTCGTGGCGAACTCGGTCAGCACGCGGAAGTATTCCGTCTCGTAGTTGAACAGGGTGGCCTGGTTGTCGAGCACACCGAGGAACTCGACGCGCCCCACCTGATAGCTCGCAAGCGCCGACGTCAACGCCGCACGGCCCTGCGGGATGATCGCCGTCTTGTACAACGCGAGTTGCGTACGCTGGCGTTCGAGTGCCGCCATGAGGCGCACGACTTCGGCGCGGATGCCGTTGCGCCGCGCCCCGAGCTCCGACTCGAGTGCGGCCAGATCCGCGCGCGCGGCGGCAGACAGCTGGTCCTGGCTGGCCCGGCGCTGCAGGCGTATCGGGATCGAGACGGTCGCCGTCACGAGGTCGGTAAAGCCGCGTCGCTGCCCGTAGTCCAACGCGAGGTCGAAGTCGGGCAGATGCGCCTTGCTCGCGCGCGCAACACGTGCTGCCTGCGCAGCGATGGTGGCCTGCGCTTCGCGGAAGACAGGGCTGGCCTGGATCGCCTGCGCCATCACCGCATCAACGGGCGGCAGCGGCGAATTCGCAGCGCGGGCACCAAGCGTGGCCGACACGAACCTGACCTGACTGGCGGAGTCGGCGACAGCGGCGCGCGCGATGCGCACCGGTACCACTGCGCCCACCAGCGGCGTGTCGACCGGCCGGTCGAGCGCGGCGTTGAGCCGTGCCAGCGCCGCCTGTCGCTGTTCCATCAGGGTGACGGCGTGTTCGCCGAGCCGACCAGCTTCGACGCGTGCGCGCAGCACGTCCTGCTGGCCACCCTGCCCCACGCCGTATCGCGTCTCCGCCACCTTCAGCACATCCACGAGCAGGTCGCGATTTCGCGTCACCACGTCGAGCGCGCGGTCGATGAACGCGATCTCGTAGTACGCGCGCTGGACGTCGCGGATGACGTCGAGTTTCGTGGCGGCGACGGTCGCCTCGGTCGCGTCGACGTCCCGGGACGCGACTTGGCGGTCGATGCCGAGTTTTCCCGGGTACGGAATCGTCTGGCGGATGCCGACCATCTTCATGGTGAAGCTGTCGTAGAAGCCGGGACGGCTGAGCGGGAAGTCCCGAAGGCCCACCATCAGCATTGGATCGGGACGCAATCCGGCCGGTCCGACGCGCGCGCGCATCGCCTCGACGCGGAACTGCGCGGCACGCATCGTCGGATTGGAGGCCGTGGCGACGGCGATCAGCGCCTCGAGCGAAGCGCTATCGCGCGCAGGTTGCGGCTGGGCGCGGACGGCAGCGGGCAGCACTGGCAACGACAGTACGCCGAGCGTCACGATCACCGCCTGTGCGTGTCGTGCGTGGGCACGGAGGCCAGATGGCCAACGGCACACCTGTGGCGGCCACGAACGTGGCGGCCGAGGGCAGTCGTGGAAGAACATGCGATGTCCGACGGGAGTGGTCCGATCCCGCCCGTCTTCCATCGGCATGATGGTGCGGTGCGAGCATCGGCGCCGCGCGTGATTCCGGATCGGAGATCACGCACGGAATGACCACCTGGCGCTCTGCCAGGCGGGACCCCTCAGGACATCGGTTTCGGCGGTGGGTGGTCCGGGGCACGGGCCTCGGTCACAGGCATGCGAGTGGCCAGCACCAAAGCCTGCACCGTTGGAACGTGCGGCGGATTCTGCGGCGAGCGAGCGGCGATCACGGCCGCGAACACGCAGACCGTCATCGAGTCGCAACCCGTGCGCTCGCCGTGCGCGTCACACGGCGCCTCATCGCGGCCTGACGACGGGTCCGGCGCGCCTTCGTCCCCGTGCTCCCGAGACGACATGCCCATGCCTGCCATCGCCATGCCGTCCATGCCGCCCACGCCCATCGTCGCCATCGGCGCGGCGCCGGCGCCACACCCCGCGAACAGGTTAACGACCGGCCACCGGTCCCCACCGCTGACCAGCGAGAGCTGGAGCGAGAGGAACCCGAGGACCAGCAGGAGTACGCGGCAGGGATGGAGCATGATCAGAATCTAGTCCCAGGCGGCGCAACCCGTTCCCGGCCGCATAGCCATCGTCGGCGAAGCCGGGCGCGGTACGGACGACGGGCCCCTCTTGCCGACCCGCCCCCGCGACGGATGCGGCGACCACTCAGACGGAGCCGTTCTGCGGACCCACCGAGTGGGCCGCGGGCCATCGAACGAGGGTCGGAGGGTGATCGTGAGCGTGCAGGTCGTCGCCACGTGGCGGGCCGCGAGCCTGCTACTCCGCGAGAAGCGTGAGCGTAAACGTGCTGCCGGCGCCCACGATGCTCGCGACCGTCAGGTCGCCGCCCATGGCGCGGGCCAAGTCGCGGCTGATGGCGAGTCCGAGGCCGGTGCCTTCGCGCGTGCGGGTCAGCTCCGAATTCACCTGAACGAACGGCTCGAAGATCCGCGCGAGGTACGTGTCCGGGATGCCGATCCCGGTGTCCGTCATCATCACGCGGACCAACTCGCCAGCATGCTCGCGCTGCACGGTGCCGCTCAGGGAGATCTCGCCGCCACGGTTCGTGAATTTGATGGCGTTCGAGAGCACGTTCAGAATGACCTGCTGCAGCTTCTCGCGGTCCGCGCGCACCGTGACTCCGCGCGCACAGGGTTGCCGCTTGAACGTCAGCTCCCTGCCACGCATCTGGGGTGCGGTGAGGGCCTCGCACGTTGCCAGTACCTCCTCGAGCTCCACCGACTCGATGTCGTAGTGCGTGGCGCCCGCTTCGACCTGGGCGTAGTTCAGCACTCCATTGATCAAGCCGAGCAAGTGTTTCTCGCTCTTGCGGATGCGCGCCAGGTCATGCCGTTGCTCGGCCGTGAGCGGACCACGAATGCCGAGCTCCATCAACTCGGCGTAGCCGTCGATGGCATTCAGCGGCGTGCGGAGTTCGTGGCTCATGACGGCCAGGAACTCGCTCTTCGCACGATTCGCCTCCTCCGCCGCCCGGCGGAGGCGCTGTTCCGATTCGACATTGGTGCTCGTCCCGACCCAGCGCACGACGGTGCCCGCGGCGTCGCGCACCGCCACGCCGCGCGTGAGGAACATGTGGAATGTCCCATCGGCCGCACGGAGCGGGAAGGTCATCTCGAAGGCCTCGCCACTCTGAATCGAGGCGGTCCACCGCTCCAGCACACCCGGCAGGACCGCGGGATCGTGCACCGAGTGCCACGCCCACCCTTCCACGTCCTCGGGTGTCGTCCCGGTGTAGGCGTACCACTGCGCGTTAAACCAATCGACGTGGCCGTCGGCCCGTGCCGTCCATGCGAGCGTGGGCATCGCATCGGCGAACGCGCGTAGCTGTGCCGCACTGTCCAGCGCGGTCGCCTCGGCCGTGCTCAACGCTTGGCGCGTATGGACCTGCTCGGTCACGTCCGTGCCGTGGGCAATGACGGCGTCGTGCGTACCATCCGCTTCGACGAGTGGAAAATACGTGACGTCGAGAAATCGTTCTTCCAGCTGCGCACCCGGTGTCCGCTCGAGCATCACGCGGAGATCACGGAAGACCAGCGGCTCGCCCGTGGTCCGCACCTTGGCCAGCATGAGATCGAAGCCCTGGCCATTCGTCTCCGGCAAGGCCTCGAAGAGCGGCTTCCCGATCACATTGCGGCCATGGCCGATGATCCCCTCGTACGCGGTGTTCACGAGCTCAAAGACGTTCTCCGGGCCGCGCAACACGGCGAGGAACGACGGGGCCTGTGCGAACACGTCCGCGACGCGACGCCGCTCGAGCTCGAGCGCGGCGGACTGCAGCTGCAATTGCTCGGCGATGCGCTGCGCC
>JANMON010000016.1:0-1935 GCA_031369265.1 Gemmatimonadaceae bacterium | reverse complement strand
GGCGAAGATCGTGTGATCCGGATACAGGCCGAGGATCACGCTGCCCGACGTGTCGATGATCGCGCCCAGCATCGCGCTGTCGGCCGGCATCGGTGTCATGGACTGTGGCTCGTGCTGCATCGGGCTCCGCTGGGGCTGGTCAATCTCACTCGGGACCACCGGGGCTGGCACCGGCGGCTCCGAATGATATCGGCAAGGCGCTTTCGCTGCCGAACGCTGCGTGCGTTGGTGCGTGAACGGATGACGTCACGCACCAACGGCCCACGAATGGAAACGTGCGTTTGCGCGCGGCGCCAGTGACGCCACTCAGCGCGGCATGCGATCCAGCACGTACTGCACCGCGAGATCGGTCGTGCTCCAGAGCTGGATGTCGGCACCACTGCCGTAGCGCATCGCACCGAGGGTGCCACGTTCGAAACCGTAGCTCCACAGCTCCGTGTGGAAGCCCGATTGCTCGACGGCGGTACGCACCTTGTCCATCGTGGCGCGCAGCTCCGTCACGTAAGTGGGCGGCGCACCTCCCGCCGCGGTGGCGCGCGTGATGTGCTGCGAGACGCCGAGCAGGAACAGGTTCACCTCGCGGCCCCACACCACCCGTGGGCCATGGTACGGGTCCTTCACGAAGGCGTTCCAGACCGTCGCTGGGGCGTACGCGTCATTGGCCACCACCGGCCCGATGCGATCCACGAACAATCCCGCCGGATACGGGCGGGCGAACAGGCGCACGTCGCGCAGTGTGCGGGCCATTTCGTCGGGCGTGGGTGGGGTGGTGCGCCCTTCGCCGTCGCCGAGGAAGAGTTGGGTGGCCGGATCGGTGTTGGCCACGCCGATCGGCGCCCCATTCGCATCCAGCGCCACCGCGAGGAAGCTGATGCCATCGGACAGCGCGGCGATCGTGGTGGTGCGCGATTGCCACCAGGTGCGTTCGTTCTCCGGCATTGCGGCGAGGCGCGCGATCACGGCCGTGCGCAGCTGTTGGGTGTCGAGCGTGACGACGAAGTGCTGTGACGCGCCACGCCAGGTACCGATGGCGCGCTCGAGCGCCGCCGGATCGCGGGCGTAGCGTGCGAGAGGTGTGTCACCAGTGGTGGCCGTGGTGGTGGGAATGCCGAGCTCCCGGAAGGCCGCCAGAATCTGCCCCACCGCCTCGAGTGCGTGTGGCACCCAGATGGCGTTGATGTCCATCGCGTAACGACCGGCCGCATACCCGGCGCCGCTGTCGCGCCAGCTCGCCGTCTGGAATCCGGACGGTCCGCCGGGGGCGAACGCGATCAGGTTCGCCGTCACCGGATCGGTCGCATACGCCGTGGTGAGCTGCGCCACCAGCGCCAGTTCGCGCAGCAGGCGTTCGGCGCGCGTGCCGTTGCCATCGCTGCGATCGAGCAGGAAGGCGCGCTTCGCCGCCACCGGGACCGCGGGATCGGTGATCCAGCGCGCGACCACGATCGGCAGCTGGTATTCATCGTCGATCATGTGGTAGTTCTCGCGTGTCGTGCGCAGTTCGCGCACCACCGTGTCGGCGCGGGCATACAAGGAGTCCGCGCGGCGGCGATCGGTGGTGGCCAGCGCCGACGTCACCAGCTCGGCATATTCGCCAGCGGACTCACGGGTCGCCTGATCACCCAGCGCCTCCTCGTGGCTCACGTCACCCCGCGGCGCCAGCTTGCGCAACGCCGTCGCGATCACCGCCTCCATCGTCTGGTGCTGCCAGATCGGGCGCATCATCAGCGCCGTCATCAGCATGTCGCGACCGAAGTACGTGGCGTAGGTCGGCAGCCCCGCCATCAGCTTCTCGCGCGACACCAGCAGCTCGACACCGCTGACTTGCCGTTCCATGCGACGGGCACGAATGGCGGCCGTATCGCTCGGTGCCGCCGCCGCACCACGACGCGTGGTCGCGGCGAGGAAGTCGAGGAAGTCCTTGGTGAAGATCTG
>JANMON010000230.1:0-6735 GCA_031369265.1 Gemmatimonadaceae bacterium | reverse complement strand
CGCCGGCGTTGGCGAAGTAGTACAAGCTGAAGCTGTTCGATGCCTTCAGGATGAGCACGAACGGCCCAGTAAGCAGGTTGTCGAACGTCAGTGTGCCAGTGGAGCCAGACGGATTCGAGGTGAACGGACCGAACGTACCGGCGTCGTCCGACGAACCGAGCAGCGTCCAGGGACCACCGAACGAGGCGAGCTCAGCGAGCACGCCAGCTTGCTGGTTCTTGTTATTCCCGTCGAAGGCACCCTTACACGAGGTGGCTCCGAGCGTGGTGAGTGCGTTACCGGCAGTACAGGCCGGTGTCGTCGGCGTCAGCTGGGCAGCTGCGCGCGACGGCAACGCGACCATGGTTGCCAGTGCGAGCGTGCAGGTGATAATGCTTCGGCGCATGATGACCCGTGTGTGGGGTGAACGTTCACGACGTACGATGGCACGATGACGTGCGCGCCTTGCTGTAAGGCAATGTCGGTGCCAGCAAGTCAGCCGACAGCTGGCGATGTATTTCCGGCGTGCGCGAATGCTGTGTACTCATCCGTACTGATGTGCCAGAGCCGTAGCGAACGCCGCAGTGATACAGCTGTTGCAAAAGGTCAACGTCGAGCACGGCTGTAGAGGTTTTGAACAGCACTGTCTGCAGGTGTCTGACGCCCCAGCACGCGTTTCAAACACCACTGTCCGTCTTCACTTCGAGTGCTTGCGGAAGCAGCAGGCCGAGGGACGTGTCATCGCTCACAAAGCGACGGAGCACGTGCGAACGGCCATCGGCGAATCGCAGAGGACCCCAGCCACACAACGGCACCGCCGCAGAAGTGCTCCGCTGTCGATCAGGCTGCGTCTTCATGAAATGCGCCATCTGCATGATCCCCAGAGGGGTGCGTCTCACGTGAGGGTCGGTCGGTGACAACGGGGCGTGTTCGATCAGTTCCGCTCTTCTGCGGCTGTCGCCCTTCTGCGATCAGCCCATTCAACAGTTGCACTGGCCCCCGTTGACTCGGCGCCATCACTGACTATCCTTCTGTTCTGCCGCGGGGTGGAGCAGCCTGGTAGCTCGTCGGGCTCATAACCCGAAGGTCGCGGGTTCAAATCCCGCCCCCGCCATACACGAACGGCCTGTCAGCAATGACAGGCCGTTCGTGTTTTCGTCACCACCGCCGGATCAGCGCGGGGTGGCCTCGGTGACCTGAACGTCGAAAACCAGCACGCTGTTGGCCGGGATGATCACGTTCCCGAACGCATCACGGACCGTGGAGTACTGGTACGCCAGTGCCGGACCGATCACCATGCGGCGCGTACCGCCGACCTTGACGCCGGGCAGGCCGCCAATCCAGCCCTTGATCAGGCGCGTGGTGTCCAGCACGGTGGAGAACGGTGTCGCCGGCGAGACGCGGGCGTCAAATTGGAACCCGCCACTCAGCTTGCCGGTGTAGTACACCGAGATGCTGTCGCCGACAGCCACCACGCGGCCGGTCCCTTGCACCACGTCCTGCGTGTAGAGGTGCTGGCTGACGCGAGTCATGTTCGCGATCACCACGCCAGTGCTGGCATTGTAGACCTGCGCTTCCGGCAGGCTGTAGGCGGGCAGCGTCGAGTCGCCGGCGAGTGAGCAGCCGGTGAGGCCGAGCGTCGTGCTGGCGAGACCGACGATAGCGGCCAACCGGCGTGATCGGACGAGGACAGAAGGCATGAGGACACGAAGAAGGCGAAGGAACGCACGGGTGCAGAAACGGGCGAAGTGCCCGGTCTCTGTCAGGCTACATACGGTTGCCCCGGCAGGCCAGAGCGGACTATCTTTTGCGGCTGAACGGCAGGGTAGCTCAGCTGGTTAGAGCACGGCACTCATAATGCCGGGGTCGCGGGTTCGAGTCCCGCCCCTGCTATGCTTTCCAAGGTACGACACGAAGCCCGCCCCGTCCCCCTAAGACGGCGGCGGGCTTTCGGTTGTTCCGGGAATGCTGCGCAGGTACCCGCACCATCGCCGTGCGGTCACCGCCGGGCCCAGGGTTGGCGCGCTCCTGCGCCTGCGCCGCGGGCCGCCGCGATACCTTCGCTGGATGCCGACCCTCCTGCTCACCGATGCCGATGTCCGCGCGCTCCTGCCGATGCCGGAGTGCATCGACGTCATGCACGAGGCGATGCGCCAGCTGGCCGACGGTAACGCCGTCCTGCCCCTGCGCACCGTGCTGCGGCTGGCCGACACACCGAACGCCTTCGCCGCCATGCCCGCCATCATTGGCGGCGGCGGCGACGCATCGCTTGGCGCCAAGGTCATCACCGTCTTCCCCGGCAACGACGCCACGCCCTTCGATTCGCACATCGGTGTGGTCCTGCTGTTCGACGCCACCGTCGGCACCCTGCTGGCGATCGCCGACGCGTCGAGCATCACCGCGATCCGAACCGCCGCCATCTCCGGCCTGGCGACGCGACTGCTGGCACGTGCCGATGCGTCATCCCTCGCGATCCTTGGCGCCGGCGTGCTGGCGCTCCCGCACCTCGAAGCCATGTGTGCGGTCCGCCCCATCCGTCGCGCGCAGATCTGGTCGCCGTCCGGCACACAACCGGGGAGCAGGGCCCAGCAGCTCGCCGAGCGCGCGCGGACGGAGCTCGGAGTCGAGGTGGCGGTGGTGGGCAGCGCCGAATCGGCAGTGCGGGAGGCTGACATCGTGTGCACCATCACCTCGTCACGCACGCCGGTACTGCAGGGCGACTGGCTGCGCCCGGGCACTCACGTGAATGCCGTCGGTGCGTCGCTGCGCTCGGCGCGTGAGCTGGATAGCGAGGCGGTGCGGCGGGCGGAGTTCTTCGCCGATCGTCGCGAATCGGTCATGGCGGAGTCGGGCGACTTCCTCATGCCGCTGGACGAGGGCGTGATCGACGCGATGCACCTCCGCGCGGAACTCGGCGACCTGGTCTCCGGCGCGCACGCAGGACGGTCAGCGCCGGCGGCGATCACGGTGTTCAAGTCACTCGGCCTGGCGATCGAGGACGTGGCGGCGCTGCGGCACATCCACACGCGGGCGCTGGCGACGGGGCGCGGCATCTCGATCGAATTGGGTGGCGTACGACACTGAGTCCGTCGGAGTGCACCGGTGCCGATCGCGTGCCGTCGAGCACGGTTCACGCGGGTCGCGCGGGCATATTGACGTATGGCCTCGTTCCGCCGTTCCGCCGTTGCGTCTGCACGCCGAATCTTCAGCCCGCTCCACAACGCCTCGTCACCCCGCCGACGGCAGTTCGCGCTGATGCTGCCGGGGGTCGTCCTGTCGATGCTGGTCACCGCCTGTGACCGGCCCGATCCGGCTGCGCGCGAGCGTGTGGTGGAGCGCGACCAGCTTCGGCGCGAGATCGCCGGCCTGAAGACGCTCGAGGATGTCGCGCCCGGCAAGCTGATGGACCGCGAGCACGAGGTGCTGGTGAGCGTCAGTGACACGCTCCTGCGGTCACTGATCGCGGCGGCGTTCCCGGTGACCATCGACATCCCCAACAAGCTGTCGGTGACGCTGACCAGCGCGGCGGTGGTGTTCCGCTCCAACGTGGCGCGCGTGGACCTCACCGGACACGTACGCCGATCGACCTATCCGCACGTCACGGCGGCGGTGAAGCTGCGCGGCGCGCTGGATGGTTTCAACGTGGACTCGAACAAGGTATTGCGGGCGCGCATCAACATCGACGACGTGGAGCTCGACACGCCGCGGGGGACGCCGGCGACCTTTGACCCGCTGGTGATCAACGTGCTGCAGAGCATCGTCGAACGCAGCCTGCCCGAGCTCACGTCCGGACTGCCGTCGGTGACGATCCCGGTGCGCCTGGACCAGAGCATGACACTGCCCGGATTCGGTCCCGAAGGCGCCTTCACGATCGAGCCGAGCATCGCGCCGATGACGGTGCGTGCGTCGCGCGTGATCGCGTTCCAGAACCGGCTCTGGATCATCCTGCACATCGAGCTCGGGGCCTTCGCCACCGTCACGCGGGCCACACCGTGAAGCGGCGTGCGCTGACCATCTTCCTCGTGGCGCTCGCGATCCCGTCGGTGACGCTCGGCGTGCTGGCGGTGCGCTTCCGGCCCAAGGCGGAACGCGAAGATCCCGCCACCGTCGAGCGCGAGATCGTGAAGCTGGCCAAGCAACGCGACTCACTGCGCGCGCTGGTGTACGACGCGGCGCTGACCAGCGACGTGCTGGATGGCCAGCCTGAAGGCGACGTGCTGATCGCGCTGCCGACGCCGTTCGTGGACGCGGTGGTGCGCAGTGTGGTGACGGGGTGGTTTCACGACGTGGACATCCGCCTGCCCACCATCCGGCTGAAGAAATCGGGCGACGTGAAGGCGCGACTCGGGTTGTTCGGTCGTCGCACAGTGGGCAGTTTCGACCTCGATGTGCGACTGGACGATGTGCGCGGGCGACTGCAGCCCGACGCGCCGGAACTCAGCTTCGGTGGTGACGTGATCACGATGGCGGTGCCGGTGCGCGTGGCCGGCGGCACCGGCGTGGCGCACATCAAGGCCGACTGGAAGTCGCGCGGGCTGGCCCGTGTGGCCTGCGGTGGGATGTCGGCGGAACGAGACGTCACCGGCCAGGTGCGCGCACGGACCTACGTGGCACGCGGCCGCATCGTGCTCAGCGCGGTGGACGGAGCGGTGCTTGCCGATCCCGACTTCCCAGGCCTCGCGATGCGACTCTTCATCGATCCATCAGCACGGTCGGTGGCCGCCCTCGACTCCGTGCTCGAGGCGCGCACGGGATTGTGCGGTTACGCGGTGGACAAGTCACGCGCCAGCGAACGCATCCAGGAGCTGGTGGGCCGCGGCTTCAACGTCAAGATCCCACAGCGGTTCTTCCGCCCGATCCGGTTGCCGATCGCCGTCGAGACCGCGGTGCCGCTCGAGAATCGGCAGCTGGCGCTGCAGGTCACGCCGCGCGCGTTGTCGGTGCATCCGTCCACCATCTGGATCTCGGCCAACGTGTCGCTCGGCGCGCGCATCGAGACGCCGAAGAGTGATTCGGCAGTGAAGACGCCAGTGACACCCGCGCCATAGCACTGACCTGGCGCGCGCCGCGTGATCGGCGCGCGGCGGCGGCACACCGATCGATGCGTTCGCACCTCGTCAGCGGGCGTCGGCGGCGATCACGGCGTTGAGGAGCACGTCGGCGCCGTTGGTGATGTCGGCGGCGCGCGAAAACTCCTTCGGCGAATGACTGATCCCGCCAACGCTGGGAATGAAGATCATGCCCATCGGCGCGATGTGTGCCATCTCCTGTGCGTCATGCCCGGCGCCACTTGGCATGCGCTGCGAGGTGAGTGACAACGCCCTGGCGCTGCCTTCGATCCAGTTCATGACCTGCGCGTCGGCAACGGCCGGCACGCTGCTCACCAGTTCGCGAAAGCGAAAACTGGTGCTGGTGGCAATCCCGATGGACTGGCCGAGTGCTTCGAAGGTGGCCTGGAAGCGCGTTATCTTCGCGGCGTCGAGATCACGGAGGTCCACTGTCAGCACCACTTCGCCGGGGATCACGTTGGTGGTGTTGGGCGTGACGTTGACGCGACCGACGGTGGCCACCTGACGCCCCGGCTCGCCGCGCACGGCGTCATTGACGGCGATGGTGAACTTCGCGGCGGCCAGCATCGCGTCCTGCCGCTGGTCCATGGGCGTCGCGCCGGCGTGGTTCGACATGCCGGTGATGGTCACCTCCGACCAGCGCAGCCCGACGATGCCTTCCACCACGCCGATCTGCCGACCCGCCTTCTCCAGCAAGCCACCCTGCTCGATGTGCAACTCGATGTAGCAGGCGATGTCACCCCGCTTCCGCGCCGCTGTCGCGAGGCGCGACACGTCGCCACCGATGAGCGCGATGCCATCGCGGATCGTCTTGCCGGAGCGTGCGACGTTGTCGAGCTCCGCTGCCTTGAGGAGTCCGGTTGCCACCTTGCTGCCGATGGTGCCGCCTTCCTCGTTCTGGAAGCAGACCACCTCCACCGGATGCCGCAGCCGCACCTTGCGATCGCGCAGCGTGCGCGCCACCTCGATCGCACCGAAGGTCCCGACCGGCCCGTCGAAGTTGCCGCCGTTGGTGACGGAATCGACGTGCGAACCGATCAGGATCGGCGGCAGCGAATCCTGGCTTCCGGCGACGCGGCCGAAGATGTTGCCGCCGGCGTCGAGTCGTGGCGACAGCCCCGCCTGGCGGAACAGGTCCAGCGTGAATGCGCGGCCGGCCAGGTCGGCCTCGGAATAGGCGGTGCGATTGATGCCGCCTGCCGTGCGCCCGATGCTGTCGAAGGCGGTCAACCATCCGTTGAGTCGCTCGCCGTTGACGTGCAGCGGCGCGCCCGTGCCGACCGTGCCTCCGTGTGTCGTCCGCAATAGCAGCGGCGAGGAGCCGAGGACGGCAGAGTACTGCAGGAAGTCGCGGCGGTTCATGCGGTGGTCCGGGAGGGCAGGGAACGACGGGCGCGACGCGTCACGCGGTCGCAGGACGGTTCTCACGACCGCGCTGCACGGCGCGACCGACGAGGTAGAGCAGGGCACCGACCGCCGTGGCGATCAGCACGTCGCGCGTTTCCTTCCATGACGTATTCAGCAGCAACCAGGTGATCAGCGCCAGCGCGATGCCGGGAATGGCCAGCCCACCGGGCAGTGCGAACAGCGCCGGCGGTATGTCGCTGCGACGCCGGAACATGGGCAGCGCGATGATCGTCAGTGCGAACACGAAGAGCCGTGAAATCGTGCTGATCGTGAGCAGGTA
>JANMON010000290.1:0-1534 GCA_031369265.1 Gemmatimonadaceae bacterium | reverse complement strand
GAGGTCGCCGCCAGCGCCCTCCATCACGCCGATGCGGCCACCCACGACGTTGTGCAGCACCTTGTTGCCGCTGCCGTAGCGGAGCGGGTCCACCACCGAGGCGTAGTACTGGAGGTTGATCCAGTGTGTCACGACCATCGGCGCGGTGAGGATCAGCTCGAGCACCCCGAACGTCGTGTCCTGCCGCCAGTCGTAATCATGGAGGAATGACCGACCCTGGAGGTCGATCGATGCGGTGCGCGAGCGTGGCGCAACGATGAACGCGGCATTGCCGGCAAGCCCCCACTCGGGACGCACCTCGGCCCAATCGCGCGAGCGATGACGAACGGAGCGCTCGAGCGCCTCGTCGGGAACGCCCGCGAGACCGAGCGACTGGGCTCGCTCACGGCGAGCTCCCGCCCCCGCGGCGGCGAACTGCGCACGCAACGCATCGACCAGCGGTGTGAGCGACGCCGGGACGCGATCGAGATCGTAGAGCGTGACCTCGTCGGTGGTGGTGTCGTGCAGGCCGCCGACGACGATCGTGTCACCGAGGTCGATGCCAGCCGCGACGAGACCTGCGCGCACCTCGGCATCATTGAGCAGCGCAGCGAGTGCACGCGCGTTGACCTCGCCGGTCTGGCCACCACAGGCACCACAATGCAGACCAGCGGCAAGGGGATTGTTCTCGGTCGATGCGCCGTGACCGATCAGCGCCAGCACCGGCGCGTGGCCGCCCTTCAGGCTCATCGCACCGAGAATGCCGGCGGCCAGCGCAACGCGCGCCTCCAGCGGTACGGTACTGCCGTCAGCACGGCGTACGAGTTCAGGGCGCAGCGCAGCGTGTGATGCGGTAGACGAGCGCAACGAATCGCCGGTGGCGGAGCCGAGTCCGAATCCATCGCGTACGAGTTTCATCGCCGCAGCGATGCCGGTGGCTTCGACGAATGAGAACGCCGACGCTGCCGTCGCACCGAGCGACTTCCACGATGCACCGTCGCCAAGCGACCGGCGTACGGCATCGGTGGCTGCAATCCGTCCGGTTCCCGCATCCTCGACGATCAGCGCGGGCGACAGCAGGCCAGGCAGCTGCGCGCGCGCGGGACCGCTGAGAGGCTGGTAGGCGATGGGAAGGCCGAAGAAGCCGGCAAAGCCGAGCGTCCGTACCGACGGTGCGACGCGCTCGAGGGAGCGGCGGAACACCTCGGAGCGCACATCGATGCAGAACACGGCCTGCGCGGTCAACTGCGACGGCGTGGCGTTTCCTGCCGGCATCGAGGCCGTTAGCGCGCCTGTCACGTGCGTTTGGTACGCGATCTCGCAGGCACGCTGCAGCAGCCAGTCATCGCGCTGTGCGCGTTGCACCATCCACGATGCGGCGGCCCAGCCGGATTTCGCCTCACGCCATGCGTCCGACGTCGTCGACGACGTGCGGAGACGCAGCAGCAACAGCTCCCACGCCAGACGCACCGCCAGCAGATGCACGATCTGGTCATCATCGGCTGACGCAAGTCGCGCCTCCCATTTGCGGAACGCGCAGACCGACGCCCACCCG
>JANMON010000289.1:0-4695 GCA_031369265.1 Gemmatimonadaceae bacterium | reverse complement strand
GGTCGACCTCGGCTCTTTCCGTCAACTTTCCGCCATCATTCGTGACCTCGGAGGCAATGTCATCAGTGCTCCTGTGTCATGGAGTAGTAAGAACCAGAGCACGGCAACGGTGAATTCCAGCGGCTTGCTGACTGGCGTGATGGGGGGATGCACGACCGTGACTGCAGCTTTCGAGGGCATCCAAGGCAATGCACATGTGCGCGTCACGCCCATCAAAGCGGATCTTGTCTTTTACGCGCGCTACCAGCCTCCAGCTTACACGCTTGCGCCAAGAGTATTCGCGGGACGAGTCGATGGATGCATTGCGCCGTATCAACTCAGTTCCTCGGCCGTGCGTGACGCTGAGCCTGCAGTTGTTTCACGCGATGGCAGTCGAGTGGCATTTATCGGTGATCTAGGTCGCATTCATATCGTCGGGATTGACGGAAGCGGAGAACAAATAATAGTGCCGTCAGGCCTTTCGCTCGGAGGCTATGCCTCGCTGAGTTGGTCTCCTGATGGCACACGACTCGCATTCGTTGGTCTCTTTCAGCAAGAGTTCGGTGGATCTCTTCGCTATTCAAGAGAGGTTTTTACGATCAGAGCTGACGGAACTGATCTCCGGCAAATTACCCTATTTGAGCCGCCACCACCGGATGCATTCGGTGGCTCGAGAAATTACGTGAATGAAGTGCGGTGGTCGCCCATTGACGGCACGCTGGCCTTTTTGAGGGCAGAGGATTGGAACGTCAATAACGTGGTCACCAACCGCACCGCAGTATATCGGATCAATGCTGACGGCTCTGGGTTGGCTTCGTTGGCCGGAATTGGCGCCAATATCGCCCCGGGGACGTTGCGCTGGCTGCCGGGTGGTTACGCCGTTACTTACGTCGATGCTCCCGACTTCAGTATTTGGACAATTGGTGTCACTGGCACTGGTCGTACCATGGTACGCGCTCCTGGGCGACAGATACAAGGTGGAAATGCAGTGTCGCCCGATGGTGCCGAGATTGCCTTCATTGCAACTTCTGAGAACTGTCCGTTTGGCTCAGTGTTCTTTGTTTCAGTGTCGGGAGGTTCGGAACGTTCGCTCCCTTGTGATCCTGCTGACCGTTCATTCTTGACTGGGCAGGTACCTGCTTGGAGTCGTAATGGTTCTGAGGTGTTGTATGCACGCACGACAGCTCCTATAAACGGTACGCAGCCGTTCGAATTATTTGCTACCAAACGTGACGGCTCAGCAACGCGGTTCATCGGCTCAGGATATCATCCTGTGGTTGTTCAGTGATCGAATCGCTGTGGCACGTGTCTGGCGGTAACTGTTACAGACGTACTGGCGGAAGAGTGTACCGCCACGCGGAACTAGTGCGTACGGAATAGAAGTGAAATCTCGGCAAACCGATCCGGCGGGCGTGACACCTGACGCTCGCCGTTTCGGTTCGCTAGCTCCGTGCGTCATGCGACGTCCCGCATTGCTTTGCGCCAAACGCATCGCTGCGCGCTTGGTTGCCAAAACGAATCAAGTCGCGTTCGACTGCAGCAAAAGTGTAAGAAGCCAATGCATTCGACCCGCGCTGCATCTCGCCAGTGCGACGTGTGCTCGCTCGACTGACCCATTTACCCCGCTAGAGCGGGGCTTGATGGGGGCACGGTTAGAAGCGCGGCACTGAATCTGGTCGAAGCGTTTCGTGTCGAAACGTTGATCTCGGCCCGGATTTATGGCTTAGCTCCATCGCGCATCAAATCCCGCGTGACCCGCCCCCCCACCATCGTCAACACACTGGTCGTCCCAGGCAGCGCCTGCGGCGCCACGGTGAAGATGTCCTGCGACAACACCGCCAGGTCGGCCAGCATGCCGGGAGCCAGCGTGCCTTTCTGGCGTTCGGCGTGCTGCGCATACGCCGCTGTCCGCGTGTAGGCGATCACCGCCTGCTCGCGCGTCAGCGCATGCGCGGGATTGGCGGGGTTGAGCGTGGCGAACATCAGGTTCAGGCCCACGTTCATCGGGCCATCACTGCCGATGGCGAGGGGAATCCCGGCCTCCAGGATCCCGCGCAGCAGCTCCGACTTCGCCGCACGGCTGTCGCTCCAGCGGTTGCCGCGGAAGACGATCGAGAGGTGTGTCGGATTCTGCACCACCACGATGCCGAGTGCCTTCGCTGCCGCGAACTGGTCGGGCATCAGGTTGTCGCCATGTTCGATGCGCGGACGGATGCGGCGCCAGGTGGAATCGGGGGCCACACTGCGCATGGCGCTGAAAAGCAGCGCGATGGTGCTGTCACCGACGGCATGCAGCATCGGCTGCTGCTTGCGACGCAGCGCATCGCGCAACATCTCGCGCAGCGTATCCTGCGAGAAGTTGGCGCGGCCGTACCAGCCCGGCTTGTCGGCGTAGGGTTCGCGCATCAGCGCCAGCCGCTCCACCGGTGTGCCGTCCAGCACCCACTTCACCCCCGCGATGGTCGAGAGTGGGACACTACTCCGTGCGGTGTTCCAGATCGCATCGCGTTTTCCGACGCGCGTCTGCTCGAACGGAATCAGCTGGTGCCGCACCTTCAGGATGCCTGCCGATTCGATCGCCGTCAGCTGCGCGGGCGAGAGGTTGGTGCTCATGTTCTGGGCACTGGTGATCCCGAAGCTCGCCGCCTCGGTGGCGAAATTGCGGAATTCGTTGATGGCGGGGCCATTGCCGCGCGCCATGCTCTGCCGGTGGCCCGCGCCATACAGTGCATACTCGTCGATCCGACCGGTCACTCGACTGGCGGCGTCGCGCTCCAGCCAGCCGCCAACCGGATCGTGAAGCGTGTCGATGCCGGCAGCGATCAGCGCGGCGGTGTTCATGATCATGCCATGCCCCGACCAGCCGGTAAGGCTGACCGGATGCCTCGGCGCCACCTGATCCAGCGCCGCACGTCGCGCCATCGGGTCACCCAGCACCCGTTCGGCCACTGAGGTCATGATCCAGGTGCCCGGTGGCGTGTGGTTCGCCGTCGCCCGCACCGAGTCGAGCACCACACTGAACGGCGGATCGGGTTGCGGATTGGTGCCGGTCGCGAAGAAGGCACCGGCGGTGCCCGGACCCACATGGGTATGTGCATCGTTGAACCCCGGCACCACCACCCGTCCACCGAGCGCGATGCGCCGGGTGCTAGCCGCAGCCAGCGCGCCGATCGCACTGTCCGACCCCACAGCCAGCACGCGATCACCGCGGATCGCGATGGCGGTGGCCCAGGGTTTGGTCGAGTCGGCGGTGAAGACCTTGCCGCCGGTGAGGATCAGGTCCGCCGGCGCGGGAGCGCTGACTCGTCGCTGCGCCTGCACGTCGGTTGCCGAGAGGGCGGTCGCCAGCAGGCTTCCGGCGAGCGCCATTGCCGTCACCGCGGCATGACACCGGGATCGGCGGGTCGTTCGATGTCGCATTCGAGTGCAGGCGGGAGGAATGGCTGGGCGGGACGTCGAATGCTAAACGACGGTACCGAAGAGCCGTCCCACCAGCGCGGTCGCCGCCATCGCCACCGCACCCCAGAACGTGACGCGAATCGCACCGCGCAGCAGTGGCGCGCCCCCGAGCTTCGCCGCCAGTGCGCCAAGCCCGATCAGCAGCAGCATCGTCACCGCCGTCACGGCCATCGACACCCGTGGCAGCGGCAGCAGCAACACCAGCAGCACCGGCGGCGCCGCACCGATGGCGAAGGCCGCCGCCGATGACAGGGCGGCCTGGATCGGCCGCGCGCGGGTCAGGTCGGAGAGGCCGAGTTCATCCCGTGCGTGCGCCGCGAACGCATCCTTCGCCATCGGTTGATCGGCGACCTCCAATGCCAGAGCCGGTGTGAGGCCGCGCGTTTCGTAGATCGCCGCCAACTCGGCTCGCTCGGACTCGGGATCGTCGTGCAGCTCGCGTCGTTCGCGCGCCATGTCCGCCTGTTCGGTATCCGACTGCGAACTCACCGAGACGTACTCACCGGCCGCCATCGAGAGGGCGCCAGCCACCAGCCCTGCCGCCGCCGCCAGCAGCACCGGCGCACGTTCGCTCTGCGCTGCCGCCACGCCGACCACCAGGCTGCTGGTCGAGATCAGGCCGTCATTCGCGCCAAGCACGGCCGCGCGCAGCCAGCCGATGTGTTCGGTCCTGTGCAATTCGGAATGGATGGCCATGGCGGTGAGGGATCGTGGCGGCAGGAGGCGGGACGCTGGTTGGCGTACAAGCAAAGTCGTGTGCAGCGTCCCAAGTTTGACGGGTGGCCCGAACGCGTCGGGTCGTCCCGGGACAGTAGGCCGGCGTTCCACGCGTGTCGATCAGGCAAACCAGAGGAGAGAGATCACGATGGCATCGATCACCATCAACGGTACGGCACGCGAGGTTGCGGCCGACCCATCCACCCCGCTGCTCTGGGTGCTCCGCGAAATCGTCGGGCTCACCGGCACCAAGTTCGGGTGCGGCATCGCGCAGTGCGGGGCCTGCACGGTGCATCTCGACGGGCAGCCGGTCCGCTCCTGCGCCACGCCACTGTCGGCGGTGGGCACGAAGAAGGTCACCACCGTGGAGGGGCTGTCGCCCGACAGCACGCACGCGCTGCAGCAGGCGTGGGTGGAGGGGCAGGTGCCGCAGTGTGGCTACTGCCAGAGCGGGCAACTGATGTCGGCCGCCGCGCTGCTGGATCGCAACGCCAATCCGAGTGACGCCGACATCGACGCTGCGATGCAGGGCAACATCTG